>DATEKH010000176.1:0-35358 GCA_035277525.1 Allostellaceae bacterium
TCATGAGGCGATTGACGTAAAGCGCCTTGCGGCCGGTCGCGGGATGAACGCGGATGACCGGATGCGTCCAGCGCAGTGCTTTATCGGAGGGCGGCCCCTTGCGCACGACATAGTCGCTGCTCGGGTCATAATAGTTGACGCCGCGCAGGGGTTCGAGCTTCGCCTTCATCGCCTCTGGCAGCGTGTCATAGGCGGCATACATGCTGGCGAACATCGTATCGCCGCCTTTTGACGGCACCTCGATCGCGTAAAGCATGGTGCCGGCGGGCGGATGCTCGACATAGCATTGGTCGGAATGGAATTGCATCTCGCCGTCGGGCAGCGCGCCGATCGGCTTGCCGTTCTCGCGGATGTTCGAGACCAGCAGGATGGCGGGATGGCGACCTTCGCGATGAGTGAACACCCGGCCGAGCGTGCCAAAGCACTCGCCGAAGCGGATCTGGTCCTCATCCGACAATTCCTGATCGCGCAGCAGGAGCACCGCGTGCTCGTGCCAGGCTTGGCGCAGCGCGGCGACGGTTGCGGGATCGAGCGGGCGGCGCAGATCGACGCCCTCGATCTCGGCGCCGATCGCCGGCGTGAGCCTGCGCACGGATAGGCGCGGCCGAGCGGCGGTCGCCGCCCCCGCTGTCCCTGTGTCGCTATGCGGCTGCATGCTGGGTTTCCTTTCCCTTCGCTCGCGCGGCCGAGAGGCTGGACGTCAGGCGCGGCCCCAGAGAATCTTGGTCGCCCGCCGCGCCCCTTCGGCCATGGCCCGGAATTTAGCCCAACAGATGGAGGGATGGCCAACCCGGGTGCCGATGCCGCAATCGGTCCCCGCCAGCACGTTCTCGCGCCCGACCAGCTTGGCGTAGCGCACCAGCCGCTCGGCGACGAGATCGGGATGCTCGATGAAGTCCGAATAATGGCCAATGACGCCCGGCACGAGGGTGGCGCCCTCGGGCAGCTTGACCGCCTCGAACACCCGCCATTCGTGCTCGTGGCAGGGATTGGAGGCCTCGATCGAATAGCTGCGCGCTTTCACGCGGAAGATGATATCGGCAATGTCCTTCAACGGGATGTCGTCGTGGTGCGGCCCATGAAAGCTGCCCCAGCAGACATGGAGTCGAACCTTCTCGGGCGGAATGCCGCGGAGCGCGTGATTGAGCGCGTCGACGCGCATCGCGGCATAAGAGCGGTATTCGGGCACCGTCATCTGCGCCAAGCAGTTCCAGCCATCGGGCAGGTCGGGATCATCGATCTGAAGCTGGAAGCCGGCATCGACGATGGCCTTGTATTCCTCATGCATGGCATCCGCGATCGCGAAGACGAATTCCTCGTCGCTCTTGTAGTGCTCGTTCGCCATCCAATGCTCGATCGTGCCCGGCGTGTTCGCGGGCAGATAGGCTTCGCTGACATTGACGCCCTTGAGCGCGGCCTTGAAATTCTCGAGGTCGCGCTTCAAATCAGCGGCGCCGATATAGCGCAGCTTATCGACACAGACCGGAAGAGTCGGAGTGCTGGTTTGCAGGCGCGCCCGCGGATTCGACGTCGATTCGAAATAATCCGGGAATTTGGTGCGGTCGCGCGCCGTGATCTCGAGGCGGCGGCGCGCCTCGGCCGGCCGCTCCTCATACCCCGCGATCCGCGCGCGCACGTAATCGGTGAAGTTCGACTTCGATAATTCGCCGTCATTGACGCTGTCGAGGCCGCACTCGACCTGCTGGCGCACGGCCTCGGCGATGGCCGCCGTGAGGCGTCGCTCGAGCGCCGCCTGGTCGACCGCTTCACCGCGCGATTTCGCAAGCACCATGGCGCGCAAATCGGGCGGACGCGGCAGCGCGCCGGCATGGGTAACGAGGATTCGATCGGTGCTGTAGATCATGGCAACTCCACTGGGCGATCTAAGGTGTTCTCAATTGCTCCAGACGTAATCGCGAACTTCGGTCGTGATCGGGCTGAGCGGATCGTCGATGACGCGTACATCCTTCGAATGCACGAACACCATCGGAAGATCGGCGACCGGCAGGATGTAGTTCTTCCTGTTCACCTCGTCGATCAGCCTTTGGTAGATTGCGACGCGCTTGGCGCTATCGAACTCGAGCGCGCCTTCATGGGCGGCTTCCTTGATCGCGGGGTCGTTCCAGTAATCGCGGTTGCCGTTGAAGAAGAAATCGCAGAGATCGTTCATGTCGGGCAGAACATTGGTTGGACGGATGCCGAGAAAGGCCGTGAACTTGCCCTCGCCGCGCATCCGCACATAGAGCGACAGCGGAAGCGGCCGCACGCTCGCGCGAATGCCGATCTTGCGCTCCATTCCCGCGATCGCCTCGCCGATCTCTTTGACCGGCTCGTGCACGTCGAGTTCGAGATCGAGCCCGGTCGGATAGCCGGCCTCGGCCAGGAGCTTCTTCGCATCCCCGGGATTGTAGGCGGGCGGCGCGGTCGAGGGATCGCATCCGAACACCGCCTTGACGCAGATCCCGTTGGGGAGATCGGCTATCTCGCCGCCCGGAATGACGGTCGTCGCCAGCTCCTTGCGGTCGATCGCCTCCATGAAGGCGCGGCGGACGCGCTGGTCGGTCATCGCCTTGTTGTCCGAGCGCCCCATCGCGTCGAGCGTCACATACATCAGCACGCCGTTGTGCCGCGCGGTGACCTTCATATTGGGCGTCTTCGCCAAATCGCGGGCCATGTCGGCTGGAACATTGCGGATGAGGTCGATACCCCCGGTCATGAGCTGGGCGATCTGGGTCTGGCGGTCGGGGATGGGCGTGACGATCACGTGCTTCACGTGGACGGCGAAGGGCGAGCTCTTGGCGTAGTAATGGTCGAACTGCTCCAGCACCATCTTGCTCTGATCGAGCGAGACCACCTTATAGGGGCCTGTCGCAACCGGGCTCGTGCGGCCGTACTCGGCCTTGTTCGCGAGCGCGCCGAGAACCTTGCCATCGAGAATGTAGAATTGATAGGCGATGGTCGAGAGCTCGGTCGGGAAGGCGGTTTTCGCGGTGATCCGGACCCCGTAGGGCCCGAGCTTCTCGACGCTCGCCACCCAGTTGTAGAGATCCTTGTGGCGAAGCGGCACCGCCGGGTCGGTGATGTATTTGACCGTCGCCACCACGTCGTCGGCGGTAAACTTGTCGCCGTTGTGGAACGTGACGTCGTCGCGCAGATCGAATTCCAGCGTCTTGTCGTCGACCTGCTTCCAGGATTTCGCGAGCCGCGGCACGAATTTTTGAGCCCGCTCGTCATAGCGCAACAGGGTCTCGAAGACCGTCTCGTAGAACACGCCCGCCTCGTCGAGCGGGAAGACGTAGGGGTCGAGCGTGCTCCACCAATCCGTGGTGGCGATGCGGAGCGTATCGTCCGATTCCCCCGCGGCGGCGGGTCCGGCGCCGAGAACCATGACGGCGAGCGCCGCGAGCACCGCCCGGCACGGCCGGGCGTTGCCGCGCCGGCCGCGCCTCGGGCGAGCGAGCTCGCGCATCGGCGTCACTTGGCCCATTCGTAGTCGCAGACCTGATTATCGATGGGGCTCAGCTTGTTCTCGGCGATCTTCACGTCCTTCGAGTGCACGAACACCATCGGCAGATCGGCGACCGGCAGGATGTAGTTCTTGTTGTTGACCTGGTCGATGCCCTTTTCATAGATCTCGGCGCGCTTTTCGTCGTCGAATTCGACCGCGCCCGCCTTCTGCGCGGCCTGGACCACCGGATCGTTCCAATAGTCGCGGTTGCCGTCGAAGAAGAAGTCGAAGATGTTGTCCATATCGGGTTGGGCGTTCGTCGGATAAAAGCCGAGAAAGGCGGTGAACTTGCCCTCGCCGCGCATGCGGACATAGAGCGAGAGCGGCAGCGGCCGGACGCTCGCGCGGAAGCCGACATTGCGAACCATGCCGGCGATCGCCTCGCCGATCTGCTTGATCGGCTCGTGCACGTCGAATTCCATGTCGACGCCGTTGGGATAGCCGGCCTCGGCGAGAAGCTTCTTCGCATCCTCGGGGTTGTAGGCCGGCGGCTTGGTCGAGGATTGGCAACCGACATCGGCCTTGACGCAAATACCGTCGAGGATGTCGGCGATGTCGCCGCCCGGAATGACGGTCTTCGCCAGCTCCTTGCGGTCGATCGCCTCCATGAAGGCTTTGCGCACGCGCTGGTCGGTCATGATCTTGTTGTCGGAGCGTCCCATGGCGTCGAGCGTCACATACATCAGCATGCCGTTGTGGCGCTCGGTAACGGCGGTGTTTGGCATGCTCGCCAAATCTCTCGCCATGTCGGACGACACGTTGCGGATGAGATCGATATGCCCGGTGAGGAACTCGGCGACCTGGGTCTGGCGGTCCGGAATGTTCAGCACCACGACGTGCTTCATATGCGCCTGGACCGGCCCGCTCTTGTCGTAATAATTGTCGTTGCGCTCGAGCACCATCTTGGTTTGATCGAGCGAGACGACCTTATAAGGACCCGTGGTCACCGGTGCGGTGCGGCCGTAATCCGCCTTGTTTGGAAGGCTCGCGAGAACCTTGCCGTCGAGCATGTAAAAGCGGTAGGCGATGGTCTGCAGATCGGTCGCGAAGGCCTTTTTCGACGTGATCCGGACTTTGTAAGGCCCGAGTTTCTCGACGCTCGCGACCCAGTCGTAGCGGTCCTTGAAACGCATTCGCACATTCGGATCGCGCAGGAAATTGACCGTGGCGACCACATCGTCGGCGGTGAACTTGTCGCCGTTGTTGAAATGCACATCGTCGCGCAGCTCGAATTCCAGCGTCTTGTCGTCGATGCGCTTCCACGACTTGGCGAGCCGCGGCACGAATTTATGCGTGTGCTCGTTGAAGCTGAGGAGCGGCTCATAGATCGTCTTGTAGAAGACCGCCGCCTCGTCGAGCGGGAATTGGAACGGATCGAGCGTGCTCCACCAATCCGTGGTCGCGATCGTGAGCGTGTCATTCGCCTTTCCCGCCACCGCGGTTCCGGCGCCGAGCACAAGCGCGGCCGCGAGTCCAAGAAGTCCAGCGACGAATTTCGACATCCCTGCCCCCTTCTTCATCTCTTCTGTCCTCATCGCGTCGGATGATGATCTCTTGCAAGTCTCGGTCAGATCGGCCGTGATCGCAAGCGCGTTCGCGGCGTCGGGCCGCAGCGGCAAGGCGCTTCCGCCCACTCGGAAATCCGCTTTCCGCCGGCATCAATCATGGGCAGGATGGGATTCGCCGGAGCTTATTCCCGGGTTTCAAAGCGGCGCTCCCGGTGGTAGTTTGAAGGACCGCAACAAACAATAAAATGCGCCGCTCCGACCACGTGGCGGGCGGGAATTCGGGCGGAGCAGGGACGGAGATCATGGTTCGTTTTTTGATCCATCGCACGACGATTGCGGTGCTGGTCGCGCTCACCGTGTCAGTCATCGGCTTCGCGCTGTTGCGCTTGTCGGGTGATCTCGCGGCGGCGCTGGCGGGCGACACGGCGAAGCCCGAACAGATCGCCCAAGTCGCCCATCTCTACGGTCTCGATCGCCCGCTTTACGTGCAGTATCTCGATTGGGCCGACAAAGCATTGCACGGCGATCTCGGGCGATCGCTGTTCGACAACAAACCGGTCACGCAGCTCATCGGCGAGCGCATTGGCGTCACGGTGCAGCTTTCCCTGATGTCGCTCGCCTACGCCCTCGTCATCGCGATTCCGCTCGGCGTCGTGGCGGCGACGCGGCCCAACAGCTGGATCGACCGCCTGTCGCTCGGCCTCGCGGTGTTCGGTCAAGCCGTGCCCAATTTCTGGTTCGGCCTCATCCTGATCATCATTTTCGGCGTGACTTTGCGGTGGCTGCCCATCTCGGGCTCGGACCATTTCATCAATTTCGTGCTGCCGACGGTGACGCTCGGCACCTCGGTCATTCCCGCGATCATGCGGGTGACACGCACCGGCATGCTCGACGCGCTCGATTCCGATTACATCCGCACGGCGCGCGCCAAGGGCCTCTCGAGCGCCTCGGTGCTGTTCAAGCACGCGCTCAGGAACGCCATCCTGCCCGTGGTCTCGCTCACCGCCGTCTCGCTGGGTTTCTTGCTCGGCGGCTCGGTCATCGTCGAATCGGTCTTCGCGCTGAACGGCATCGGCTTTCTCGCCTTTCAGTCGATCCTGCGCACCGACTTTCCGGTGGTGCAGTCGATCGTCGTCTTCGTCTCCATCGCATATATCGTGCTGACGCTCCTGTCCGATGTGATCAACGCCTATATCGATCCGCGGATCAGGATAGGATAAGGAGAGAGGCATGACATCGATCGAGCGCGATCGCCTGACGCTGCCGCGGAGCGCCGCCGCCTACGATCTCGAGGCGCCGTCGCCGCGCGCGATCATGCGGCGGCGCGCCTTGACGCATCCGGGTTTCCTCTTCGGCGCCGCGGTGATGATCCTCACCATTCTCATCGCTGTATTCGCGTCGTTTCTCACGCGCTACGATCCCTACGCCCAGGACCTGACGCAGCGTCTCATCCCGCCGGTATGGAGCGCCAAGGGAAGCTGGGCCCATGTCTTCGGCACCGACGGGTTTGGGCGCGACTACCTCACCCGCCTGATCTACGGCGCGCGCATCTCGCTGATCGTCGGCTTCGGCGCCGCGGGCATCTCCGGATTCATCGGCACGAGCCTCGGGCTCGTCGGCGGCTATTTCGGCGGCTGGATCGATTCCGTCGTCATGTATCTCGTCAATGTGAAGCTCGCCCTGCCGGGCGTTCTCGTCGCGCTCTCCCTCATCGCGGTTTTCGGCGGTTCCGTCACGGTGGTGGTGACGATCCTGGGCCTCCTCTTCTGGGACCGCTTCGTCGTGGTGACGCGGAGCGTGACGCAGCAGTTGCGGGTCAATGACTATGTGACGGCGGCGGAAGCCGTGGGCGCCTCCTCGCGCCGCATCATCCTCGGCGAGATCCTGCCCAATGTTTTGAACCACATCATCGTCATCGCCTCGCTCGAAATGGCCACGGCGATCCTGGTCGAGGCAGCCTTGTCCTTCCTCGGCCTCGGCATTCGGCCGCCCACGCCGTCCTGGGGGCTGATGATTTCCGAGGGCCGGAACTTCATGTTCTTCCAGCCTTACCTCGTCGCCATTCCGGGCGCCGCGATCTTCGTGCTCGTGATCGCGATCAACATGCTGGGCGACGGCATCCGCGACATCACCGCGCCGGAAGGCCGCAATTGAGCAACCGCGAGGCAATGGTCAGCGTGCCCTCCCCCCAGCCGATCGGCGAACCGGTGCTCGAAGTCGAGCAATTGTCGGTCGAGATCGACGGCCCGGCCGGCGCGCTGCGCGCGGTCACCGGCGTCGATCTGCGCATCGGCCGCGGCGAGACGCTGTGCGTCGTCGGCGAATCGGGCTGCGGCAAGACCATGACCGCGCTCGGCATCATGGGATTGCTGCCGCGGCGCGCGCGCATGCGCGCACAGCGCCTGGCGCTCGAGGGACGGGACCTTCTCGGGATCGGCGCGGGCGCGCTCGCGGCGCTGCGCGGCAACCGGATGGCGATGATCTTCCAGGACCCGATGACCTCGCTCAATCCGGTCTACACCGTCGGCAATCAGATGGAGGAAATCTTCCTGCGCCACGGCAAGGGCGGGCACAATGAAGCCCGCGCGCGCGCGGAATATCTCTTGCAAAAGGTCGGCATCACGGCGGCGCGCAGCCGTCTTGGGCAATATCCGCATCAGCTCTCGGGCGGGCTGCGTCAGCGGGTGATGATCGCCATGGCGCTGATGTGCGATCCGATCCTGATGATCGCGGACGAGCCCACGACCGCGCTCGACGTCACCATTCAGGCGCAAATCCTGCATTTGCTCGCCGATCTGCAGGAGGAATACCGGATGGCGCTGCTGCTCATCACCCATGATCTCGGCGTGGTGGCGCGCATGGCCGATCGGGTCGTGGTCATGTATGCCGGCCAAGTGGTCGAGACCGGGGCCACCGAGCAGGTGTTCGGCGCGCCGCTCCATCCTTATACGCGCGGACTGCTCGAATGCATTCCCGTGCCGGGCAAGACCCAGCGCGGCAGCAAGCTGGGCTCGATCCCGGGGATGGTGCCGTCGCTGATCGGACCGATCGACGGCTGCCAGTTCCGCAATCGCTGCAGCCATGCCTTCGAAGCCTGCGCCGCCGCGCCGGTGCCTTTGCGCGCGCTCGGCGCCGACCGCCAGAGCCGTTGCCTTCTCGAGCAAGCGCCGGCGGCGGCGCGCGTCTCCTATTCCGCCGAGGCCGGCCAATGAGGGCCGCGTCAGCGCCGATCCTCGAATGCCGCGGTGTCGGCCGGGTTTTCGCGGTCGGCGCGGGCAGTTTCGCGGCGAAGAAATCGCTGCGCGCCGTCGACGGCGTCGATCTCGCGATCGGTCGCGGCGAAGTGCTCGCGATTGTCGGCGAATCGGGCTGCGGCAAGACCACGCTCTCGCGCATGATGCTCGGCCTGCTGGCGCCGAGCTCGGGCGAGATCCGGCTCGACGGCGAGCCGATCGCCGCCATCGGCCGCGCCGAAGTGGCGCGTCGCGTCCAGCCGGTGTTCCAGGATCCCTACTCCTCGCTCAACCCGCGCAAGACCTTGGCGGCCATCATCGCGCTGCCGCTCGAGGTGCACGGCATCGGCACGCGCGAGGAGCGCCGCCAGCGGGTCGAAGAGCTGATGGAGCGCGTCGGCCTGCCGCGGCGACTGATCTACGCCTATCCGAGCCAGCTTTCAGGCGGCCAGCGCCAGCGCGTCGCGATCGCCCGCGCGCTCGCGATGAAGCCCGAGATCGTGATCTGCGACGAGCCGACCTCGGCGCTCGACGTGTCGGTTCAGGCGCAGATCCTCAACCTGCTGCAGGATCTGCGCCGCGAGCTCAACCTCGCCTTCGTCATCGTCAGCCACAATCTTGCCGTGGTCGAGCATATGGCCGATCGCGTCGCCGTCATGTATCTCGGCCGCGTCATCGAGGCGGGGCCGGCGGGCGAGATCTTCGCGCGGCCGCGCCACCCCTACACGAAGACGCTGCTCGATTCCGTGCTGACCCCCGAGACCGATCGCGGCCTGCCGGAATTCGCGCTGGGTCCTGGCTTTCCCAATCCGCTCGAGCCGCCTTCAGGTTGCGCGTTTCATCCGCGCTGTCCCAAAGCCATGCCCGAATGCGCGGAGGAGCGGCCCATGGCGCGGTACGAGGGCGAAGCGATGGTCGCGTGCCACCTCTACGCAGCTAAGGCCGTGGTGGCGGGCTGATCCGCGCGCGAAATTTACGACGGTTCCCGCCGATGCGAGCGCGACCGTTCTTCGCCATTTCGCTTGCCCGAGCTGTTTAGTTTTCATTGAAAGCTTATCAGCGCCCGGACGTGTTCCTCAAGGATGGTTCACCCAGCTCAGCCGATTGAAGAGGAAGCCTTCTAGCTTCATGTGGTTCTCATCGAACGCGAGGTCCTTGCGCGCAATGAGGATGGCCGGCAGCTCGACCAGCGGCATGGCATAGCGCTCGTCCGTCACGCGATCGAAGATTTTCTTGTAGATCGCTTCGCGCTTTGCCAGATCGAGCTCATGCGCCGCCTGGTCGGTCCATTGCGCGAGTTGCTGGTCGCCGATGTAGTTGCGCGAGCTCGGCGCGAAGAAGAATTGCGTGGTGGTGTCGACGTCGGGTGCGCCGCCGCCATTGTCCCAAACCGTTACCTGCGTCTGCGCCTTTCCTTCGCCGCGCGCCTTCTGGAAGACGTTGATGGTCGCATTGTCGACACTCGCGCGCACGCCGACCTTGCGCAGATAGCCGGCGACCGCCTCGGCGATCACCCGCGACCGGCCCCAAGTAAGGAGCTGGAGATCGAAGCCACCGGCGAGGCCGGCCTCGGCCAGCAGTTGCTTGGCATGCGCCGGATCATAAGCAACCGGCTTTTCCGACCAGACGCAGCCGACATGCTCGGGATGGCACATCGCCTCCATCCGCGGCCGCGCCGAGATTTCCGGCGGCAACAGCGCTTTGCGCATCCCTTCGACATCGATGGCGGACAGCAGCGCCTCGCGCACGCGCTTGTCCTTGAAGACGTGAATTCCCGTGCGGTCGAGTGTATCGAAAAGGATGTAGGAGAAGGCGATCGTCGGCGCGACCACGACCTTGTAGTCGGGGTTCTGCGCGACAACGGCTTTCGCCTGATCGTAAGCGACATTGAAGATGAGATCGAGGTCGCCGATCATGATCTTCGCGAGCCGCGTCTGCTCGTCGGCGATTGTCGTCACCTCGATCCGGCCGATCTTGCCGACAGGCTCGTAGCCACCCCAGTTGTAATAGGGATTCTTGACGAGGACGATCTTGCCGGTCGCGGGGTCGAAGGAGGCGACCTTGTAGGGACCGGTGCCGACAGGATGGAGGCCGAACGTCGTCGGATCTGCCAGCGCCTTGTGGATGTGTTCGGGCAGAATCTGTGGCCCACCCCACAGGCGCGCCAGCATGATCGCGCTCGACTCCTTCGCATGGACGCGCACCGTGTAGTCGTCGATCTTCTCGACGCTCGCGATCCAGCCGAAGCGCGCATCCTTGAACAGGAAATTATGTTTCGGATCCATCGCGTATCGGAACGAATAGATCACGTCGTCGGCGGTCATCTCGGTGCCGTCGGAGAATTTGACGCCACGCCGCAGCTTGATCTCCAGCGTCTTGCCGTCGATCTGCTTCCAGGATTCCGCGAGCTGGCTGCGATAGGTCTTGGTCTTGACGTCGTAGGCGATGAGCGTGTCGAGCACGGCGCGGTCGATGAGGCCCGCTTCGGGATTTGGATTCTGCAGCGAATCAATGAGGCGGATCGGTTGATCGACCGCGAGGCGCAGTGTGTCGTTCGCCTTGTCGGCCTTTGCCGCGCCGCCCCCCAACACCAATGCCGCCCAGAACAGCGCTGCCAGCAGTCCTCGGACCGAGCCACGGTTCATGGCGAATCTCCCCGATATCGTTATTGGATCGTAAGCTTACTTACTGGCCATTTCATCGACGATCGACCTACGACCCATGTCCAAAGCTCGCGTGGCTATCGTGGATTCGACGCCGAGCGGCGAAATTTGAAAATAGGCCCCAAACCGGCTGCCCGGGGGGCCCATTTTTCTTTATGTCGCCCCGCTTACTCCGCCGCGACTGCCGTCATGTAATCGACCCGCTCCGGCGCATGGTCGAAGATGCCGCGTTCGTGGATCCAGTCCTGGGTGTCCTTGAATGCCTGCTCGGTGTAGGGCAGGAACACGACGCGTTCGCCCGGCGCGAAGGTACGCACGTCCACTTTGTCGCGATAGCGCGCCGGGATCATGTCCAAGTAATGGTGCTTGTACTTCTCCGGACGCAGGTCGAGCTCCATCTGCGCTTTCTTGATACCGCGCATGTACTTCTCGACATCGTCGAGCGCCACGCCGGCCGGGAACATGAAAGTGATCATGAAGGTGCAGTCGGCGACCTTGCGCAGGCCGAGTTGCTCACCAACGAGATAGCTTAGGCCCCACAGGCTGGTCGCCGGCAGGTCGCCGTCGACGCCGACATCGACGCGCTGCCACGGCAGGCCGACGAATTTGAGCTTGATATCTTCCGGCTTCAGGAAGGCCTCGAGGGCCTGGATGGTCGTGTAATGGCTACCCGACTGATAGCCGACCGCGATTTCCTGGCCCTTCAGGTCTTCGGGCCGGCGGATCGGCGAATCCTTGTGCACCATGATGCCGCCCGGGGTCACCACGTAGGCCTTGCCGTACATGGTGCCAAGATTGTTGGCGGCGGCATTGTTCACCGTCCAATGGCAAGCGCAGGAGATGTCAGACTTCTCTCCCTTGCTGCCCTTGCCTCTCTCGTAAGATTGGTAGGCGCCGGATTTGATCTCGGCGATTTTGCCGATCGCATCGACCTTCTTCGTCGGCGCACCGTCGCCGCCCTTGATCTCGTACTCCAGCCCTTCCTCGGTGAAGAAACCCTTCTCGTGGGCGATCACCTCCTGCAGGCGGCCGTGAGGTTGGATGATGAATCGGCTCATAGCGTGGGTTCCTTCTGTGACGCTGCTGCGGAGGATCCGCCGGTACCTGGCGGCCTCTGCGATTGCGGAAAGGTAGCAACCGGAGCATTATCTGGAAAATGGATAATTCATATATTGCCCATTGATAAAATGAATGATACGAAGGCGTCCTTGTCATGAACGTCAGCGGCGTCGATCTCAATCTGCTGGTGGCTTTCAATGCGCTGATGGAGCAGCGCAACGTCACGCGCGCGGCGCGCGCCATCGGTCTGTCTCAGCCCGCCATGTCGAATGCGCTCGCGCGTTTGCGCGATGTCTTTTCCGACCGGCTGCTGGTGCGCAGCGGCGCCGGCATGAGTCCCACGCCCAGGGCCTTGGAGGCGCATAGCGCGGTACGCGATGCGCTGGCCGCGATCGACGGCGTGCTGGGCAAGGTCGAACGCTTCGATGCGGGGCGCGATACGCGCCGCTTCCGCGTCGCCTTTGCCGAAGACGCGGCTTTTTACCTGCTGCCAAACATCGCGCCGCGCGTCGCCGGGACGCCCGGCATCGATATCGAGATATTATCGACCGCGCATTTCGCCGGAATCGAACTGGTGCTGGACGGCGCCGTCGAAGCCTCGGTCGGGCTGGTGCCGAAGGCATCGCCCAAGGAACTGCGCTTCCAGCCAGTGTTCCGCGAACGCCTGATCGCGATCGCACGCAAGGGACATCCGGCATTCAAATCCGGCAAAGTGTCGATGAAGGATTTCCTGGCCTATCCGCACTTGTCGCTGCGTCCGTCGGCTAACGCCCAGAGTCGCGTCGATATCGCGCTCGCCAAGATCGGCAAGCGCCGCCGGGTTGCGCTGACCGCTCCACATTTCATGGTCGCGCCCTATCTGATCCCGGGCACCGACATGATCGCCTGCGTCGCCGAGCGTTTGGCGCGCAAGCTGGCCCCTGAACTCGGCCTTGTCCTGGCCGAAGCCCCGGTCGCTTTGCCTGCGCACAATGCCTGTCTCGCCTGGCATCGGCGCTTCGACCAGGATCGCGGACATATGTGGCTGCGCGAGATTATTATCGCCGAAGGCAAACGACTAGCGTAGGAAAAGCTGTTCCATTGATCTTCGCGAACGGCTGGTGGTAGTGGTTGAGAACTCAGGATCTGCATCAAACGAAATGCATGACGCTTTAGCCGTGCGCCAAGTGAGCTCGCGCGCATTGCCCGCGCCGCGCCGCGCCACTATCCTCTCGCCGCGGCAACGACCGCTGGCAAGGGAGCGAGCGCGGCGCCATGAAAGTCGGGATTTTCGATCACCTCGATCGCGGCGATGCGCCGCTGCCCCAATTCTATGAGGAACGGATCGAGCTGATCGAGGCGGCGGACGCGCTCGGCATCGACAGCTATCACTTGGCCGAGCATCACTGGAATCCGGTCGGCATGGCGCCGCAGCCCGGCATCTTCCTCGGCGCCGCCGCCAAGCGGACGCGGCGCATCCGCTTGGGCCCGCTCGCCTACGCCCTCGCCTTCCACGATCCCCTGCTGCTCGCCGAAGAGGTCGCGATGCTCGACCAGCTCTCGGCCGGGCGCTTCGAGCTCGGCGTCGGGCGCGGCATCTCGCCCTGGGAATTGTCGATGTTCGGCATCGCCATGAACGAGACGCGCGACCTCTTCCGCGAGGCGATGGAGGTGATGATCCAGTATTTCACCAGCGATAGCGTCACCCATCGCGGCGCGCGCTGGCGCTATTTCGAGGTGCCGGTCCAGATCAAGCCGCTGCAGAAGCCCTTCCCGCCGCTGTGGTACGGCTCGAGCACGGGTGCGACGCGCGACTACATCGCCGGGCTGGGCGCGGCGATGAATGCGGGCTGGGCGCCGGCCGCGCGCATCAAGCAATCTGCCGATCTTTATCGCGCGGCCTGGGAGCGCCACAAGGACGCGCCCTTGCGCGCCGGGCGGCCCGCCGAGGCGACCATCGGCTCGGTGCGTATGATCGTCGTCGCCGAGAGCGACCAGGAAGCCGAAAGCCTCGCCCAACCGGCTTACGAGCGCTGGTACCAGAGCCTCGAGCACCAGGCTCATAGTTTCGGCTTCACCGCGCTTTTCGTTTCCTCGAGCTACGAGGTCGCGCGCCGCCGCGTCGGCAGCGTCATCGCCGGGACGCCCGATACGGTGCGCGCCGAGCTTGCGCGGCACATCGCCGAAGCGGGCGTCAACTATCCTCTCCTTCAACTCGCCTTCGGCAACCTCGGCCATGTGCAAGCTATGCGCAGCTTGAAGCTCTTTGCCGCCGAGGTTCTGCCGGCGCTCAGGGCTTCGTGAGCGGCCCGAACCCCGAGACCCCGCTCGCCGGGATCACGGTCCTTGAGCTCGGCCAATTCATCGCCGGCCCGTTCGCCGCGCAGCTCTTGGCCGATCTCGGCGCGCGCGTCATCAAGATCGAGCGGCCCGGCCAGGGCGATCCGTTCCGTCTCTATGTGACCCGGCCGCGCCTCCCGGGCTACGGCCACAATTTCTTGGCGTTCAACCGCAACAAGCTGAGCGTCGCGCTCGATCTGCAGCAGACGCAGGGACGCGCGGTGTTCCTGCGCCTCGTGCGCACGGCCGATGTCGTCTTGGAGAATTTCCGCGCCGGCGTGCTCGACCGCCTCGGCATCGGCTATGAGGCGTTGACGCGGGAGAATCCGCGCATCGTCTATTGCTCGATCTCGGGCTTCTCCGAGGACGGGCCTTATCGCGAGCGTCCATCCTTCGACACGGTGGGGCAGGCGCTCTCGGGCATGCTCTATCTCTTCACCGATCCGGCCGATCCGCGCATGCGCGGGCCGACCATCGCCGATCAGGCGACTGCGTTCCAGGCCTCGAACGCCGTGCTCGCTGCGCTTCTCGCCCGCGCCACGAGCGGATTGGGTGCACGCATCGACATCAGCATGCTCGACGCCGCCGCGCATTTCATGCCCGACGCCTTCACCGCCTTCACCGAATCCGGCATCGCGATGGAGCCCGAGACCAGGACCTCCTATTCCCACTCCTTCGTGCTCCGCTGCGCCGACGACAAGCTCTTGGCCGTTCATGTCGGCGGGCCCGACCGGCTCTGGATGGCGCTTGTCGATGCGGTCGACGATACCGCGCTCGCGGCCGATCCGCGCTTCAAAGCGCGCCACGAGCGCATCGGCAATTTCGCCGCGCTGATCGAGGCGCTGCGGCCGCTTTTCCTGAAGCGCCCGCGCGCGGACTGGCTCGAGCGTCTTGCCGCCAAGGACGTCGCTTGCGCGCCGGTTAACAGCGTGGCCGAGGCTATGGACGATCCCGAAATCCGCCATGTCGGCCTGTTCGAGCAGGTCGAGCGGCCGGGTTATGGGCCGGTCACCATGCTGCGGCGCGCGGCGCGGATCAACGGCCAGCGCGAGCCTAGCCAAACCGTGCCGCCTCTCCTCGGCGAGCATACGGAGCAGGTGTTGCGCGAAGCCGGCTTCGACGACCGGGCGCTGGCCGCGTTGCGCGCGGCCTCAGTCATCTGAAGGACTGCGTCAGACCTGATTCTCTTCCGGGAAGGCGGCCTGAAGCGCGGCCAAGCGCTTTTGCGCCTCGAGCTGGCTCAGCCGGTCGAAAATATCGGTCGTGCGCCCCAAGGCCGCGGAAATTTCCACGCCTGGGTCTCGCGCCTTTCGCGTCAGGATGAAGATCGCTTGGAAGGTGGATTTCTCGACGCCTTGCGCGTGGAGCGCAATGGCCAGGGCCTCGCCCGTCCGCGAGGCGAGGATTCGGCGCGCCGCCGCGAGGGAGAGATGCGTGAAGCGCGCAAAAAGACTTTCGAATTCCTGCATCTTGCCCGCGCGCAGCGTCTTGAAGAGGAGATCGACGGTGAGCGCGCCGGCCGTGCGCAGATCGAGCGCCTGGGCAAGCGCGCGCTGCCGGTCCATGAGCCGCTGGCGCAGCGCGTCGGGTACGAAGGCGTACAACCGCGCCGCGAGATCGGCGGGCAGGTCGGAGCGTTCGATCAGCAGCCGCTGCAGCTCCGGTGCGCCGCGCGAGGCTTCGATCAGCGCCTCCATGGCGGCATGCGAGATCCTGGCTTTGGGATTCTCGACGAGCCAGCGCATCACGTTCGGATCGCCGGTTTCGACCGCAACATCGGCCAATCTTTCGCTGATCGATTCGCGCTGGAGCACGCCCAGCCGGTATTCGAGCGGGCTTTCGCGCATGATGGCGACAAGATCGTCCTCGTCGAGCGCATTGCTCTCGAGCAGAAGCGGGAAGGCGATCGAGATCTCGTCGCGCGCCAAGGCGATGACGAGCGGCTTGGCGGCGCTGTGATCGCGCGCGAGCTGTTCGGCGAATTGACGGCGCACGCCCGTGGCGGCGCGCCCGATGATCTCGAGCACGATCTGCACGGCAAGCGCGCGGTCGCCGACCGGTACGTCCCGGCTTTCGCGCGACAGCTCATAAAGCCCCGAAACCAGCTGCCCGCGCGCAGCGTCGGAGGCGTCATGCGCCAGCGCGCGCAGCGTCTTGGCGCGTTGCTGCAGCGACGCCAGGGCCGCCGCTTCGGAAGTCGCGAATCGCATCGAGGTTAACCGGCCGTTAGCAGACGCCGCCGATCGCAACGGCGCGGCCTAGCTTCCCACCCGGGAGTAAAGCTTCGGTTTAGCGCGACCGGTGCCGCGAGAGGCGTTAACCGTCACGGCGCGGCGAGCCGGCCATTGCCGCCCTCGGGCGAAAGCGCCTCAACGCCGCGCTGCTTCCTTTTCCGCCCGCGCCTCCTCGGCCTCCTTCTCGCGCAAGGCCGCGGCCGGCATCTGCATGAAGCGCGCGAATTCATAGACGGTCTTGTCGTCCTGATCCCAGCACACATAGCCGCGGCAATTCGTCGGCCGCGCCGCATAGACCGTGCAGGAGTGATCCTTGCCGAGAAACTGACAGGTCGTGAGCTCGTCCTTGATGCGCTTCTTGCCGGCCCGCGTCTTGTAGACGACGTGCTTCTTCTCGAATTCCGCGGCGGTGAGGCCGAGATATTTCGCGAGGCGGCGGATATCGTAATCGCTGACCTCGACATAGCCGGCCATCTTGCAGCAGAAGGCGCAGTGGCGGCAGTCGAGCGGTGCTTGCTTCATTCTGGCGATCCATTCCTTCGGGCGTTCGAGAGTAATCCGCCGTGAAAGTCTACATCTTCCGCGCGCGGCTTGCACTTCTATGTCATGGGTGGCGCGCGTGCTAGAGGATTTGTGATGCGCAGCGAATTTCCGAAGCCGCCCTATCGACCCTTCGCAGACGGCGCCTTCCGCCTCGCCATGGGGCTGATGCCGATGGCCGAGTGCGACTGGTTCGAACTCGATGGCGACCTCGCCGCCATCCTCGCCAGGAAGCGCCTCCTCCTCACGCAGCGCCATGGCGAGGTGTTCGCCGCGCACCCCGAGGCCGAGGCCCCGGCTGCGGAGCTTCTCGCGCTGATGGCCGCGCATCTGCCGCAGCATCATCCGGCGCTGTTCCGTCGCGAGGGCGTCCGGCTCTTCAATCGCGCGAGCGGCGAGACGTGGGATCTCGCCGCCCCAGCGCTGCATCCGCTTGATCTCGCCGGGCGGCTGGTGGCGGAGGATTTGTGCATCCTGCAAGCCCAAGACGACGCCTACATCCTGGTCGGCGCGTCGCTGTGCTCGCCCGCGCGCTGGCGTCTTGCCGAGAAGATGGGAAAGCCGCTCACCGCGATTCACGCGCCCGTGCCGGGCTATGCGGAGAGCCTCGGCGCGCCGGTCGAACGTTTCTTTGCCGCCTTGAAGCCGGGCCGGCTCGTGGGCCGGTTCAACTGGGGATTGGCGGACGATCCGGAGCCGTTCCAGCCGGTCGCACGCAGCCCTGCCGCCGGCATCACGCCGGGCAATGCCGGGGAGCGGCTATGGCTGAGGGTCGAGCGCCAAGTCTTGCGCCGGCTCGAGCGCAGCGGCGCAGTCGTCTTCTCTATCCGCGCGCATATCACGCGGCTCGACCGCGCCATCGCTTCGCCCGGCGAGGCCGAGGCGCTCGCAGCGGCGATCCGCTCGATGCCGCAGGCGATGCAAGCCTATAAGCAGATCGCGCCGGTCGCCGCGGCTTTGCTCGGCTGGCTCGCGCGGCTTGCTTGATCGCCGCCCGAGGACGATCTCAACGCTTGGGGAAAGGCTCCTGGAATTCCCAGGTATGGCCTTCCGGATCGACCACGAAGAGCTGGGCGCTGCCGCTGCCCAGGAGATTCTTCGCCTCGCCATAGTCGATCCCGAGCGCGGTCATGCGCGCGCGAAAGGCCTCGATATCGGCGACCAGCCAGGCGGTATGGCGGCCGGTCGGCGAGTATTTCGTGCCCGGACCGGGCTTGTAGTCCCGCTCGGTCGCGATGAGGTGGAACTGCACCCGGTCGTTGGCGTCGCCGAGCCATGCACCGCGCCCGATATCGTCGAGCGCCTTCGGCCGCTTCAACAGCTTCAGCCCCAATACCTCGGCGTAGAACTTGATGCAGGCATCGAGATTCTTGTCGCTGACCGGAATGCCCTCATGCATCGAGCCGAGAAAGGTGAAGGACGGGATTTGCGTCTGCGTTGATGCATCAGCCATCGCGGAACTCCCTTTCGGACTGCCTTCGACCCGGCAAATCGCTCGAAACCATACGCTACCGGATGCAAGAAAGACGGTCAAACATGCCCTTTTCCGGTGCCATGGCCTTGCGCCGGCAAAACTCGTGTCGGCAAAGCTTGTGGCGGATGAAGCGCCGCTGCGATATCTTGCCGGAAGCGATACTACGACAGGGATGAGCTGGCGGACCGATCAAGCCGGCCTTTGGGGGGAGGAATTTCATGACCGATCGCTCGGCTGCTGCCGGAGAACGCAGCGAGCTGCGCCAAGTCGCGGCACGGATCGAACGCCTGCCTTACAGCTCTTGGCACCGCAACATGCGGCTCATCATCTGCAGCGCATGGTTCTTCGATGCCTTCGATTCGATTACCATCGCGGTGGTGCTGCCGCCGCTGATCGGGCTATGGCACCTCGCCCCCGCCGACATCCCGCGTGTGGTCGGATCGGTCATCGGCATCGGCTTCTTCGGGCAGTTGATCGGAGCGATCGGCTTTGGCTGGCTCGCGGAGCGCTGGGGCCGGCTCAGCACCATGATCATCACGCTGTTGATTTTTTCGCTCGGCGCGCTCGCCTGCGCCTTCGCCACCACCTATGACGCGATGTGGTGGCTGCGCTTCGTCCAGGGGATTGGCCTTGGCGGCGAGGTTCCGCTGATGGCCGCCTACATCAACGAATTCGCCAAAGCCGAAGGACGCGGACGCTTCTCGCTCTCGGCCCAGGTGTTGTTCGCGATCGGACTTCCCGTGTGCGGCCTTGCCGCCATCTACATCGTGCCGCATTGGGGGTGGCAATGGATGTTCATCATCGGCGCGGTCCCGGCGCTGATCGCGATTCCATTGCGCTCGATGCTGCCCGAATCACCGCGTTGGCTCGCAAGCCGTGGCCGGTTCGACGAAGCCAACGCCGCGTTGAAGCGTCTCGAGGATATCGCCGCGAGCGAAGGCAAGACCATTCCGCCGATGCCGCAGGATCTGCCGCTGGTCGACGAGACCAAGCCGCGCCTCGTCGAGCTCTTCCAGGGGATTTACCTGAAGCGCACGATTTCGGTGTGGCTCATTTGGGTCGGCGCCTATTTCGTGACCTACGGCCTCACCGCCTGGGCTCCGACCCTTTTCAATTTCGTCTTTCACCTCCCAATTCAGACCGCGCTCACCTACAGCTTCGTGTTGCAAGGCATCGGCCTCGCCGGCGCGTTGTCGACGGTCTATCTCATCGAGGCAATCGGCAGGCGGCCGATGTTCATCATCGGCCTCGGCGTCTGCTGCGTGCCGCTGCTCTCCTTCGCGTTCCTGGGCCAAGTGAGCGCGCTCACCGTGCTGCTCATCGTCTCCGGTTCGTTCTTCTTCTGCAGCTTCCTCGCTCTGGGCCTCGCCACCTACACGGCCGAGATCTACCCCACCCATTTGCGCGCCTTGGGCGGCGGCGTCGCCAGCGCCTGGCAACGCGCCGCATCGATGGCGGGACCGATCGTCGTCGGCTGGGTTTTGCCGCATTGGGGACTCAACGCGGTTTTCGTTGTCTTCGGGCTTTTTGCGCTGATGGGCGCCGTTGTCGCGGCCCTGTTCGCGATCGAAACCCGTTCGCGGGTGCTCGAGAAGCTGTCTCCGGCGCTGAGTCAGGGATAGGATTTCTTTTTTGTCGTAGGAGGGATCACCATGGCGGATGTGAAAGCTTCGGGCGCACGCGGCGATATGCGCCACATCGTGGCGCGGCTAGAGCGGCTTCCTTATTCCTCCTGGCATCGCGACATGCGCCTCATCATCTGCACGGCGTGGTTCTTCGATGCCTTCGACTCGGTCGCGATCGCCTATGTGCTGCCGCCGCTGATCGGCCTGTGGCATTTGACGCCGCAGCAGATCGGGCCCCTGATCGGCATCGGCTTCGCCGGCCAGCTCGTCGGCGCGGTCGGCTTTGGCTGGATCGCCGAGCATTGGGGCCGGCGCAACGCCATGCTGACGACCCTGCTGATTTTCACCCTCGGCGCGCTCGCCTGTGCCTTCGCCACGAGTTACGGCATGCTGTTCGGCTTGCGCTTCATTCAAGGCATCGGCCTCGGCGGCGAGATTCCGCTCATGGCGGCCTATGTGAACGAGTTCGCCAAGGCGAAGGGCCGCGGCCGCTTCTCGCTCAATGTCCAGGTGCTGTTCTCGATCGGTCTGCTGGGCGTCGCGTTGGCCGGCATCTATGTCGTGCCGCATTGGGGCTGGCGGTGGATGTTCGTCATCGGCGCAATTCCCGCGCTGCTCGCGATCCCTTTGCGCGGGCTGCTCCCGGAATCGCCGCGCTGGCTCGCAAGCCAGGGCCGGTTCGAGGAGGCCGATGCCGCGGTGAAGCGGATCGAAGACATCGCCGCCGCCGAAGGAAAGACCATTCCCGCCTTGCCGGCCGATTTGCCGATGGTCGCCGAGGTGAAGGCGAATTTCGCCGATCTGTTCAAAGGCATCTATCTCAGGCGCACGCTCTCGGTCTGGCTCCTCTGGATCGGCGCCTATTTCGTCTCCTACGGCGTCACGGCCTGGGTCCCGAGCATCTTCCGCACCGTCTACCACGTCACCGTGACCCAGTCGCTCACCTATGGCTTCATCATCAGCGGCTTCGGATTGGCCGGCGCCTTCCTCACCATCTACATGATCGAGGCGATCGGGCGGCGGCCGATGCTGATTCTGAGCCTCAGCGGATGCTGCGTGCCGCTCCTGGCTTTCGCGTTCCTGCCGCAGTTGGGCGCCGTTGCGACGCTTTGCGTCGTTACTGTCGCCTTCTTCTTCCTCACCTTCTCGCTCTTGAGCCTTGCCACCTACACCGCCGAGATCTACCCGACGCATCTGCGCGCGCTGGGCGGCGGCGTCGCCAGCGCGTGGCAGCGCGGCGCGTCGATGGTCGGCACCACGGTGGTCGGATGGGTTCTGCCTTTCTGGGGCATCAACGCCGTCTATGTGATGTTCGGTCTCTTCGCGCTGATGGGCGCGATCACCGCGATCTTCTTTGCGATCGAGACCCGCGCGCGCGTGCTTGAAATCCTGTCGCCGGCGGTCAGTCCGTCAGCTTAGCGTCGGCTCCAGCGCAGAAGGCGCGCCTCCGCCGCCTGCAGCGCCAGGTTGCTGACGAGGCCAATGAGCCCCAGCAGGATGACGCCGGCGAAGAGATTGGCCGAATGGAAGGCGCGCCCTTCCAGCAAGACGTAATAGCCGAGCCCGTTCTGGCTGGTCAGCATCTCGCCGACCACGGTCAGCACGAGCGACACGGTCAGGCCGAGGCGCGCCCCCGCGAGGATATCCGGCTGCGCATTGGGCAGCGCGATTTTCCACAGCATGGCGAGGCGGCCGAGCTTCAGCATGCGGGAGAGTTCGAGCAGCCGCGGCTCGACCGCCGAGACGCCATGCACGGTTGCGAGAAGCACGGGCCAGATCGCGCCCAAGGCGATCACCACCAACACCATGTCGCCCGACAGACCTAGAAAAGCTATGACGATCGGCATGAAGGCCGAAACCGGGACGGGCCGGATCATCTCGAGGGTCGGCGCCAGATACTCGCGCGCCTGGCGCGAGCTGCCGATAAAAGCGCCCAAAACGATGCCCCCCACAGACGCGAGCGCCCAGCCATAGATCATGCGCTGGAGCGTCGCGAGCGTGACCTTGGCGATCGGCCCCGAGGCAACACCGGTGACGAGCGCGCTCCACGCCTTATCTGGCCCCGGCAAAAAGACTGGCGGGATGCCGCCGTGATCGGCCACCAATTGCCAAAACCCAACGAGCAGCGCGGTGACCGCAATGCTGCCGAGATACCAGAGGGCGCGCTCGACGCCGCTCATCGCGCGCCCGCCGCGAGCCCGGCGCGGCCGAAGAGCCGGCGCTGGGCAACGAGCAGCGCCCAATTCAAGCCGCCGCCGATCACGCCGATCCAGAGCAGCATGGCGAACATGCGGTCGGGATGGAGCGATTGCGATGCCTTCATCAGCTCGAAGCCGACGCCCAGAGGATTGATCGCAATCTCGACGGTCACCGCGATGATGAGCGAGACCGCGGCCGAGAGGCGGAAGGCGACGAAATAGCGCGGCAGCGCCGCCGGCAGCACGATCTTGAGGACGCGCTCGACCGGCGAGAGCCGCAAGACGCGGCTCAAATCCAAAAGCTGCGGCTCGATATTGGCGATCGCGGCGTGGCCATAGATCGCCACCGGCCAAAAGCACGCAAAGGCGCAGAGCGTGATCTCCATCGGAAAGCCGAAGCCGAAGATCAGCATTGCGACCGGGATGAGCGCGACCGGCGGCACTGGGCGCAGCACCTCGATCGAGAATTGCATCAGCCGCGCGAAGGCCGGCACGAGCCCCATGACGATGCTGAAGACGAGCGCGAGGCCGCCGCCGATGCCGAGACCGCAAATCACCACGAACAAGGTCTGCGCCGTGCGGTCGAGCACCGTGCCGTCGACGAGCGCCTCGCAGAAGGCGATCGCGATCTGCGAGGGCGGGGCCAGGGAATCGCTTTGAATCCCGCTTGCCCGCAAGCCGATCTCCCAAACGGCGAGGAAGAGCACCGGGAAGACGATCGCTTTCAGCACTCTCACGCCGCCGCGCCCGCGCTGATGAAATGGAAGATCTCATGACGCAGCCGGATGAATTCCGGATCCTCGCGCGTTTCGAGTTGGTTGCGCGGCCGCGGCAGCCTCACCTCGAAAATCTGCGCGATGCGCCCGGGATCGGGATGAAGCGCCACCACGCGGTCGCCCAAATAGATCGCCTCTTCGAGGTCGTGGGTCACGAACAGCGCGGTGGTGCGGCTCGCCTGGATGATGCGCAAGAGCTCATCCTGAAGCGATTGCCGCGTCATCGCGTCGAGCGCGCCGAACGGCTCGTCCATCAGCAGCACCGCCGGTTCCTGCGCGAGGCAGCGGGCGATCTGCAGCCGCTGCTGCATGCCGCCCGAAAGCTGGAGCGGGAATTGCTCGGCATGGCCAGCGAGCCCGACCTTCTCGAGGAGCGCGGCGATGCGCGGCGGGCGCTCGCCTCGGGGCACGCCGCTCGCTTCCAAGGCGAGCGACACGTTCCCGGCGGCATTTCGCCAGGGCAGCAACGCCTTGCTGTAATCCTGGAACATGAAAGCGACGGCATGCGCGGGCTCTGTCACGGCCGCGCCCGCATAGAAGACCGCGCCGCTCTCGGGCCGAAGCAATCCAGCGACCATGCGCAGCATCGTCGTCTTGCCACAGCCCGATGGCCCGACCATGCAGACGAATTCCGAGGGCCGGATCGCGAGGTTGATGTCGCTCAAGACCGGCCGGGCACCGAAGCGATGCGAAACCCGGCGAAACTCGATCAGCGCTTCGGCGTCGGAGGCTGCGGTCATGCGGATGGGTGAGAAAAAGAGCGCGCGCGAGCGGTCGCTGACATGATCGCCGGAGATTGCCTCTCCGCGTGCGGCTTGTCGAGCGGCGCGCCGCGGCCGCCGCGAGTGGGATTTGCCGCCACTGCGTGGGCGATTGCCGGCTACAAGAGCGGCCCTCTTCGTGCTAGCGTGCCGCGCGCAATCGCGGCGGTCTCGCGCCGCTACACGGGGAGGGAACCATCGATGCCGCGTTTGAAGCTTGGTGCGCTTGGGGTCGCCGCGGCGGCCTTTGTCTTCGCCGGCACGTTCGCCGCGCAGGCGCAGGAAAAGGTCAAGATGGCCTATACCGCGGTAAGCGGCTTCACCCTCGGCTACGTCGCCGAGCAGCAGGGCTTCTTCCAAAAACACGGCGTCGATGTCGATTTCGTCCAGACCGCGATCTCGGGCAATGTTCCGGGCGCGATCGTCAGCACCTCGGTCGATGTCGGCGGGGTGACCTTGCCCTCCGTGCTGCAGGCGAATGATGCCGGGCTCGATCTCGTCGTCTTCGCGGGCGGCGCGGTCTATCCCCTGACCGGCGACGTGCTGGTGGTGCGGCCGAACTCGGGCATCAAGACGACCAAGGACCTGAAGGGCAAGGCGGTCGGGGTGCCGGGGCTCGGCGCGCTGCTCCACATCATGCTGCGCCGCGATCTGAAGGCGAATGGTGTCGATCCCGACAGCGTCAGATATGTCGAGGTTGGCTTCCCGCAAGCCGCCGATGCGCTCCGCAGCGGCCAGATCGATGCCTATCCGGCGCAGGCGCCCTTCACCGCGCGGATCATCCAATCGGGCGCCGGCGTGCCGGTGGCGAATTGGCTCAAGAGCACGCCCGACGGCACGCCCACCGTGGTCTGGGCGACGACGCGCAAATGGGCCGAGGCGCATAAGCAGGCGATCGAGGGCATGCGCGCCGGCATGCGCGAAGCGAAGGAGTTCATCAAGACGCACAAGCCCGAGACCGAAAAGGCGGTCGCCAAATATACCGGCCTGCCGCCGCAGGTGGTCGCATCGATCCCGCTGCCGCCGCTCGACGTCGATCTCGACGCCAAGCAGCTTCAGTTCTGGATCGACATCTGCAAGGAGCAGAAGCTCATCAAGAGCAACCCGACTCCGGCGAGCCTTTGGGTGAAGTGAGCGGGCCGGGCAACCGTTCAACAACTTGGTCGTCTTTCCGGCCAAGCGAGCATCGCGAGCGCGAGCCGGAATCCATTGACGATATAGAGCGGCATCCCTGGATTCCGGGTTCAGTCGCTGCGCGGCTGCCCCGGAATGACGAATCAATTGAGCTCGGACCCTACCCAAACAACCCCAGATCGATCGCATCGCCCATCTGGCGGTAGCCATGATCGCTCGGGTGCAGATGGTCGCCGCAATCATAGGCCGGCAGCATGCTGGACGGATGCGCCGGATCGCGCAGCGCGCGCTCGAAATCGATCACTGCGTCGAAGGCGTTGCCGGTTCGAATCCACTCATTGATCGCCTGGCGCTTTTCTTCGCCTTGGGGCGTCCAGGCACCCGGGTGATAGGTCTCGTTCTCGTAGGGCAAGAGCGTCGCGCCATAGATGACGAGGCCCTTGGCGCGGGCGCGCAACGCGAATTGCTTGAGACCTGCGATCATCTGCTCGGCCGTCACGACCTCGGCGGGGTTGCCGCGCTGATTGCGCAGATCGTTGGTGCCGATGAAGACGATCACATGCGTCGCGCCGGGCTGAGCCAGCGCATCGCGGTCAAAGCGCCGCAGCGCGCTTTCGCCGCGCATCTCGTGGAGGATGCGGTTGCCGCCGATGCCCTGATTCATCACGCCGAATGCGCGGCCGCGGCGGGCGGCGAGACGGCGCGCGAGTTGGTCGGGCCAGCGAATGTTCGAATCGAGGCTCGAGAGATTGCCCTCGGTCAGCGAATCGCCGAAGCAGACGATGCCGCCGGTCTCGGCCGGCGCCAGAACCTCGATCGCGCTGAGGAAATACCAGTTCTCGGTCGTCGCCTCGACCGGCATGGCGAGGCTGGCGGTAAAATCGCCCGGCGGCGAGATGTAATTGGTCTGATGGCAATTGCCGTGGCCGGTGATCGGGAAGCTTTCCGGCACCTCGCCCGGAATGTGAATGCTGACCGCGAGATCGGCGAGCGCCGGCACATCGAGGTCGACGGGATCGCTCACCATCAGCGCGCCCACCGGAATGACGACGCCGTTCTCGCCGCCGAACCGCACGCGCCGGTCCGAGCCTGCGAGGATCCGCTCGCTCTTGCCGTCGCGCAATCCCAGATGCACCGCGCCGATGGCGAGTTTTTGCAAGCCGAAGGCGTTGGAAAGCCGCAGGCGCAGGCGCTTGGCGGGAAGGCTCACCCGCGCGATCAGCCGGATGGTCTGATTGTTGAATTTGCATTGATCGACCGTGACAAGGCCGTTGGTCCAGGCGCCGATCCAACGCATCTCCGCCGGCATGCGCTCCCCCGCTTGGCGTTCTTCTTCGTCCGCAATCATAGAAAGCGTTGACCGAGACGACAATTGCGACCGGGAACATTCTTGTCCCGGAGCGCGGCATGGGCTTACCTTCAGCGAGAGCCGCGGCTTTGCGGAAGGGATCGCGGCCGAACGATCGGGAGACAAAATGCGCACGCAAATCGGCATCATCGGCGCCGGGCCCGCGGGTCTCTTCCTCGCGCATTTGCTGCAGCGCGCCGGGATCGACTGCGTCATTCTCGAGAATCGCAGCCGTGTCGATATCGAGGGTACGATCCGCGCCGGCGTGCTCGAGCACTGGGTGGTCGATCTCATGAACGAGCTCGGGCTCGGCGAGCGGCTGATGCGCGAGGGTAGGCCCGACACCGGCGTCACCTTCCAATTCCTCGGCCGCCGCCACCATCTCGATTTCGTCGCGCTCACCGGCAAGCACATCACCGTCTATGCCCAGCACGAGGTGATCAAGGATCTGGTGGCGGCGCGCCTTGGCCAGGGCGGGCCGATCGAATTCTCGGTCTCCCATGTCACGCTTCACGACATCGAAACCGACAAGCCGCGCATCGCCTATCGCGATGCGAGCGGGAAACCGCAGGAGCTTTTGTGCGATTTCATCGCCGGCTGCGACGGGTTCCACGGACCGAGCCGGCAGGCGATCCCGCATTCCGCGCTCAAGGAGCTCGACATCGACTATCCCTGGGGCTGGCTCGGCATCCTCGCCGAGGCGCCGCGCTCCTGGCACGAGCTCATCTATTGCAGCCACGACCGCGGTTTCGCGCTCCTCAGCACGCGCTCGCCGACAGTGCAGCGCATCTATATCCAATGCGATCCCAAGGACCCAATCGAAGCTTGGCCCGATGAGCGGATCTGGGCCGAGATGCAGGCCCGCTTTACCTTTCCCGGCTGGAGCCTCACCGAAGGCAAGATTTTCCAGAAAAACATCGTTGGCTTGCGCAGCTTCGTCTGCGAGACCATGCAGCATGGGAGACTTTTCCTCGCCGGCGATGCCGCGCATATCGTGCCGCCGACCGGCGCCAAGGGGCTGAACCTTGCCGTGGCCGATGTGTTCTTTCTCTCGCATGCGCTCGACGCTTGGTACAAAAACGCCGACAAAGCGCCGTTGGAGCGCTACAGCGAGACCTGCCTTTCCCGCGTGTGGAAGGCCGAGCGCTTCTCCTGGTACATGACGACGATGCTTCACCGCAACGACGCCGAGAGCGCATTCGAGCGCCGCATCCATCTCGCCGATCTCGATTTCATGGTGAGCTCGCGCGCCGCCTCGACCGCGCTCGCCGAGGTCTATGTCGGCCTGCCGATCGGGTGATGTGACAGTGGAAAAACGCCTGCGGGCGCGGCAACATAGCGCCGGTTCGACCTGGGGCAGGGCATCCCCAGCCGCCGGGATCGGGTGAGGAGAACGCCATGATCAATTTGCACGACATCCATTCGGTGCGCATCGGCACGGCGGATCTCGATGCCTCGATCGGCTTCGCGACCGACATCATCGGCCTGCAACTGGTCGCGCGCGAGCGCAAGTCCGCTTATCTGCGCAGCCACAAGACGGATGTCCGCGGCGACACCCGGGATTACTCGCTCGTTCTGTTCGAGGGCGACCCAGCCGATCAGACCATCGCGCTCGAATTGCTCGATCCTCGCGACCTCGATGCGGTCGGAGCCGCTCTGGAGAATGCCGGCCACCCCGTGCATTTCGGCACGCGCGAGGAATGCGACAGCAGGCGCGCCAAGTCCTTCATCGCCTCGAGAGACCCGAGCGGCAACAAAATCGAGATTCTGGCCTCGCCCTATCGCACCGGTGGCCGCTATGTCCCAGGCCGCGACGCCGGCATCACGCATTTCAGCCATATCGGGCTCTACACCACCGATGCGGCGCGCGACACGAAATTCTGGACCGGGCTCTGCAATGCGCGTGTTTCGGACTGGCTCGGCGAATCGCCCTTCCTGCGCATTGCGACGACGCATCATTCGATCGTGCTGTTCCCCTCGAACCGCATCGGGCTGCATCACGTCAATCACCAGGTCGAAGACATCGACGACGTGATGAAGTCCTATTACTTCCTCAAGCAAAAGAACGTGCGCATCGTGCACGGGCCGGGGCGCCATCCGATCTCGACCGCGGTCATGGTCTATTTCGAGGGGCCGGACCGGCTGACCTACGAGTATTCCTGCGGCGTCAAGCACATCATGCCCGAGGACGAGGCAACCTACCGGCCGCGGCAATTCTCGCTCGACGCCTATAACGCCTGCATGTGGGGCTCGCGCGCCGCCGAGCGCGCGGCTGCTGCTCAAGCGCGGCCGAACGAATGGCCGATGCGGCTCGTGGTGTAGGCCTAAAAGCCGACTGCCTTTACAGCCCGAGATAGGCCTCGCGGATGCGCGATTGCGCGAGCAGGACGTGGGGCAGGCCCGAGGCGACGATCTTGCCTTCCTCGAGCACATAGGCGCGATCGGCGATTTCCATCGCCTGGCCGACATTCTGCTCGACCAGGAGGATCGCCACGCCCTCCTCCTGGATCACGCGGATGACGCGGAACATGTCGGAGACGATCGCCGGCGCCAGGCCGAGCGAGGGCTCGTCGAGCAGCAGAAGCCGCGGCTGCGCCATCAGGGCGCGCGCGATCGCGACCATCTGCTGCTGTCCGCCCGAGAGCGTGCCCGCGAGCTGGTGCCGCCTTTCGCGCAGCACCGGGAAGAGCGTGTAGGCGCGCTCCAGCCCCTCGGTCCGCCGCTTGCGCGCCTCGGGCCGATAGCAGCCGATATCGAGATTTTCCTCGACCGACATTCCGGGAAAGAGGCGGCGCCCCTCGGGCACGAGCGCGATCCCTTGCGCGCAGACGAGATGGGGCGGAACCGACTTCATGTCGATGCCGGCGAGGCGGATCGTGCCCTCCTGCCAGTCGAGGAGGCCGGCGATCGCGTTGATGAGCGTGCTCTTGCCCGCGCCGTTCGGGCCGATCACCGAGACGATCTCGCCCTCATCCACCTCGATCGAGACGCCCGAGATCGCCGGCGCGCCGCCATAGCCGACGCAGAGATCGCGTGCTTCAAACAGCATGGGCTTTGCCGAGATAGACCTTGACGACTTCCTGGTCGTTCATCGTTTCGTCGGGCGTGCCGAGCGCGATGAGCGCGCCGCCATTCAGCACCGCGACGCGGTCGGAGAGCTTCACCACCGCGCGCATCAGATGCTCGACGAAGATGATGGTCGTCCCGCGCGCGCGGATGTCGAGGATCAGCTTCATCGCCTCGTCGATCTCGGTATCGTTGAGACCCGAGAGCACCTCGTCGAGCAGCACCACGCGCGGGCGGGCCGCGAGCGCGCGCGCGAGCTCCAAGAATTTGCGCTCGTGCAGGTTGATCTGCTGCGGCAGATCGAAGGCATGCGCGGAAAGACCGGTATAACCGAGCCAATGCGCGGCCTCGTGGGCTGCCGCGCTTTCCGATGAGCCGCCCCCGAACATTGCCGCCAGGGTGACGTTCTCGAGCACGGTCAGATGATTGAACGGCCGCGGAATCTGATAGGAGCGCGCAATGCCGAGTTGGGCGATGCGATGCGCCGGCAGCGCGCTGATGGGCTGGCCGTCGAACATCACCGCGCCGTCATCGAGCGCGAAATGGCCGGTGATGACGTTGATGAGCGTCGATTTGCCCGAGCCGTTCGGCCCGACCAGGCCCAAGATCTCGCCCTGGCGCACATCGAGCGTCACGCCGCGAAGCGCCTGCACGCCGCCAAAGCCCTTCCATACGTCGCGGCATTCGAGCAGCGGCGCCAAGGGTGTGACCGAAGGATGGTGCGGGACGCGCGCTGTGGCGATGCGCGGCTCGGGCAGAACGAGCGGCTTCGCCAGGCGCGGGAAGATCGCGCGCCACCAGCGCTGCAGGCTCGGCATGACGCCGGTCGGCAGCAGGAGAACGACGACGATCAGGCCGAATGCAACCGCGCCGCGCACGAGGATCGCCTGCGGACCGGCGGCGAAACCGTAGAGCGCGATGGTGACGATGACCGCGCCCAAGGCCGGGCCCAGCCAATGCCGCGACCCGCCGAAGATGCTCATCACCACCGGATACATGATCACGGTAATCTCGAAGGTCTCGCCGACCGTGACGTAGCTGACATAGATCGAATAGACGCCGCCCACGGCGCCTGCGATGCCCGAAGAGAGCGCGAAGGCCGCGAGCTTGTAGCGGAAGGTTGGCACGCCCTTCACCTCGGCCACGTCTTCGTCGTCGTGGATCGCGAAGAGACCGTGGCCCATTTTCGAATGGAACACCCAATAGGCGAGCGCCAGCGCGGCCGCCGCCATGAGGAGGCCGAGAAGGTAGATCGTCGCGTTCTGCGAGCCGAAGACTTCCGGCAGCGCCACGCTGATCAGATAGACGCCGGAGCCGCCGTCGATCGGCGTGTTCGAGATCACGGTCGCGACGACGAAGGTGACCGAGATCGTCATCAGGGCGAAGAGCTCGCCCCGGAGCCGCTGGATGCGGAACACGACGAAGCCGACCGCGGTGCCGAGCGCGGCGGCGATGGCGGCCGCGACCGGCAGGGTTAAAAGGAACGGGACGCCGAATTGGGTGGCGAGCGTCGCCGAGGTGTAGACGCCGGTGCCGAAAAACGCGGCGTGGCCGAAGCTCCAATAGCCCGCGAAGCCGGAGAGGATATTCCAGCTCGTCGCCATCGCGATCCAGAAAAACACGAGATAGAGGAACGCGATGTAAAACGCCGGAATCCCGGTCGCAGGGACTGCGATCAGAGCGGCGGCCAAGAGGCCGAGGCCGAGCCAGGATGGAAGACGCGCGCTGCTCATACCCAGCGCGGCCTGAAGAGGAGGAGCGCAATCAGCACCGAGAAGGAAACAAGCGATGCCCAGGACGGATTGACAACCGCCATGGTCAAGGCCTCGCACACGCCGATCAGAATGCCGCCCGCGAGCGCGCCGATCGGATTGCCGAGCCGGCCGATGATCACGACGGCGAAGACGACCCCGACCCAAGCCCAAATCTGCGACGGCGCCAGCGTGGCGACGAGTGCGATGAACACGCCGGCAACGCCGGCATAGGCCGCGCACAGGCCGGAGAACATGAAGGACAGGCGGCGGTGATTGATGCCGAAAGCGGTGGCGATCGGCGCGTCCTCGGCGCAAGCGCGCATGGCGCGGCCGACATAGGTGTAGCGCAGCCAGGCCCAGGTGCCGCAGGCGAGCAGCCCCGCCACGACGAATGCAATCAGATTGAGCTTCGGGAAATAAAGCGAGCCGACCACCCAGGACTGGCTGCCCCATGCCGTCTCGTAGCGTCGGAAATCCGCAGTCCAGATGAATTGCAGCGTCGCTTCGAGGATCACGGCGAGCGCGAAGGTGATGAGCATCGAGGCCATCTCGGTGACGGCGAAGCGCATGAACACCCAGTGGAGCGCAATGCCGTAGACGAAGAAGGCGGCGATGATGATGAGGCCGGCCCACCAGGGCGGAATGCCGAGCTGCGTGCCCATGAACCAGGTGAGATAGGCGCCCAGCAGCGCGATCGCGAAATGGCCGAGATTGACGAGGCGCAACAGGCCCCAGCTCAGGCTCAGCCCCAAGGCCAAAAGCCCGTAGAGGCCGCCGGTCAGCAGGCCGGTGATGACCGATTGCTCGATCAGCGAGAGCGAGGGCACGCCGTCACCTCCACCATCTCCGCCCGCCGCTCAGGGCGCGACAAGCTGGGCGCCGGGCGTCCGCCGGTCCGGCGGCCACACCACGACCCAGCGGCCATGCTGCGCCTGCTTTAATTGCTGCATGTCGGTCGCGCTCGTATGCGAGCGCCCGCTGAAATCGCGTTTGCCCTCGATCGTCTCGACCGAGTTCTTGTCGAGCCATTCGGCGATCTTCTGATCGTCGAGGCTGTTGGTCGCTTTGACGCCTGCGATCAGTATCTGCCAGCCGGCATATTCGTTGCCCGCCTGGGAATCGACATGCGGATAGGGCAGCCCCGCCTTCCGCGCGCGCTCGTCGAACTCGCGTGCGAATTCGCCGCCCTCCTTGCTCGAGATGTAGGGCTCCACATCCTCGAAGCCTGAATAGGAGGTGGCGTCCTCGGCCAGGGGATTGGCGGCGAGCAGGCCCGACGGATAGAGGTAGAAATGCCGGCGCGGCCGATAGCCGATCTTGTTCAGCGCCTCGAGCAGCAGGTCGCCCTCGACGCCAAGACAGGCGACGAACATGAAGTCGGGAGCGGCATCCTTGACGCGCGCGGCGATCGCGCCGAAATCGCGCGTGCCCAGATCGTATTCGAGGAAGCCGGCGAGCGCCACGCCGCGCGCCTTCACGGCCCGCTCCATCCCGCGCGCCATATCGGCGGTGGACGGGAATTTGCTCGCGACGATCATCACGGTCTTTGGCGGATGCGGCGTCGAAGCATAGGCGTCGAGCACCTTCACCGGCAACGTGCTGGTTGAATCCGGGCCGCCGATCGTCGCCGAGAAATGCCAGGGATAGGTCGCGAGCTGCGGCTGCCCCAACGTGTTCTCGATGAACACCTTGTGATAGCGCTGCGCTACCGTCATGGCCGCGAGGATCGCCGCCGTGCCATAGGGACCGAGGATGAGATCAACCTTGTCGGCGGTGACGAGGCGCTCATAGAGCGTGCGCGACACATCGGGCTTCGACTGGTCGTCGAGCACGACATATTCGACCTTGCGGCCGAGCAGCCCGCCGCTGCGGTTGAGGCGATCGACGAAGATCTGGCTCGCGATCTGATGGGCGAGGCCGGTCTGCGCGAAGGGGCCGGTGAGGGAGAGGGTCTGGCCGATCCGGATCGGCGGATCCGCTTGCGCCCGCGCGGGCGCGGGCGAAAGCGCCGCCAAGGCGCAGACGCCTAGCATGCAGGCTGTCCCCGATGCAAAGCCAGACCTCATCGCCGCCTGCCCCTCCTCCCCGCCTCGCAGCTCCTGCCGGTGAACCGGCGCTCAGGGCGCGATCAGCTTGACCCCGGGCGTGGCCTTGTCTTTCGGAAACACCGTCACCCAACGCCCCTTCTGCACTTGGCGTATCTGCTGCTGATCGTGATCGCTGGTGTGGTGGAGGCCCTTGAAATTGCGACGGCCGACGATCGTATCGACATCGTTATGCTCGAGCCAGCTGGCGAGCTTGGCGTCGTCGATGCTCTTGGTGGCGTTGACCGCGGCCACCAGAATCTGCCAGCCCGAATATTCGTTGCTCGCCTGGGAGTCGACGTAAGGATAGGGCAGATGCTCCTCTCTCGCCCTGGCGTCGTAGGCCTTCGCGAACTCGGCCGCCTCGGGATTCGAGATGTAGGGCTCGACGTCTTCGAAATTCGTCAGCGAGGTGGCGCGATCGGCTGGCCCATAAGCGGCAAGCACGGCCGAGGGATAGAGGTAGAAATGCCGCTTCGGCGAGTAGGCGATCTTGCTCATCGCCTCCAGCAGCTGATTGCCCTCGACGCCGAGGCAGCCGACGAACATCATATCGGGATCAACGTCTTTGACCCGGGCGGCGATCGTGCCGTAATCATGCGTGCCGACGTCGTATTCGAGGAACGCGACCTCCTTGATCTTGTGATCCGCCGCGATCTTGCGCATGCCCTTGGCCATGTCCTCGGTCGAGGGGAACTTGCTGGTAACGACCGCGATCGTCTTGGGCGGATTGCCCGTGCTCGCATAGCAGGCGAGGATTTTTTCCGGCAGCGATTTGCTCGGGTCTGGGCCCGAGACCAGCGCCGAGAAATGCCACTCATAGGTGGCGAGCGCCGGGATGCCCATGGTGTTCTGGATGAACACCTTCTTGTAACGCTGCGCCACGCCCATCGCGGCGAGGATCGAGGCGGTGCCATAGGGACCGAGGATCAGATCGACCTTGTCGGCGGTGATGAGGCGCTCATAAAGGGTGCGCGAGACATCGGGCTTCGACTGGTCGTCGAGCAAGATGTATTCGACCGGACGGCCGAGCAGCCCGCCATGCTTGTTGAGACGATCGACGAAATATTCGCTGACGATTTTATGGCCGAGCCCGGTTTGCGCGAAGGGCCCGGTCAAAGCCAGAGCCTGGCCGATCTTGATCGGCGTGCCCGAGGGCGCCTGCGCCGCGGCCGGGCGGATGGCCGTGGCGACGGCAAGCCCGCCGAGACCCGCGACAACCTGGCGGCGCGACCAACCGGACCGAATCCTTTTCGTCGTCATACGTTCCTCCCTTGTTTCGCGGCGCCTGTTGTTTTTCGCGCGCCGGGCGTCCCCGCCGAGCTTTCGCCCCGGCCGCCACGAATATCTTAGACCGAAGCCGCCCGGCGAAGCCAAGGGCAATTGCACCTTAGCCGCGCCCCGAGCGGTGGCAGGGCTGCTAGCGCTGCTTGCCGACCACGCGCGTGCGCAGGGCGCCGATCGCCGGCGATGTCATCTCCACCACGTCGCCGGGCTTCAAGAAGCGCTCCGGCGCCGAGGTGTTGTCGGGCAGCAATTCGCTCGAATCCGCCGCCGTTCCCGCCGCCGTGCCGCCGCTGATGATGTCGCCCGGATAGAGCGTGAAGTCGCGGGAAAGATATTCGAGATATTCGCCGAAGCTGAACACCATGTCCTTGGTGTTGAAGCGCTGGCGCCGCTCGCCATTGACCAGGGTCTCGAGATCGGTCGCGGTCGGATCGGTCTCGCCCACGGCGATGCACGGGCCCAGCGAGGTCGAGGTGTCGAAATTCTTCGGGAAGGCGAAGTTGAGCGAACCGCCCGAAGCCTCGCGCGGGGCGCGGATGCTCCAGTCGGCGAGGATGGTCACGCCCCAGACGTAATCCTTCAACTGCGCCGGCTTCAGATCGACGCCGCGCTTACCCAAGACGACCGCGATCTCGCCCTCATAATCGAGCCGGTTGCAGCGCTCGGGATAGACCAGCTCGCCCTCGGGGCCGACGATCTCGCGGGCTAATTTCCAGAAGCCCCAGAATCCGCCCTTGCGGATTTCCTGATAGGCGTCGCCCTCATAGGGCTTGCGCCGCATCTTCAC
>DATEKH010000177.1:0-3094 GCA_035277525.1 Allostellaceae bacterium
GTGAACGCGTCGGGGATCGAGAGCTTCGCCTTGCGCCGCAATTTGGCGCTGACCGAGCTGCCGGTGATCGCAGCACTCGCCACGTTCATCCGTCGGCGCAGCGGACCGGCATAAATTGTCTGGATCGCGAAATCCCCGAGACTGTCCCAATTCGCCCAGCTCGTGCCGAAGACGGTTTCGAGCTCGAGCCCTTCGGCGCGCAGCGCGAGGCGCGGCCAGCCACGGATCCGGCCGACAAGCATCAAGAGGCCGAAGGCGACCAACAGCACGCCGAGGCCGAGGCCGAAGAGCAAGGACGCCGACGGCACGGCCCCGCCTTCGACCCAACGCAACGCGGCCCTGAACCCCTCAGCGCCGCTCGCCGCGCCGATTGCGATGATCGTCAAGGCGGCAAGCCACGGGCTCAGCGTCTTCGGGCGAAAATGTGCTTCGCGCTCGAGATCGAGGCCGGTGTCGCTCATGCGGCCGATCGTAATCCCTGAAGCGTAAAGGCAGCCTTGCGCCTCCCTTTTCGGCGGCCAAAGCGAGCGCCGAGCCAAGCCGCGTGGTTACGGCATCCTTACCCGGGCGCGAGCGCGATGGCACGCCTGCCGGCACTTCATTCCCTTCGGCATGGCGGCACCGATCGTGCCGCAGGTCGGCGAGATGTTCTTCGCGCTGGCTGCGCTGTTGCTGGCGATGCGCTGAACGCGGCCTCTCGCGCGCCGTCGCCTCAGCGCTCCGGGCTTTGGCTGCGCGGCGAGTGCGTATCCGTCGGCAGCCTGCGCTCGGCGGCAGCGAAGCCGCTCATGGCATTGAGCAGACGGCAGAGCGTCTTGGCCTGGTCCAGCGTCAACCCCTCGGCGACGGCCTCGCTGCGATCATTGCTCAGCACCGACCAGCCGCGCGCCGCCTCGCCGGGCCCGGCCGCCGCGGCGATCCGATAAAACCGGGGCGAGTTGTCGATCGGGGGCTCGGCGCGCCCGGGTGTCTGCGCGTCCGCCGGTCTGCTGACAAGGATGCCCCGCAGAAAAGCCGCGAGCCGCGCGATCCAGCCATGAACCAATCCTGTCATCGTCCTCTCCCCGCCCGCTCCACGACGGCTTGCGGCCGGCGCCATGCCATCACGGGCGCGGCCGTCGCGGCGCGGCGATCGCGCGTCGTCGCGGCCCGCGGGCGCTCGCCACCGGTCGCTCGATCGAAGCCAGAAATTCGGTACCAGCCGCGGTGCGGTTGACGACGAGGCGCAACGCGTCGCCCTGCCCCACGCCCAGCGCCGCGAGGCGCTCGGTCAGTGCCCGGTCGAGGCGGAACGCCCGCGGCACGGCATTGGCGTTGACGCGGAGGATGGCGCCGTCGAGGAAGGGTTTGGCGCTGACGAAGAGACACAGCAACACGTCCTGGACACAGGCCTCGTCGAAGCTCGGCTCGACCAAGCTGACAACCGGCCGGCCCGGTTGCACCGCTCGCATCGCCGATCCGACTCGTTCTAGCGAAAGTTACGGCGCGCTCAAAATCATGGGAAGCCTTCATGTCAACGCTTCAACATCGCTGGAAGTTCCGCGCCGGAAAGAGGGCGCATAGCCTAGGCCTGGAATAATCGGGACGGCTGGGCCGGCGACGCTCCGCGCCGTGCCCGAAGCGGGCGGGAGGCGCGCGGCGACGCCGCGGCTACCAAAGAGCGCCGGCGCGCTGATCGATCCCGCCGCGCCGGCCGAACCTTGACAAGCCAAGCACGGTTTTCCTAGATTTTGGTATGTCTACCAAAATTACCGACAGGCAGGCGCGCATCGTCGCCGCCGCCTTGACGGTACTGCAAAGCGCGGGATGGTCGGCCCTGACGCAGCCCCGCGTCGCGCTCGCCGCGGGCCTTCGCCAAAGCCACCTCACCTACTATTTCCCGACGCGCCGCGATCTCGTGACCGCGATCTCGCGCGAGGTCGCGCGTCGCCTCGTCGACGGGTTCGAGCGTCTGGCGCGCGAGGCGCCGGCCGACCCGGGGGGCTTTGGCAAGAGCTTTGCGCGGCTCTGCTCGCCCGAGCAGACGCGGCTGCTCTTGACCTTGGTGCTAGCGGCCGACACCGAACCCGCGATCCGCCGCATTTTCCGTGTCCTCACCAAGGATGTCCGCGCGCGCATCGCCAGCGCGATCGGGCGGATGGGCGCCGATGCCGATGCCGTCGCCTTGATCCACGCGCTGGGCGTCGGCCTCGCCGTCCTCGATCTGGCCCGCGACGAGCCGGCGGCGCGGTGCGAATTGCAAAGGATCGCGGCGATGCCGCTCGCGCGCGGCATCGCGCGCAGGAAGCCGCCGAAAAACCGCAGCAAAGGAAGCCGCCGATGAGACCGTCCGGAACCGAGCCGGGACAGCGGCGTCTCTACGGCCTGCAAACCACCGGGCGCGCCTATCGCAATCTCTCTCCGCCCGATTTCGAGGTGGCGAGCGAGAACAATCTCGCCATTCCGATGCGCGACGGCATCGCGCTCCATGCCGATCTCCATCGCCCCAAGGGCGATGGGCGCCATCCCGCGCTCGTCGCGATCTCGCCCTATCCGCGCCAAATCCAGCATATGGGCGTGCCGGTCGGGTTCATCGAAGCGGGCCAGAGCGATTTCTTCGTCCCGCGCGGCTATGTCCATCTCATCGCCAATTGCCGCGGCACGGGCGGCAGCGGCGGCACCTATGGCTTCATGGCCGAGCCCGAGCATCACGATCTCTACGATCTCATCGAATGGACCGCGGCGCAGCCCTGGTGCAACGGCGAGGTCGGGATGATCGGCGTCAGCTACTTCGCCATCGAGCAGATCCGCGCCGCGATCATGGCACCGCCGCATCTGAAGGCGATCTTCCCCTTCTCGGCGACGCTCGACTGGTATCGCGAGATTTTCTACCACGGCGGCATCTTCACCGGCGGCTTCGTGCGCAAATATCTCAACGCCATCGGCATGGCCTCGCGCCCGAACGAGGATTTCCTCCGCGCGCCGTGGCTGCGTCTTCTCAACGCGATCATCCGCTTGGGCCCGCTGCATCAGAAGATCGCGCGCCCCAAGGCCAATCCGGTGTCGATGCTCGCCCGCGCCTTGCGCTTTCCCTACGCGCCTCATCCCTGGGACG
>DATEKH010000178.1:0-31111 GCA_035277525.1 Allostellaceae bacterium
CTCGAGCACGTTCGTCGCGTGGCTGACGACGCCGGGGATCAGGATCTTTCCCTCCGGCAATTTCGCAACGTCGCGCCACACCTTCCATTCATGCTCGTGGCGCACATTGCCGGCCTCGACGACATAGGCTTGCGCCTTCACCTTGAGCAAAAGATCGACGACGTCTTTCAGCGGCACATCGCCTTTGTGCGGACCGTGCCAGCTGCCCCAGCAGATATGGAAGCGCACGCGGTCCTCCGGAATGCCCGCGAGCGCGTGATTCACTGCTTCGACCTGATAGGCGGCCCATTCGCGATAGCCGGCCAGATCGTCCTTCATCGAGAACCACCAGTCATAGATATCGACCAGCGCCGGATCGTCGATCTGCAGGATGAAGCCGGCCTCGATGATGGCGCGATATTCCTCGCCGATGGCCTCGGCCAAGGCCCAAGTATAGTCCTCGCGCGACTTGTAATAGGCGTTCGGCAGGATCTGCAGCGTCGCGGGCGAGACCGCCGTCATGAAGGCTTCTTCGATCTTCGCACCTTTCACGGCGGCTTTGAGGTTGGCGATGTCGCGCTGGATCGCGGCGTGGCCCGAATATTTGACAGGGCCGGTGCAAGTGAGACCGTAGAGCCGTGCCGTGCTGGTGCCGGCCGGCGCGGCCGAGCCTCCGCTCGAAGCGGCCTGCTGCCCGGCGCTCGCCTCCTCGGCATAGAACGCCGCGAATTCCTTGCGCTCCTTGCTGCCATAGGTCCAGGCGGCGCGCCCTTGCCGCGCCTGCTCCTCGCGCAGCTCGAAGCCGCCGAGCCGGTCATAGATGTATGACCACCACGCGCCGTAATCGACCGCGGCGCGCATCGCCTTGCCATACTCGCCATCGTTGACGATATCGATGCCGATCTCGCTCTGGCGCGCCACAATTTCGGCGACCGCCGATTTGAGCCGCGGCAGAAGCTTCGCATCCGCCGCGTTCTCCCGGTAAAGCGCCATCAGATCGTCGGGCCGCGGCAGGCTGCCGACATGCGTCGTCAAGATGCGCTTGGCGCTGTTCTTCATGAGGCTCCTCCCCTTCGCGGCACGTCTCGGATTGCCCGAAACCCTTACGGATTATATCGCGATTGGCTCGGCGGCTCCTTTACGCCCCGCCCGAGCCGCGCAGCGGCAGCGGCTGGTCGGCGAGCATGCCCTTCACCACGACGTCGCGCGCGTCCTCCGCGTTGAGGCGGTGCTGCGCGATCAAGTCCTGGCAATCCGCGAGGATGGCGTCGGCGTCCTGCATGATCTTGAGGCGCTTGTACACATCGTCCTCTTCGAGCCCCATGCTCTCGCCGATGAGTTCGAGGATGTTGCGGATGCGGAAGGGCCAGTCGCGCTCATGCGCGCAGAGCTCGCGATGGTCCGAGTGATAGACCGCAACAAGCGCGTCGACGCCCGCAGCGCTGGCAGCCTCGAGCTCCTTTCGCTGCAGCTCGCGCTTCATCTGCGGCAGCACGCCGAGAGCGACGCTCTGCAAGCCGACCGCCGGCTGGTGCAGCTCGACGAATTCGAGTCCCGGGATCGCGCGCAGGATGGCCTCGGCCGCTTCCATGACGCCGGTCACCCCCGGATGCCGATGGAGCGCCACGCGCAGCGGGACGGGCCGCGTCAGGTGTCGCTTCAGCGCATCGACCCGGCCGAGTAAAAAACGCATGAACGGCGTCATCTCGAACGGCCGCGCGCCGCGCTGCTTTTCGACCGTCGGCAGCGTGGTCTCGGTGAACTGCACATAGCAGCTCGGGCACCAGGCGATCACCTGCCCGGTTTTCGACTGCGCCATCTGGTCCACGGCATAGGCCGCGATCCGGCCCGCCGCCTCGGTATCGCCGGCGCGCAAATGATTGATGCCGCAGCAATGGCTGGGTCCGCCCAACACGCGATAGCGGATGCCGAGCCGGTCCATGATGTCGAGCGCGAGCAGCGCGATATGCGGCGTCTTTAAGACGTTGCAGCCGGTGTAGAAGACGAAGTCGGGCTCGCCGGGCTCGTCTTGCTTCGCGGCGGCGCTTTCCTTCGCGGAATGGCCTGGCACGCGCTGGCCGAGCCGCTCCAGGTCGCGGGCGGTGAGCTGCAGGCGCGACAGCGTGGTGACAGCGCGCTGGACCTTGCGCATGGCGTCGACACCGGCGCGCCGGCGCTGCGGCAATTCCTGACCCGCGCGCTTCATCGCGACCCGCGCCATGGCAAGGAGAAAGCGCGGATTGACGCCATAGTCGCACGCGCGCACGCAGTCGCCGCTCAGCATGCAGGACTGCGCCCAGAGGCGCGAGGCTTCGGAACCGCCGCCGCCCCGCAGGATGTCGATCACGCCGCCAATCACCGCTTGCGGCGCGGCGTCTTCGATCCCGGCCGGCTCAACGCTCGGGCAGACCTCGACGCATTTGCCGCAGCGCGTGCAGGCATTTGTCATGTCCTCGATGCGCTCGGCCAAGGCCGTGTCGAAACTCATCTCCTGCATCGCGCGCCCGCTATGTATCTTCCGCTTTCGAAGTTTAGGGCGATCCGGCTCCAGTCACAACACGTGCGGCCCGCGGCAGAGGCGTAGGGATCAGCCGAGGCTGAGGCGGTTGCGGTTGGCAAAGAAGCAATAGATCGCGATCACCGGGATCATGAGGCCCATCATCACGAGCGCGAGCGCCGCCGCGTCGCCGAGCCCGCCGCCGACCCAGAGGCTCCAGATCACCATCGACAAGGTCATGTTGTCCCGCGTCGTTAACAGCACGGCAAGCGTCAGCTCGCGGAAGGTCAAGAGCGCGATCCAGAGCCAGGCGTTGACGAGAGTGGGCGCGAGCAGCGGTATGACGATGCGGCGCATGATGCCGCCGGTGGTGGCGCCCCCGACCTTCGCCGATTCCTCGAGCTCCTTATGGAGCTGGAGCAGGCCGGCATTGGTCATGCGCGTCGCGTAGCTGATGCGCCCGATGACGAATACAACCAGCAGCAGCCATACAGTCCCGTAGGCCGGCATGATCGCCGCGATCACATAAAGCGCGAGCAGCAGCGCGCCAACGCCGAATATGATGCCTGGCATGGCATGCGGCAGAAATGCGACGAAGTCAAACCACGCGCGGCCCGGCAGGCGCGAGCGCAGGATCACCCAGGAAAAGCAGAGACTCAGCGCCAAGGTCGCGGTCGGCGTCAGCATCATGAGGACAATCGTGTTGGTGAGTCCGTCCCCGATCAGCTCCCAGGGCAGCGACCAGTAGCGCTGCAGAGAGACCGAGGCGAAAGCGGTCGCGGAAGGCAGCTGGAAATACGGGAGAAGCGAGGCCCAGATCACGACCAGGATCGGCAGCAGGGTCGCAAGCGCGAGGTAGAGCGCGATGAGGCACCAGATCGGCAGCCTCAGCGAGCCGAGCGCAAGAAGCCGCGGACGATAAGCTTTGCCGGTGACGACCTGATAGCGATGCGCGTTGCGTTGAATGCGCCCATACCACCAGCTGAAGAGCCCGGCGATGGCGAGCAGCATCACCGATAACGTCGCCGCCGCGCCGTAATGCGGCAGCGCGTCGGTGGGACTGAGCGCCTGCACGAGATATGTCGAGAAGGTGAAAATGCGGTTCGACCACCCGATGATCGCCGGCACGTCGAAAGCGGCAAAGCCGATGGTGAAGATGAAAATGCCCGCGGCCAGCACGCCGGGCCAGGCAAGCGGCACAGTGATCCGGCGAAATCTCGTCCGCCAGCGCGCACCGGCGATCTGCGCCGCTTCCTCGAGGCCTGGATCCATGGCGCGGAACACGGACGCCGTCATCACGAAGGCAAGCGGCGCGAGGCTCAAGCCTTGAACCCAGCCCATGCCAATGATGCTGGTGATATCGAGCACCGGCGCCGCCGTTCCGAGATGCTGCCGCAGCCAGACATTGACAAGGCCGATCCGCGGATGGAGGAGAAACAGCCAACCCATCGCCACGGCGAAGCCGGGCACCAGCAGCCCGATCGCGCTTGTCATGTAAAGCAGAGATTTACCCGGCAGATCCGTGCGCTCGACCAGCCAGGCGATCGGCACGCCGCAGGCGAGCGCGACGATCAGCGTGACCGACGCGAAGCCGACCGTGTTGGCGAGGACGCGATAGGTGAAAGCATCGAGGAAAATCTGCGGATAATTGGCGAGCGACCAGCGCGCGGCCGGATCGCCGAGGCTGCCGACGCGAAAGCTGAGGCCGATGGTGATCGCCAAGAGGCCGAGGATGATGACGCTGGCCGCGATCACGGCGGCGAGAAAGAGCGCGGGCCAGTAATCGATCCGCCCCCGGCCGCGCGCAGCCCCGCGACTTTCGCTCGTCGCGGGCAAGGTGCGCGTCCGCGCCATCTATGCCCGGCCGCGCATGGCGATGACCGTGCTATCGCCGGGCAAGGATCCGCACGGCCTCTTTTTGCCCCTTCCGCGCCTCCGGGTGCTGCAAGAACCAATCCGCAGTGAATTCCTGGAACTTCACGCCCGATTTTTCGTAACCGGCGATGACCTTGGCGAAGCGGGATTCCGGATAGCTGTGAAGGTCGGTCAGCGTGCCGTCCCAAATCATCTTCTGACCTTCGGACGTTTCGAGGAAGAGCACGAACAGCTTCGCCGCATTGGGATCGGCGGAATTCTTCGGCAGGCTCGCATAATAATAGCGCTCCGCGGCGAAATCCGCCGGCACGACACCGTCGATCGGTGCGCCTTTCTCCTTGAGCTGCAGCCACTCGCGGCCGCCGCAATTCAGGGCAAAGGCGATGAACTCGCCCGAGGCAACACGCTCGAGATCGTTGCAGCGAATGAGTCCGGCGAGCTGTCCCGACAATTTCCGCGCGAAATCGAGCGCGCGCTCGGCGCCCCAGACGTCCGAGGCGGTGAGCAGCTCCCACCCCGCCGCATAGGGCGTCGAGGCGATCTTGCCCTTCCATTCGGGCTTCAAGAGATCCGTGAGCCGTGTCGGTCTTTCCGGCACGAGTTGCGGGTTGAAGATGATCTCGCCGGGGACGGTCGTGAAGACCCGTACCGTCGCGCCGCCCGCCTCGACCGATTGCGGTGCGATGCGCTCGGGCATGAAGCTCACCCAATCGACGGGCACCGAGACTTTGTTGAGATAGAGCTCGCCGGCATATTGGTTGGTATCGATGACGATATCGGTCGGCGACGGCAGGCCGGCCGCAAGCGCGACGACGACCTTGTTGACCATCTCGGGCTCGGACGGGCCGGGCGTGAAGCGCACGGCGATGGTGGTGCCGAACATCGCATTCATCGCGTCGCCCATGGCCTTGACATGGGCGCCGGTGCCGATCATGCCGGAGCCCCATTGCAGCTCGAGCTTGCCTTCTTTCTGCGCCGCTGCGATCACCTGCTGCAGCGCCGCATTGGGCTCCGCCGCCGCAAGCGGCGCGAAGCCAGCGAGCGTCAACGCCAACCCTGCGCTTAGCGAGAGCGATATCGTTCGCGCCATCTTACTGCCTCCCTTACGGCCGTTCTTATTGCGCCGGAGAGCTCGATCGCGTCTCTAGTCTGGCACGAGCGCGTCGAGCTCGTCCATGCTCGCGGAAAGATCGATGACGTTGCGTTCCTCGCGCATCACCCCGATCGGATCGCGTCCCTCGGCGATCGCCTTCAGCCCGTCGTGAAGCATGCGGCGAAACAGGAGAATGCCGCGATCGGTCGTGCCCAGCGTCTCGAGCGAGCGATCGGTGATGACTCCCTGGCTTTCCTGCGCGACGCGATCTTGCTCATGCGAGGGAATATCCCACCAGCCATCGGGTGCACGGTCATAAAGGCCGCGCACTGTCGGCTTCAACCCGTCGGTCCGAAGCCGCCCCTGATCCGTGATCGAGGGATAGGTCTTGACCCAAAAGGTCGTGGTCTTGATGTCGTCGGTCGGAACGCGAATGCGGATATTGTGCGACGGCGGCACACCGATTCGCGCCTGGGTGAAACGGTTGGTCGAGGGGAAGATGAACTGGTCGAGCTTCGGCGCGCGGCCCGGCACGCGCACGGCGATGTGCAGCCCGAACCAGGCCGGCTCCCACTCGACTTGCGCGCGCTTCAGCGCGGTCTGCGGATAGACGGAAGCATGCAGCACGCCGAGATGATGCTGATCGACCGTGTTCTCCGCGCGCTGCAGCCAGTTGCAATGCTCCTCATCGGCTCCGACGACCGTCAACCCGGCTTCGCGGAAGAGGAGGTCCCAGCGCGGAAATGCGGGCACCGGCTGCGGCCCGAGATAGGCGAAGACGAGCCCTCCCGCCTCGAAGAGCGCGTAGCCATGGAGCTTCACGCCGTCTTTCAAGCGGCTATCGTCCGGCTCCATCGGCGTATCGATGCATTGGCCCGTGTGATCGAATTTCCAGCCGTGATAGCAGCAGCGGATGCCGTTCGCTTCGACACGGCCAAATTCGAGCGAGGCGCGGCGATGCGCGCAGTAGCGCGCAATGAGCCCGAGCTTGCCGGAGGGATCGCGAAACAGGACGAGGTCTTCGCCAAGGATCCGCACCGGCACTGGCTTGTCTTTGACCTGCTGCGTGAACCACACCGGCCACCAATAACGCCGCAGCAATTGCCCCATCGGCGTGCCCGGCCCGACCCGCGTCAGCAGCTCGTTTTCCTCCCTGTCCATGCCCGCTCCTCCCGTCATTGCTTCGCGCGCTCGACCGGAACGATGGCGTGGCTTCTGACGTCACGTCGATAATCGCATCGCGCCTAATGGGGGCGCAAGCCGGTTGTCGGCAACATTCGCGCGGCTCGCGTATGCGCTCTCTGCGGCGTGCCGGGCTCGCAATATGAGATGCCGCCCGATCAAATCTTCGATATTTCAAGCGTCGGGGTTGCGAACAACTCCTCCACCGCTATGCGGCGACTGACCAGGCCCTGCTCGTGTGAGTAGCGGGCAAGCGTTTCGATCTCCTTGCGGTTCTCCTCGACGCCATAGCGCCAGAAATCCTCGCCCATCAGCTCGGCGGTCCGATCCGTCTCGGCCGTGAGCCAGGGGAGCGTCACGCGGAGCGCATTGACGTCGCGCACCTCCTCGAGCGCCAAGGCCTTCGCGGCGGCGAAGGCCTTGTAGAGCGATGTCGGGAGCCAGGGATGACGGGCCACCAGCTCCTTCTTCACCCCGATCAGATGCATGACCGGAAAGATGCCGGTCTTGCGATAATAGTCCTGCTCGACGGCGCGGTAGTCCGGGAAGAGACGCCCTACCCGAGGCGCCCTTCGCGTGAAACAGGATGGCGCCCGCGCGCTGAACATGGCGTCGAGCTCGCCCGTCGCCAGCATGCCGGAGAGCGTCTTGTCAGTCGGGATCGGTTTCAGATCGAGGCCGGGGATCGGCGCCAGAGGCGTGCGCTCGTCGCGGCCAGGCTCTTCGATTCCGCCCGAGCGCCAATGGATATCGCTCGGCTTGACGCCGTATCCGTCGCTGAGGATGCCGCGAATCCACACGACGGCGGTGATCTGATATTCCGGCAAGCCGATTGTCTTGCCCTTCAGATCCGATGGCGTGCGGATGCCGCGATCGGTGCGGATGTAGATGCCCGAGTGCCGAAAAATGCGCGAGACGAAGGCCGGGATGCCGATATAGGGCGACGTGCCGCTGTCGGCGGTGCGCAAATAGGAGCTGAAGCTCAGCTCGCAAACGTCGAATTCCTGGTAGCGGAAGGCGCGGAAGAAGACCTCCTCGGGCTCGAGCGGAATATAGGTGACGTCGCACCCCTCGACCGGCACGCGGCCGTCTTTAATGGCGCGCGTGCGATCGTAATCGCCGCAGGCGATCGTAATCGGGATGTTGACGGTCATCGCGGCTTCCTTTGCTGTTCGATCTGCATCTGCGCCAGAAAAAACACGAGCGGATGAATGCCAAGCGCCAGCATCCGCGTCTGGTCAAGCGCCGCGAGCGCGTCACGTTCCTCGGGGACGAGATCGGTCGCGGCGGCATAGACGGTCGAGTTCGCGAGGAAGCGCGCGCGTTCGGCCGCGTCGTTGGCGAGGCGGTAGAGCAGCGCGGTGAGCTTCACGCGCTCGGGATGGATCGGCGGATAGTGCAGCTTCGCGTCCTCCCCGGCCGGCGGCTGATCCCAGGCGAGCATCGCATAGGTGTGATGCCAGCTCGGCTCGAAGAAACTCCGGTCGGGCTTGCGCTCGCCGAGCATGCCTGCGGCGATGGCCCAAGAGCGCAGCTCGACATTGCCCTTGGCGTCGAGGAATCGCTCCTCGAGCGCGAGGAGGTGGCGAAGATTGCCGCCTTTGAGAATCGTAAAGAGGCTCTCGTCGAATGCGACTTCGGGCGCGGCGTAGCGCTCCGTCCCGGGGAAATGCGACATGCCGCCGCTCGCGATGACGACGGCGCTGAGGTCTGCGGCCGCGATGCCGCGCGCCAGCGCCTCGCCGAAGCGGAAGCAGCGCAGCATCGAAGGCTGCGGCGGCACGTAGGAATTGACATAGACCGGGACGATCGGCGCCGTGACGCCGAGGAAGGTCAGCGGTATGCCGAAGGCATAGTCGATCCCGGCATTGTTGGTGAAGGCTGGATCGAAGCCCTCGTCCTGCATGTGGCGCATGAGTTGCATCGCCGCGTCGCTGGCGATCGAGAAATGGAAGTCGCGACCGACAAAGGAGCCACCAACTTCGGCGCCGAGGTGGAAGCAGAAGGGCGGCGTGCAGTGAAGCAGGAACTGGTTCGCATGGTCGTTGGCGATGATGATCCAGAAGTCGGGCCGCAACGCCGCGAGCCTCGCGCCAACCTCTTGGAGGCCAACGCGGACGCGCTCGACGATCGCCTTGTCCTCGGTGTCGGGCAAGGAGAAAAATTGCGGCGCATGCGGCACCAAGGCACCACCCAGTACTCCCTTCATGGCTCTCCTCCCTAGGGCAGCACGGCGATCGCGTTGATCTCGATCAGCGCCTCGGGCGAGGTCATCTTGCACACCTCGACCATCGTCGAGGCGGGCGCCGGCGCCGTGAAATAATCGCGCCGCGCTTTGTGGATTTTCTCGAAATGCTCCATGTTGCGAATGAACACATCGACGCGGCAGATATCCGCCATCGTGCCGCCCGCGGCCTCGACCGCGGCCTTCAGATTCTCGCACACCTGCCTTGTCTGCGCCTCGGGATCGCCGACACCGACGATATTGCCGTCCTTGCCGCGCGCCAACATGCCGGAGATGAAGACGATACGTCCCTTCGCCTCGACCACCGTCGCCTGCGAGAAATGGCCGCTCGGGCGTGCGATCCTGTCGGACGTGATTTGTTGCTTGGGCATGCTTTATCCCTCCTCTTGCTTCGCCTGTGCTGCCGCTCGATCCCGAGTCAACCATAATTCTCGCGCGACTGCACGGGCGACGGCGTTCGAAGGCGCTTGCTGCACGACGCCGGCGCCCCAAGTACCGGCCGTGCTGCGAGTTTTCTTGGCTTCGCACGGCACCGGCGCCCCAAGCGCCGGCTGTGCTGTGCTACGGCTTTTCTTGGCTTCGCACGACGCTGCGCCGTGCTACGGGTTTTCTTGGCTTTGCGCGACGCTGCGCCGTGTTACGGCAGCAGCATGCGCTGCAGCACCTTGTCGCGCAGGATCAGGCGATGATAAAGCGCCGCCGCGACATGGAGCCCGATGAGCGCGAGCAGGCACCAGCTGAGGAAGATGTGAACGTCGCCGGCTTTGAGCCCGGCGCTTGATCCGACCGGCATGACCGGCGGCAAAGGAATAAGGCCGAGAAAGCGAACCGGAAAGCCGCGCGCCGAGGCGTTGACCCATCCCAGTCCGAGCATCACGACGAGGCCGACATAAAGCAGCCAATGCGTCGCATGGGCGAGCGAGGCCTGCCATTTCGGCAGGCCTGCGACATCTGGCGGCACGGGCCGCATCGCGCGCCAGACCAGCCGGATCGCGACCACGACGATGATCGTCGCGCCGATGGCGAGATGCCAGGCGATCAGCCCTTCGGGCTTGGTATCGCGATGCACGTCGGGCATCGTCCAGCCGAACGCGTATTGCGCGACCAGCAAGGCAAAAATGAGCCAATGAAGGGTCTTGGCGACCGGACCGTAGCCGGTCCTCGTCTCGGTTTGCGACATGCCTGCCTTCTCGGTTGTTGCGCTCAGCCCCGATCAGAAACTCTTGGTAAGCATCAGCTTCAGCACCAGCGCGTCAGATGCGGCGGTGAAGCCGTGGCCGATCCCGGCTTCGACATCGACGGGCTCGCCGGAATAATCGACCACGGCGAAGAGGGTTTGCTGCTGCCGGTTGAAGCCGCTCAAATCGCGGAACTCCCCGTAATCGGCGTAATGCTCGAGCGCGACCGCCCAACGCTCGGAAAAATTATAGTCGAGCCTTTCCGCCGGCGCAAAGTCGAGCGAGCCGATGCCGGTGAAATCGTTGTCGATGATGGGATTGACGATAAAATCGACCGGCCCGAAGCGCACCCCGGCGATGGGCCGCATCTCCATGCTGAAGCGCGTCGCTTCCCAATGCCGCGCGTTGTAGCTGAACTCGAAATTGACGGCGTAGAAGAATTTCCGACCGGCGACATGCGGCTCGGCGAGCAGAAATCGAATTTTCCCGCCATTGACGAGAAAGCGGCCCTGGCGCGTCACCGAGTAAAGCGGCAGGTAGGCGCCGAGCTCCAGCCAGTCGGTGACGCCGAGCGCGTATTCCGGCACGCCGTTGAGCGCGCCCTGGGGAACGATGCCGGCGGGCATGTCGGCCTCTTTTCGGCCAATCGGCGTGTAGTTGTTGTGCCAGGTGATGCTGAATTGGCCGGGCGCGTTGATCTCGCCGTTATAGACTTGAATTTCGTCGGTCTGCGCGGCGGCCTCGGCGTGACAAAGCAGCACCGCCAAATCCGCGACCACGGCCGCTTTCGATAAAACTCGCCCGATCGAGCCCGGCATCGACGCGCCGCCCCCTTTAGCCCCGACAAGGAATCGCGCCCGAGGCCGGGTCAGTTTATCGTGCTGAGCTTGTCATTGGCGAGACGCTGCTTATAGGCGGCCATGAAATTCTGCAACGCCCCGATCTGCGCGACGCGCGACGCGATCTGATTGGGCGTACCGCCCGCCGCGGCCGCGGCATTGTCGTCGCCCGCGATGATGCTGAAAGCGTCGGCGGATTTCGTTCCGGCCATCGCCGCGCCGAAATCCTCGCGCAGCTTCGCGAGTCCTTTTTGATCGCCCTCGAGCGTCAGCACCGCCGCCCAGCTCAAGACGAGCTGCGCGGTTTCCGCATCGAGCGGGCCCTTCGCCGGCGGCTCGCCAGCAAGGAGCGCGAAGACCTTGGTCGCATTCTTCCAATCGTGCTGATGCCAATAGATGTCGGCGCGCAACCGGTAGGCGTCGCGGCTGTTGTCGTTCGCCAGCGTGGAGAGAGCTTCGGGTGCGCGCCCCAAATCGAGCAAGGCCCGGGCGCGCAGCTCTTGCCTTTGCCGGCCGAGATCGGGCGTCAACCCCGCGCCGACATCGATCGCGAGCGCGGCGATCGCTTGATCGGGCTGATGATTCATCAGCCGCAGCAGCGCGAGCTGCGTCGCGGCCCGCGCCTTGTCCGAGCCGGACAGATGGTTCTTCACCTGGTCGCTCAAGAGATCGGCCGCGCGGTCCAAGAGATCGACCGAGACCAGCCGATCGACCAGCGTCTTGACGATCGCGTCGTGCTGCGCGCCCGTCGGCACGAGATCGTGAAACTGATCATAGAGCGCCAGCGCCTTGACCGGCGGCATGTCGTCCGATCCCTTTCCGGTAAAGAGAGCGATGTAGGCGTCGGCGGCCTCTTTGGTCACGTCCTTGGCGGCGGGATAATCGGGAAAATAGACCGCGGCGAGATGGAGCGCGTCGAGCCCGCCTTCGTTGTCGCTCTCTTGCAGCTTCAGCTCGCCCAGGCGGTGGAGCAGCGTGAATTCGAAATTGTCGCCGCGCCAGGCGAAGCGCAGCGCATCGAGCGCTTTGATCGTCTGCACGCGGGTCGCTTGCTTTGCCTCGTAGAGCGCCATCGCCTTGGCATAGAGCGCCTCGGCGCGCGCCTTGCGGTCGTCCATCGCCGCAACTTTGGTCCAAAGATCGAGCGCCGGCTGAAGCTCGCCGAGCTGCTGGTCGACCCGGCCGCGCAGATAGAGCGTCATCGCCCGGGCGCGCGCGTCGCCGCCATCCTTCGCCACGAGATCGAGCAGCGGCGCGGCGCTCGCGGCGCGGTCGGTCTCGATCATCGCTTCGGCAGCCTGCAACGCGAAGCGGTCGCGCAAGCGCTTCGGATAGGATATCAGAAATTCCACACCGTCGAGAAAGCCGCGCGCCGCCTTGGGCCAATCGGCCTTGCTCGCGGCGGCCGCGCCGCGCCACAGGCCGAGCTCCGGCTCATGATCGAAATCCGAGGCGCCAAGCTCCTTGGCGGCGCAGTCGCCATCATCGGCGAGCACGCAGGCGGCGCCCTTCAAGGCGCGAAAGCCCGGCGTTGCCGCTGCCTTCGGGTCGTCGCGCTCGATCTGCGCCAGAACGCTCAAGGTTTCGGCGCCGAACAGGTGAGCAAAATAGAAATGCGCGAGATCGAGGCGCGGCCGGGTGCGCGCGGCAGGCGCGGCAGCCGCGATGGCGCGATCGAGCACGCCGCGCCGATCCGAAAAATCCTTGTCCGAAGGCCCGCGCCAAGCGGCGAAATCGAACAGGCGATGCGGGCTTGGCCCCGAGCGCGCCAGCAGCCGATCGCTTCCGTTCGAGAGCACCAGGCCCTTGGGACGCGTGATCTCGACGGCGTCGGGTTTGGCATCGACGATGAGATCGTCGGAATTCGGCCGGATGACGATGCCCTCAACGCTCGGCAGCAAGCGAAAATCGACAAAGTCGCGTGTGGCGTCGATGCCGCGTCCAACATCGCCGACAGGAACGATGGTGAGGCGATCACCCAGGATCGGATCGCGCAAATGCAGCGGCAGGCCGGCGCCGTGGACATGCAGTTCCACTGCGGGCTTCGGCGGAAGCGGTCTCGGATCGACCACGATCGGCGAGTCGGGCACCGCCTCCTGCGCCTTCAGGTCGAGGATCCAGGAATTCCCGGCGCGGCGAACGCTCGGATTGATTCCGTCCGCGGTGACGAGACGCAGCGCGGTCATCCCTTCGGCTTCAATCTGATCGATCGCCTGCAGCACCGGTGCCTTGGCCGCGCGGATCGCCGAGAGATCGAGCGTGGTGGCTGCCGCGAACACGATCCAAACTGCGCCGCCGCGGCGATAGATCGCGGCGTCGGTCGGCATCGGCCAGTCGAAGCGCAGGCTTGCGCTGCGATCGGACCGACTGATGAGGGCGGGCGTCAAGCTGAGCACCGTGCTCGCGTCCGCCGTGGCCGCGGCAGGCGCCGCGGCCGGCAAGGCTGCTGGCGGGGTCACGGTGAGCGCGGCTTTTTCGGCTTCGGAGGATTTCGCGACCGGCGCAGTTCCAGTTTCGGCTTGCGGATGCGCTGCTTGCGTGCGCGGCTCGGGCTGTTGCGCCCGCGCGTTTTCCGCCTTGGCCGGGGGCTCTGCCTCCGCCGCTTTCGTCAGCGCCACGAGATCGATCGCCGCGATCCGGCCATCGACGGTGCGCGTCTTGAGCTCGACCGGGCGTTTCAGCCGCACGACGATCGAGGTGCCGTCCGGCGATTGCTCGACATGCGCGACGTAATGATCGAGATCGCGGACGAGCGGTGCGAGCGGCCCCTTGAAGGCGCGGGCGAAATGGACGGTCAGCGTGTCGCCATCGAGTCTGGCCTCGAAGCTCACAGGCGAGGGCCATTCGACCGCGATGCGCGCAAAGCCCTCCTTATGTTCGGCGCCCCTCACCCGCACGCTTTCGCCGCCAACGGGCGCAGCCGCCGCCGGCTTTGGCGGCGTGGCCTCCTTCGACGCAGCGGCACCATGCGTCTTCGCCACGGTCTTGGATTTCGCGCCGGGCTTGGCGGCGGTCTCTTTTGCATCGACCGGCCCGCGCGCGATCAGATCGACCGTTGCGACGCGCCCATTGACGGTCGCAGTCTTCAGCTCGACCGGCCGTTTCAGCTGCGCGACGATCGACGTGCCGTCGGCCGACTGTCCGATGCTCGCGACATAATCTTTGAGCTTCCCTGCAAGCGCCGAGAGCTGCGCGGTAAAGGGACGGGCGAAATGGATGGTGAGCGTATTGCCGTCGAGCTTCGCATCAAAGCTCGTCGGCGCCGGCCATTCGACTGCGATCCGGGCGTAGCCCTCGGCGTGCTCGCCCGCCCTCGCCTGCACGGCTTCGGCGCCGCGCGCGGGCATCGCGGCGGCCGTGGCGCAGAGCGCCATCACGACGAGGGCCGCGCGCGAGATCATGGCCGTCAGGGACTGGGCGTCGCCGCGGAGGCCGGCGTCGGCGCGGCGGCGACGGTGTTTGGCGGCACGTCGTCATGCCGCGTGGCGAGCGCGGTGGTCACCGCCTTGGCGCGCTCGGGATCCATCGCCGCGAGAATCGGCGCGGTCTTCAATTCCTTCATGCGCTTCAGCACGCTCAGCAGCACAGGCATGCTCAGCTGATCGAAAATCTGCGCGGCATCCTTGGGCTTCATTGCCTCGTAGATCTTGACGAGGCTTTGGAGGCGCGCATCCTCCTCGGCGTTGCGCTTCTGCACATCGGCGGCGATGCCCTGCTGCAGCGCTTCGAGCTTGGCGATCTTCTCGTTGATGCGCTTTTCAGCAGCCTGCAGCACGATTTCGCGCTGATCGAGCTCGGAGGCGCGCTGATCGAGCGCGGCACGGCGCTGCGACAGCTGTTGCAGCACGCCAATCTCGGACGGGCTCAAGGATTGCGGGTCGACCGGCGAGGCAGCGGCCGAAGCGTTCGCCCCCGCAGCCGGTTTGCCCGCGGAGGAGGAAGGCGCCTTGGCGGGGCTCTCCGGTTTTGCGGCCGGCTGCGAGGCGGCCGCCTGCGCACGGGCATCGGGCGCAACCGCGACCGCGCCATCCGCCAACAGAGCCGAGACCTTGAATCCGAGCAGCGTCGTCGCCGCCACGACCACGACCGGCAAAAGACGCGGGCGAACGAGCGCCAAGCCCATGGCGCTAGCGGCGGCGCGCCAGCGCGCGCAGCAATTCCCGCTCGGCGCGCGACGCCATGTTGGTGGGCTCCGGCTCCGCCATCGGCGCTGCCGCTTCGATCGGTTTCGGCGCGCGGCGCAGCACCGCCTCGAAGCTCAAGGGACGCGTCGGCCGGCTTGCGGCCTGGGGTTGAGGTTGAGATTGAGGCGTGGGCGGCGGCGCGGACCGTCGGATCACGGGTTCGACCCGATGATCGTCGAGCGGCTCGCGCCGCGGCGCGGCAAGACGTGGCTCCGGCCGCAAATCGGGCTTGACGGCGTCGCGCCCAGCGCGGATCTGCGCCTCGAGCTTGTCGGCGACGTTGCCGCCGCGCTCGATCATATAGACGAGGTCGTCGGCGAGCGCCCGGCCTTCCTCGACCCTCTTGTCGAGCCGCCGGCTCAGCTCCTCGGCGGCGACGCGCATCGCCGCCATGGCGTTCTCGGCGCGCTGAGAGGAAGAAGCGAGCTCGCGAATCACCTTTTCGAATTTGTCGCGATCGCTGCGCACGCTGCCGAGGCGGCGATTGAGCACCGCGGAATACCCGATGGTCGCGATCAGCAGCAGCGCGACGACGAGGTCGGCTCCCAAGCTCAGCATCATGTGTTCCCCCGCTCGCGATCGATCCGGTCGCTGATTTGCACGGCGATGTTGCCGGCGCGGCGGCCCATCTTGCCGACGAACATCGGCAGATCGCCGCACATCAAACGGATATCGGCGTCGAGCCCCACGGTCAGCGGAATGCGCGTGCCGACCTCGAGATTGAGGACGTCGCGCAGCGGCATCGCGACGGTGTCGAGCACGGCCTGGATCGGCACCTTGGTGTTCCAGAGCTGGCCCGCGAGATGCGCCTCCCAGATGGCGTCGCGGCCGAATTTCTCGCCGAGGAAGCCTTGGAGCAGGATTTCGCGCACCGGCTCGAGCGTCGCGTAGGGAAGCAGGACCTCGAGGCGTCCGCCGCGATCCTCCATATCGACCCTGAGGCGTGCGAGCACCGCCGCATTGGCGGGCCGGCCGATGGTCGCAAAGCGCGGATTGGTCTCGAGCCGCTCGAAGCGGAAGGTGACGGGCGTCAGCGGATCGAACGCGCCCGAGAGATCGGAGAGCACGACGGAGACGAGACGCTCGACAAGGTTGCGCTCGATCGTGGTGTAAGGCCGGCCTTCGATGCGCATCGCCGCCGTGCCGCGCCGCCCGCCCAGCAGCACATCAACAATCGAATAGATCAACGCGCTGTCGATGGTCAGAAGCCCGTAATTGTCCCATTGCTCGGCGCGGAACACGGTGAGCATCGCCGGCAGCGGAATCGAATTGAGATAGTCGCCAAAGCGGATCGACGTGATGTTGTCGATCGAGACCTCGACATTGTCGGAGGTGAAGTTCCGCAGCGAGGTCGACATCATGCGCACGAGACGGTCGAACACCACCTCGAGCATCGGCAGCCGCTCGTAGGAGACGAGCGCGGAATCGACGATCGCGCGGATGCCCGAGCGCTCCGATCCCTGCCCGTCATCGTCGCCGAAGCCGAGGAGGCTGTCGATTTCGTTCTGGTTCAAGACCCGGCTCGGGCCGGACACCTCTTCCTCGGCGGCGGGCGCGGCGACGGCGCTCTTGTCGCCGGCCTCGCCCGAGGCCGCGGCCCATTCGGCGGCGAGCTTGTCCTGATCGTCTTTGTCTTGATCGGCTGCCATGACGCGCCCTGGGCCCTATTGGACCAGCATTTCCTTGAACAGAACGTCGGTCACCTTGACCGGCGCGACCGCGGCGTTGACGCGCGCGAGCAGTTCCTCGCGCAGCCTGTAGATGCCGTCGGAGCCGCGCAGATCCTCGACCCGGAGATCGCGCAGATAGATCTGAAAATTGTCGATGATGCGCGGCATCATCGCGGAAATTCGCACCGTATCTTCCTGCTTCTCGAGCTGGAGGCTGACCGAGAGCTTCAAAAAGTTCGGCTTGCGGGTGCCGGGCGTGTTCAGATTGACGAGGAAATCCGGCAGATCGAAGAACACCAGCGGCTTCGGCGGCGGCGCTTCGACGGCGGCTTCCTTGTGGCCGGTGAACCGATCGAGCATGCCGGTGAAATAGAGCCCGGCGCTGATAAGAAGCAGCAAGCCGATTGCGGCGCCGGCGATGACGACGAGCTTCTTCTTCGATTTGGGCGGCGCGGCTTCGGCCGGCGCCTCCCCCTCGATGTCGGTTTCGAGTTTTTCCTCGACAGCGGCTTCGGCCATGACTTCGCGAACACTGAATGTGGGTGGGCGCCCTGCGGCAAATCTCGCGGCGAGGATAGGGAGTTTATCGTTAACAACTCGTTGAGCCGGCTCGCAAAGCGGCAGAATTTTCCCGGCGAACCCCGTCAATCCTTGCCCCGCGCGCCCCGCCTCGGCCGCCTAAAGGCTTGAAATCCGGGGAATTGCCACTTGGCACGGCGCGTGCAGCGGTAGCGCCGGATTAACCACACATCGCGCCATCACATGGACACATCGACCTATATCGCTCTCTCCGGAGAAGCCGCCCGCGAACAAGAGATGGCGGTGCTGGCGAACAATGTCGCAAACCTGTCGACGTCCGGCTTCAAGGGCGAGCGGATGATGTTCTCGGAATATCTCGCCAACGCGCCGGGCGGCAGCCAGATCGCTTATGTCACCCAGGCCGGCAACAATCACGATATGAGCCAGGGCCCGCTCAAGCACACGGGCAACGCGCTCGACATCGCCTTGAACGGCGACGGCTGGCTCGCCGTCACCACGCCGAACGGCACGGCCTATACCCGCAGCGGCCATTTCCAGCTCGACCCCGCAGGCGAGATCGTCACCTCGGAGGGCTATCAGCTGCAGAACGACTCAGGCTCGCCGCTCGTCGTGCCGGCGGAGTCGGGCCCCGTCTCGATCGGGGCCGATGGCACGGTGGCGACGACCGACGGCACGGTCGGCCATATCTCGGTCGTGAACTTCGCCAATCCACAGCTGATGGTCGCGGAGGCGAACGGGCTTTACGACACCACCGAGGCGCCGCAACCCGTGACGACGACCTCGATCGTTCAGGGCGCGATCGAGGATTCAAACGTCCAGCCCATTCTCGCCATGACTCGGCTCATGAACGCGGCCAACGAACTCAGGGCCGCGAAAACGTTTTCCGACGCCGAGAACGATCGGCTCAAGAACGCCATCGAACAACTCGGCAAGACGGTTTAAGGAAAGGTACGCCCGATGCGCTCGCTCTCGATCGCCGCGACCGGCATGCTCGCGCAGGAGCTCAACGTCGAGGTCATCTCGAACAACATCGCCAACCTCAACACGACCGCGTTCAAGGAGCAACGCGCCGAGTTCCAGGATCTGCTCTATCAGAACGAACGCAACGTCGGTGTCAACTCGTCGGACAGCGGCACCATCGTTCCGGTCGGCGTTCAGATCGGCAGCGGCGTCAAGGCCGCCGCGGTCTATCGCATGACGACCCAGGGCAACCTCGTCAATACCAACAACGCGCTCGATCTCGCGATTCAGGGCCGCGGCTTCTTGCAGATTGAGATGCCGGACGGCACCACGGCCTATACGCGCGCCGGCTCGCTTCAGCTGAGCGCCACCGGCGAGATCGTCACGGCCGACGGCTATGTCGTGCAGCCCGGCATCACGATCCCGCAGAACACGACCAATATCTCGGTCAACGCCGCCGGCCAGGTGATGGCGCAAGTGGCGGGGCAGACCCAGCCGCAGCTCGTCGGCCAGCTTCAGCTCGCGAATTTTCCCAACGAGGCCGGGCTCGCCGCGCAGGGCAGCAACCTTTTGACGGAAACGCCCGCTTCGGGCTCGCCGGTCGTCGGCAATCCCGGCGCGACCGCCTTTGGCACGATCCAACAGGGCTTTCTCGAGACTTCCAACGTCAACATCGTCTCGGAGATTACCGATCTCATCTCGGCGCAGCGCGCCTACGAAATGAATTCGAAAGTCATCCAGACCTCCGACCAGATGATGTCGACCTTGAGCCAGATCCAATAGGCGCGTCATGACAAAGCTTCTCGCCGCGTTCTTCGCCATCGCCACCGCGCTCTCGGCCGGCAGCGCGCGCGGCGCCGCGACGCTCAATCCCGATATCACTATCACGGGCGACGTCATTCGCTTGGGCGATCTCTTCGCCGATGCCGGCGCCGAGGCGAAAGATCCGGTCGCAGCCGCCCCGTCGCTCGGCATGCGCGCGACCTATTCCGCGGCCTGGCTCAAGGCGGTCGCGCGCGAGCACCATCTCGCCTGGACTCCCGGTTCGGATTTCGACCAGGCCGTCGTCACGCGTGCAAGCCGTTATATCGATGCAGATACGATCGAGCGGCGCCTGCTCGACGCCATGGCGTCGTCAATAGCGGGCAACGACGCCGAGCTTCGCCTCGACAATCCGGCGGTCCGCCTGCTCGTTCCTGCCGAGGCAAGCGACACGCTTGCAGTCGAGGGGCTTAATCTCGACGCACGGAGCGGCCGCTTCTCGGCCTATATCTCGCCGACCCGGGACGCTCTGGGCGCGCAGCGTCTGCGGGTCACAGGCCGCCTCGTCGTCGAGGTCACGGTCGCCGTGCCGAGCCACGCCATCGCGACGAACCAGATTCTCGGCGCGGCCGATATCGAGCGGATCAAGCTGCCGCGCGAGCGCCTGGCCCTCGACACCTTGACCGATCCCGGCCAGCTGATCGGCAAGAGCGCGGTCCATGCGCTGCGCGCCGACCAGCCGGTGCGCGCGGGCGATGTTCAGGAGCCCATCCTCGTCCATCGCGGCGATCTCGTCACCATTGAGCTGCGCACGCCGAGCATGGCGCTGACGGCCCAGGGCAAGGCGCTCGAGGACGGCGGCGCGGGCGCGAGCATCCGCGTCACCAACACGCAGTCGAAACGCGTCGTCGATGTCAGCGTCGAAGGCCCCGGCCTCGTGCGCGCCGGGACCCTCGACAAATTCGCGGCGCGCTGAGAAGAGAAGCGATCATGGCTCCGACCCGCCTTTTGACACGCATCACCGCGGCCGCGCTCGCCGCCGCGAGCTTGGCTGGCTGCAACGCCTTTTCGCGCATCACCCAGGTGGGCGAAGCGCCGCCTTTGACCACGATCCAGGATCCGAAGACGCAGCCGGGCTATCAGCCCGTGTCGTTGCCGATGCCGGCGCCGATCGTCGGCGAGCGCCAGCCCAACTCGCTGTGGAAGGCGGGCTCGCGCGCCTTCTTCAAGGACCAGCGCGCCGCCCAGGTCGGCGACATCCTGACGGTTCTCGTCAGCTTCGACGACAAGGCGCAGCTCAACAACGAGACCCAGACGCAGCGCACGACGAACGAGCAGGACACGATGCCGCATGTGATGGGCTTCGAGAACCAGATTCAAAAAATCCTACCCCATGCTGCCGATCCGGCGAGCCTCATCAACATCACCGGAAGCACCAATAATGACGGCAAGGCGCTGATCAATCGCGAGGAGAAAATCACCCTCGAGGTCGCGGCCTTGGTGACGCAAGTGCTGCCGAACGGCAACCTCGTGGTGCAGGGTCATCAGGAAATCCGCGTGAATTACGAGGTGCGCGACCTCCAGATCACGGGCGTGCTGCGGCCGCAGGATATCAGTTCGACCAACACGGTCTCGCTCGACAAGCTCGCCGAGGCGCGCGTCTCCTATGGCGGCCGCGGTCAGCTCACCAACGATCAGCAGCCGCGCTATGGGCAGCAGCTGCTGGACATCATCGCGCCGTTCTGATCCCAGCTAAATTGCGTGCCGCAAGACGCAAGATCGCCGACGCCTCCACCTCACCCCCGCTTGCGCGGGTCCCTCCCTCTCCGTCCCTCAGGGGCGGAGAGGGTCGGGGTGAGGTGGGGTGAGTCGCTGATTGCGATGGTTGGCGCTTCTCCGGGCAGCATCCACAAATTTAAGAGTCGAGGCTGCTCGCGGCAAAGAGGTCGGCGAGCTTCAAGAGGCGCGGCGTCAAGCCCTGTTCCAGCGAATAGCCCGCCGCGGTCTCGAGCGTCACGCGGTTCGCCTTGATCCCATGGGTGATGAGCGGCGCCGCCAGCGCGGCGCGGTAACGCTCGGGAACCCGCCCGGTTTCAAGATGATAGGCGACGTGCTCGATGCGCTCGCGATTGGCGATGTCGTTCGCTGCATTGAAGGCTTGGAGTAGATTGACGACCACCCAGGGATTGCGCTCGGCGATCTCGCGCTTCACCACCATGCCGTGATTGATCGGATAAATCCCGGTCTTCTCGAAATAGCGCACGCCCTCGGCCGCCGAGTCCGGGAAGAGCGGCTTGATATCGGGGTGGTGGTACAGATCCTCGCTGCTGCGATCGATGAGGTTTTGGTTGCGGATATAGAACATGCAAGCATCGAGCTCGCCCTTCACCATCATCGAGCCGATGCTCTTGTGCGGCGGGATCTGGTGGATGGTGACGCCCGGCGGCGGCTTGAATCCGACAGCGCCGGCGTGGCTGCGCGCCGGCTCACGCTCCATCCAAAACTCCATGTCGCGCGGCGTCACCCCGAATTCGCTCTGCGTGATGCCGCGGATCCATAGCGCCGCGGTCTGCTGGTATTCGGGCACGCCGACGCGCTTGCCTTTCAGGTCCGCGGGCGAATTGATGCGCGCGTCGCGCCGCACGAGAATCTTGGTGTGGAAGAACTGGCGGGTGGTGAAGACCGGCAGCCCGATGAAGCGGTCATCGCCTTGCGCGCGGATCATCATCAGCGACGACATCGACATTTCCGACACGTCGAAATCGGCAAAGCGCAGCTGGCGCCAGAACAATTCCGAGGGATCGCATTTGGTGATCAGCGGGTCGATTGCATCGGGCACGACCCGGCCGTCGAGAATCGGCCAGGTGCGCGGGTTCGAGGTGATGCCGAAGCTGAGCGGAAGCTTCATCGAGGGGTCCCTCCTTCGGGTGGGAGCCGCGGCGGGGTTCAATCCTCGCGGTGGGTGCGCTCCAGCCTTTCGTGGCGTTCTTGCGCCTCGAGGCTCAGGGTCGCGATCGGCCGCGCATCGAGCCGGCGAACCCCGATCGGCTCGTCCGTCTCCTCGCAATAGCCGTAGGTACCATTCTCGATCCGCTGCAACGCCTCGTCGATCTTGACGATCAGCTTGCGCTCGCGGTCGCGGGTTCTGAGCTCGGTATAGCGGTCGGTCTCGAGCGTCGCGCGGTCGGCGATGTCCGGTTCCGACAGGCTTTCTTCCTTCAGGTGCTGCAGCGTCTCGGAGGATTCCGACAGCAGCTCGGCGCGCCAACGCAACAACTTTTGGCGAAAATACTCGAGTTGCAAGGGGTTCATAAACTCTTCGTCGTCCGATGGACGATAATCCGGCGGAAGCGTCGGGCGGCTCACCAATGCAACTCCCCAGGCGCAGTCTTGAAAAACGGCGGGAGTATATGAACCGCCCCCGCCCGCATCAAGCCGCTCGATTGGGGGAGCGCCGGCGCGCCCGGACGCCACTTTCGGCCGGAAACTCTCCCATCGCCGCCTCTGCAAGGCGTCGTGGGCGGAAAACTTCTGCCACAATCTAAGCGAGCGTATCGAGCTTCGCCAATTCGACGGCAACGCGCAGTTCGATCTCGGCGAGGACGTTCGCGAGCTTTGGATCGTCGACCGCCGGACCGTGCTCGCGCGCCATGTCGCGCAGGCGCAGGAGCTGCTCGCGCGGCATGTGTCCCGAGAGAAGCGCGAGGCGCAAGTCTTCGAGCCGGTCGAGCAGCGCATTGCCGCGCGCGGCGGCGCGGCGCCGGCCGCTCAGCTCGTCCGCGACTTCCTGAAGCGCGAACAAACCGTCGATCGAAGTGAGCGTCGTGGCGCTCGCGGCGCGCGGCGGCGCTTCCGTCTCCACGCTGCTGGCGAAGTCGCTGCCGCCGTTGGCCGGCCGGGCTTCGCGGCGCGGCGCGGTCGCCTGAACGGGGGGTGACCCTTCGATCCTCATGGCCGAAGCATGAAGCGGCGATGGTTAAGGGTCGCTTAACGTTGGCGCGCCCGGCCGGCTTGCCGCGCGGCAGGATTTGCCGCGATGCGGAAAGACTTGCCGCCCGGGCGGCCCGCTCTCGCGCGCAAGTGCTTGTTTTTACGCGTCTTAACCTTGGCATGGCTTTGGCATCGCCAGGCATGGCGTAACCATGTTCCGATTGCCCTCATGATTCGTCCCGGTCGTCTTGCTCTCGCCGCACTCGCCTTTTGTGCGCTCCTCGGATTCGGCCATCCGGCCGGCGCCGCGTCGCGCATCAAGGACATCGCCGATTTCGAAGGCGTGCGCGACAACATGCTCGTCGGTTACGGCCTGGTCGTCGGCCTCAACGGCACGGGCGACACGCTCAACCAGGCGATCTTCACGCGCGAAAGCTTGATCGGCATGCTCGAGCGCCTCGGCGTCAATGCGCGCGACAACAGCCTGCGCACCGCCAATGTCGCGGCGGTGATGGTGACCGGAACCCTGCCCGCTTTCGCCCGCCAGGGCAGCCGCCTCGACGTCCAGGTCTCGGCGCTCGGCAACGCCAAGAGCCTGTTGGGCGGAACGCTGTTGGTGACGCCGCTGCTCGGCGCCGATGGCGAGGTCTACGCCGTCGCCCAGGGAACGGTCTCGGCGGGCGGCTTCGTCGCCCGCGGCCAAGGCGCCTCGATCACCAAGGGCGTGCCGACCGCCGGCCGGATCCCGACCGGCGCGATCGTCGAGCGCGAGGTCGGGTTCGATCTCGACAAGCTCAAGACCGTCAGCCTGATGCTGCACAATCCCGATTTCACCACCGCCCGCCGCGTCGCCGAAGTCATCAACGCGCGCATGAGGGGCCCAGTCGCCGCCGCGACCGATCCCTCGACGGTCGTCTTGACCGTCCCCACGGCGATGAAGGGCGATGTCGTCGACCTCTTGACCGATGTCGAGCAACTCGAAGTCGAGCCCGATGAGGTCGCGCGCGTCGTGATCGACGAGCAGAACGGCATCATCGTCATGGGCCAAAATGTACGCATCAGCACCGTCGCCGTGGCGCAAGGCAATTTGACGGTGCGCGTCACCGAGACGCCGCAAGTCTCGCAGCCCGCGCCTTTCGCGCCGGCCGGCACGGCGACGCCGACACTTATTCCCAACGGCCCCGGCCTCGCGCCCAATCCGAATGCGGGGCTGCCCGCGGTACCGCAATCCGGCGGCACGCAATTCGCGCCGACCGGAGGTGCCGCGACCGTGGTCGTGCCGCGCACCAATCTGCAGGTCGACGAGCAGAGCGATCATCGCATGGCGATCGTGCGCTCAGGCGTGAGCCTCCAGGAACTCGTCAACAACCTCAACGCTTTGGGCGTCGGCCCGCGCGACATGATCAGCATTCTCCAGGCGATCAAGGCGGCGGGCGCCCTTCAAGCGGACATCGAGGTGATGTGATGGCCGATGACAGCGCGCTTCTTGCGCCGGTTTCGGTCGCGCCGCAGCCGCCGGCGGTCCCGAGCAATGCGAACGCGGACGCGGCGCACAAGGCCGGACAGGATTTCGAAGCGTTCTTCCTCTCGCAAGCCTTCGAGAACATGTTCTCGGGGATCGACTCCGATCCGCTCTTCGGCGGCGGCAACGGCGAGAGCGTCTATCGCTCGCTGCTGCTGCAGGAATACAGCAAGGTCGCGGCCAAGAGCGGCGTGACCGGCATCGGCGACGAAGTGACGCGCGAAATCCTGCGCATGCAAGAAACCCAGGGAAAGAAATGACCATGGCGCAAACCGCAAGCAAAGCACCGAGCGCCGAAGAGATTCCGGCCCTGAGCGACAGCCTGGCTGGGATCGCCGATCGCCTGATCGAGCTTCTCGCGCGCGAAACCGGGCTCGTTCGCGCCATGCGGGTCAACGAGATCGGCGCGCTTCAGGGAGAGAAGACCGCTCTCACCGCGCTCTATCAGAAAACCTTCAAGGCGCTCGTCGCTGCGCATGGCGGCAAGCCTTTCGCGCGGGCGGCGAAGGAGCGCTTGGCCGCCGTCGCCAACAAGCTCGGCGCGGCGGTGCGCGAGAACGAGCTCATGCTGCGCGTGGGCAGGGTTGCGACCGAGCGCCTCATCACCACAATCGTGGCGGCGGTGCGGGAAGATCAGCGATCGACCAGCGCCTATGCGCCGCAACCTGCGCTCGCCGCACGGCGCAGCTTCATGACTGCGGCCGCGCTCGATCGGCGGCTGTGACACCTCGGCCGAGCGCGACATGAGCATCGAGTCCGCCCTCTGGACCGCCCTCGCGGGCCTCAACGCCACCCAGGCGCAGATTCAGGTGGTCTCGGGCAACGTCGCCAATGTGCAGACGCCGGGCTATTCGCGCGAGACCCTGCCCCAGGAAACGGTCGTCAACGCAACCCAGACCAGCGTCAAGACCGGCGCCGTGCAGCGAGTCATCGACCAGGTCCTCAACAACAATTTGACCAACCAGACCACGGTCGCGAGCGCGGCCTCGACGCTCGCCACCTACACGCAGCAAATCGATTCCCTTCTCGGCCAGGTCGGCGCCGGCGCGACGGTCAACGACGCCCTGAACAAATTCGCGACCGCGCTCCAAGCCGCCGCCACCACCCCGCAGGACCCGGTTGCGCAGGGCGCGGCGGTATCCGCCGGCGTGGCGCTCGCGCAGGCGCTGAACCAGCTCTCGGCGGGCGTCGATTCCATCCGCCAGGGGACCGACCTCGCGCTCTCGACGGATATCGGCACGCTCAACACCGCGCTGCAATCGATCGCCAACACCAACGCGCAAATAAGCCAGCTCAAGGCCGAAGGCCAGTCGACCGCGGTGCTGGAAGATCAGCGCGACCAGGCCCTCAATCAGGTGGCGCAGTTCCTCGGCGTCACCAGCTACATCACCTCCGACGGGGAAATGACGGTGATGACCCAGACCGGGCAGGCCCTGGTCGACAGCGTCGGCGCCAAAACCCTGTCCTACACGCTCTCGGGCAACGTCAACGCCTCGACCACGCTATCGAGCGTCAAGCTCGACGGCATCGACATCACGAGCAAGCTGACGACCGGCAGCATCGGCGCGCTGCTGCAAATGCGCGACGTCAATCTTCCCGGCATCACCGCCGAGCTCAACCAGTTCACCAACAATCTCTTCAATGCCACCGCGGTCTCGAACTCGGGCGTCACGCTGACCTCGGGCGGCGGCGATCCCGCCGCCGGCGACACCTTCACGGCGACGATCGACGGCGTCAACTACACCACGCAAGCCTTGCCCGCCAATCCGAGCATGACGGACGTCACCAACGCCCTCAACGCGACGCTGACCAAGATCGATGTTCCCGTCACGGTCAATACGCCGGCGACGGGCGACCAATTCGACGTGACGATCAATGGCACGACCTATACCACGGCGGCGCTGTCCGGCCCCGGGCCCTTCACCGCGACCGACATCGCCAGCGCGATCCAGGCGGCGATCCCGGCGAATTTCACCGCCACGGTCAATGGCGGCAATATCGAGATCATCGACAATTCGGGTCCGCTGACCTCGGCGAGCATCGCCCTCCACAGCGGCGGCACCGGCACCGAGACCTTCGGCGCAGGCGTTCAGGCAACGACCTTCTCCGCCAGCGCCGCTGGCGGCGTCATCACTTTCGCCGATTCGAGCGGCAATCCGATCACCGCCGCGCTCGTTGCCAATCCGATGTTCGTCGCCGGCACGCCCAACAACAGCGGCACGCCCACGACCATCGATTTCACGCAGCCGAGCGGCTCGTTCAACATCGGACAGACCTTCGACGTCGTCGTCGATGGCACGGATTTCGGCACGACGACCGCGCTCCCCACCGGCAGCGCCTCGCTCGCCGGGGTCGCGACCGCGATTCAGAACCTCCTCACCGCCAAGGGCTCCGGGTTCACGGCGAGCGTGGTCGGCGGCAAGCTCGAAATCGCCGACCCGGCGGGCAATCCCATCACCGCGAGCGTGACGCTCAATGGCGGCCCCGGCAGCGAGACCTTCTCCGCGGGCCTGGCGACGAGCCCGCTCAACACGCTCAACAGCGGTCTCGGCGCCACCAACGACGCGAGCCATTTCTTTTCCGGCGTCAACATCGCCTCGGGCGTCGACAACGCGGCGACCATCCAGGTCAACCCGTCCCTCATCGCCAACAACGCGCTTTTGCTCCAGGGCGCGACCGGCCCCGACCCGTCGATCTCGCAGAACCTGTTCGCCAATCTCAACAAGAACTACACCTTCGCCGCCGCGGGCGCCTTCACCAATTCGACGAGCACGACGCTCGGCGATTATTCGAGCCAGATCATCGGCCAGGCCGCGAGCATGGCCGCCGCGGCCAAGGACAACTCGACCTTCCAGTCGCAATTGCAGTCGCAGCTCGCGACCCAGGCTGGCGCGGTCAGCGGCGTCAACATCGACGAAGAGCTGAGCAACCTCATTCAATACCAGAACGCCTACAGCGCCAATGCCCGCGTCATCACCGTCGTCCAGACGCTCTACCAGACACTGTTGCAGATGTAGGAAGGCGCAGGAGGAGATCATGACCCGCGTCGGCACGCTCGCTGAGAACAACCAAATCCTCGGCTATTTGCAGCAAAGCAAATCGACCGCCGAGGACCTCGAACAGCAAATCACCACCGGCCTCAAGAGCACGACTTTCTCGGGGATCGCGCCGCAAGCCTCGCAGCTCGTCAATCTGACGGATCAGCAGACGAAGCAGCAGAACTATATTGACACCATCAATACCGTCAGCACGCGGCTTCAGGTGATGGGGCTGTCGATCGGCAGCATCGAGACGCTCGCCACCCAGTTCGTCGGCAATCTTCCGGCCGACGCCTACAACACCCAAGGCGAGACGATCCAGGAGCAGGCCAAGCAGGTCCTCAGCCAGGTCGCTGGCTATCTCAACACGCAAGACGGCTCGAATTACGTGTTCTCGGGGAACAACACCTCCGTGGCTCCGGTCGACACGGACGGGCTTCCCAACCCTGGAAGCCTCACGACCTCGAGCGCCGGCGCGCCGCCGAACGGCTATTACCAGGGCGATAATGGCATCGCGACCGCGACCGTCGACAACAACGTGACCCTCAGCTACGGCGTCGATGCCAACAACCCGGCCTTCGAGCAGTTCATCCGGGTGCTCAATTTTCTCGCCAATTCTCCGCCGTTCGACCAGAGCAATCCGGCCGACGTCGCCAATGTCAACCAGGCGACGGCGATGCTCAATCAGGTGGTGACGGAGCTGCAGACGCTCCAAGGCTCGAACGCGCTGCAGCAGGGCCAATTGGCCAACCAGCTCAGCACGCATCAGAACGCGCTTTCGCTCGCCAAGAGCAGCATCGCCGACATCACCCAGGTCGACGCCGCCACCGCGATCACGCAGCTCGACACCCTGCAAACCCAGCTTCAGGCCTCGTATCAGGTCGTCGGCATTCTGCAGCAGCTCAGCCTCGTCAATTACATAAAATAGGAAAGTTTGTCCGATGACCCAGGCTCGCGCTATTGCCGCATCGCGTCGCGGTTCCGCGCTTCCGCCCGTCAATGGTAAGTCGATGTTAACCAGGAACGGCAAGACTGCGGCCCATGCCGATCGTCCCGTCGACCTCGCGCGCCTTTCCCCGTCAAGAGCGATGCCCAAAGCCAAGACTCTGAGCCTCAACACACGCGGTTCCGTCGCGCTGCTGCGCAAGCCGGCCGCCGGCCTCGATCTCCCCGACCCCGACCGCGCGGGCCCGAAGCCCCTGCCCGACGACGTGGTCGCGGCGATGCGCCAGTTCAACGATCGCGCCGTGCTGGTCACGGGCGGCAGCGGCTCCTTCGGCCGCCGCTTCGTCGACACGCTGCTGCGGCACAGCCGCGCGCGGCGCATCGTCGTGTTCTCGCGCGACGAATACAAGCACTACGAAATGCAGCAATTGTTCGAGCCGTTGGGCACCGAGCGGTTGCGCTTCTTCATTGGCGACGTGCGCGACGGCGACCGGCTCGAGCTCGCCACGCGGGATATCGATTACCTCGTCCATGCCGCAGCCCTGAAGCAGGTTCCGGCGGCCGAGTACAATCCGTTCGAGTGCATGCGCACCAATGTCTCGGGCGCCGAGAATGTGGTGCGCGCGGCGCTGCGCAACAACATCCAGAGGGTGATCGCGCTGTCGACCGACAAGGCGGCCAATCCGATCAACCTCTACGGCGCAAGCAAGCTCGCTTCCGACAAGATCTTCATCGCCGCGAACAACCTGACCGGCAAGAACGAGACGCGGTTTTCGGTGGTCCGCTACGGCAATGTCGTGGGCTCGCGCGGCAGCGTCATCCCGTTCTTCCGCAAGCTCATCGCCGAGGGCGCGGATCACCTGCCCATCACCGACCAGCGCATGACGCGCTTCTGGATCACCTTGCAGCAGGGCGTGAATTTCGTCGTTAGCTCCTTCGCCGTGATGCGCGGCGGCGAGATCTTCGTGCCCAAGATCCCGAGCATGCGGATCGTTGATCTGGCGCATTGCCTCGCGCCCGACCTGCCGCTGCGCGTCGTCGGGATTCGCCCGGGCGAGAAGCTCCACGAGGTGATGGTGACCGAGGATGATTCGCGCCTCACCCTCGAGCTCGGCGATCGCTACGTGATCGAGCCCGCCTTCGCCTGGTGGCAGCGCGCGCCCTACACCGCCTCGGGCGCGCGGCCGGTGCCCGACGGCTTCCGCTTCGCGAGCGACACCAACACCGATTGGCTCGACGCCGAACGGCTCTGCGCGCTGGTCGCGGAAACCACGTAGTGACCGCCGCGCCGCGCATCCTGCCCTATGGGCGGCAAGCGATCGACGACGACGACATCGCCGCCGTCGCAGCCGTGCTGCGCAGCGAGTGGCTCACCACCGGGCCCGTCACCCATGCTTTCGAGACGGCGCTGGCCGGGCGCCTCGGCGCACCCTATGCCTTGAGCTGCGCCAACGGCACCGCGGCGCTCCATCTCGCCTGTCTCGCCTTGGGGCTGGGGCCGAGCCACACCGTGATCGTGCCCTCGATCACCTTCGCCGCGACCGCCAATGCGGCGCGGCTCGCCGGCGCCGAGATCGCCTTCGCCGATGTCGATCCCGAGAGCGGGCTGATGGGACCGGCGCAACTCGAGGAGGCCATCGCGCGGCTCGCGGCTGCGGGCCGCCGCGCCAGTGCGGTCTTTCCCGTCGATCTCGCCGGGCAATGCCACGATATCGGCGCAATCGCCGAGATCGCACGCAAGGCAGGCCTCGCCGTCGTCGAGGATTCCTGCCACGCCATCGGCGCCCAATACCGGCGGCAGGACGGCACCTGGCATCCGATCGGCGCCTCGCTTGACGCCGATATCACGGTGTTCTCGTTCCACCCGGTGAAGACCATCGCCGCCGGCGAAGGCGGCGCCGTGCTGACGCGCCAAGCCAGTCTCGCCGAGCGGGTGGCGCTGTTGCGCAGCCACGGCATTCACCGCAATCCTTCAGCCTTCCTCGATGCAGAGGCCGGCTTCGATCATCGCGCGGTCAATCCGTGGTATTACGAGATGGTCGAGCTCGGCCTCAATTACCGGCTGAGCGACGTAAACTGCGCACTCGCGCTCAGCCAGCTCAAGAAGCTCGACCGCTTCGTTGCCGCCCGCCGCGATCTCGCCGCGCGCTATGACCAGAAGCTCGCGCCCTTGGCGCCGCTGTTGCGGCCGATCGCGCGCCAGCCCGGCTGCGAGCCAGCCTGGCATCTCTACAGCGTGCTCATCGATTTCGAGCACGCAGGCTCGACCCGCGGCCAACTCGCGCGCACGCTCGAAGAGCGCGGCATCCGCAGCCAGGTTCATTACATTCCGGTCTACCGCCAGCCCTATTACCGCGTGCGCTATGGCGTGCAGAGCCTGCCCGGCGCCGAAGCCTATTACCGGCGAACCCTGTCCCTGCCGCTGTTCGTCGGCATGACGGACGCCGATATCGACCGCGTCGCCGCGGCTTTGGCCGAGACGCTCGGCCTCGACCGCAAATCGGCGCGCCGCAGCCGGCGCTAGCTCCCGTGCCGCGCTCCGCCGCCTCCACGGTCTGCATCGTGCAGGCCCTCTTCGGCGCGAATGCCGCGCCCGACAAGCTGATGGCGCCGCTGGGGGGCGAGCCGGCGCTGGCGCATGTGCTGCGCCGCTGCCGCGCCATTCCCGGCAT
>DATEKH010000179.1:0-23096 GCA_035277525.1 Allostellaceae bacterium
GTGCCCCGGCCTCGCGTCGCAGCCAGCCGCGTCACGCCTCCGGGGCGCGGCCACCTTGGCTGTGCATCCGATGCAAAATCTCGCCGACGATGCCGCGGCGAAAGACGAGAATCACGCCGATGAAGATGAAACCGACCACTACCGGGACCGGCACCCCCGCCTCGGCGAGGTAGTCGTCCATCGTCACGATCAGCGCCGCGCCGACGACCGGCCCGAACAGCGTGCCAAGGCCGCCGAGCAGCACCATCAACACGACATCGCCCGAGGTCGACCAATCGACGTCGGTGAGCGTCGCGAGGCCGAGAGAGAGCGCCTTGAGCGAACCCGCGACGCCCGACAGCGCCGCGGAGAGGACGAAATTGAGCAGCAGATAGCGCTCGACCGGGTAGCCCAGCGAGGTCGCGCGCACCCGGTTGTCCTTGATCGCGTTCAGCACGCGGCCGAAAGGCGAGTGCCAAACCCGCCAGACGAAGAGATAGCCGAGCAGAAAGATCGCAGCGACCGTGTAGTACAAAGCGAGATTGCTGCGCAGATCGATCAGGCCGAAGAGCCAGCCGCGCGGCACGGCCTGGAGCCCGTCCTCGCTATGCGTGAATGGCAGGCGCAAAACGAGGAAATAGACGCCCTGCGCCAAGGCCAGCGTGATCATTGCGAAATAGAGTCCGTGGCGCCGTATCGCGATGAGGCCGAAGACGAGCCCCAGCGCGGTCGCGGCCGCCGTGCCGGCCAGCACCGCCGCCTCGAAGGGAAAGCCCCAGATCTTGGCCGCTTCGGCGGCGATGTAAGCGGCGCCGCCGAAGAAGGCGGCATGGCCGAACGAGAGCAGGCCGCTGCCGCCGATCAGCAGATTGAAAGCGATGGCGAAGAGCGCCATGCAAAGGAGCTTTGTCAGGAATAGCGGGTAAACGAAGAACGGCGCCAGCGCCAGGACAAGGATTCCCGCCGCCAGCCAAGCGGTCGCGGCGGAAAGACTTTGCGGCATGGCGGCCCCGGCTGCGCGGTCGCGGGCGCGGCCAAGCGTCATCTCAGCGCTCCGTCCCGAAAAGGCCGGCCGGCTTCACCATCAAGACGGCGATCATCATCGCGAAGATCACCATGCTCGATGCCTCGGGGTAGAACACCTTGGAGAGGCCCTCGAGCAGTCCGAGCGCGAGACCCGTGACGATCGAGCCAAGGATCGAGCCGAGGCCGCCGATCACGACGACGGCAAACACCGTGATGATGATATTTCCGCCCATCAGCGGATTGACCTGATAGATCGGCGCCGCCAGCACGCCGGCGAGGCCCGCGAGCGCGACGCCGCCGCCGAATGCCGCCGTCACGAGCAGCGGCACATTGATCCCGAAAGCCCGGACCAGCATGGGATTCTCGGTTGCCGCGCGCAGATAGGCGCCGAGCCGGGTGCGCTCGATCGCATACCAGGTGCCGAAGCACATCGCGAGCGAGACCGCGACCACCCAGGCGCGGTAATTGGGCAGGAACATGAAGCCGATATTGTGACCGCCGGTGAGCTCGCGCGGATAGGGGTAGGAGAGGCCGGCGGTGCCATACCAATAGACGAAGAGGCCCTGCATCACCTGGAAGATGCCGAGCGTCAGCAGCAGACCGTAAAGGTGATCGAGCTGATAGACGAGGCGGATGATGGTGCGCTCCAGCACGATGCCGAGCAGCGCGGCGGCGAGCGGCGAGAGGACCAAGGCGAACCAGTAGCCGAGGCCGAGCCAGGTCAGGAGCATCCAGGCGATGAAGGCCCCGAGCATGTAGAACGCGCCCTGCGCGATATTGACGATGCCGAGCAAGCCGAAGACGATCGCGAGGCCGAGGCTCAACATCGCATAGAAGGAGCCGTTGAGGAGGCCGAGGAGGAGCTGACCGAAAAGCGCATTGAGCGACATGATTCTGCGCCGCCCTAGACGCCGAGATAGGTTTCGAGCCGTGCCATCTTGGTGGCGATCTCGGCGCGCTCGATCACATCGACGATCTTGCCGGTCTCCATCACATAGTGGCGATCCGCGACTTGCGCCGCAAAGCGGAAATTCTGCTCGACCAGCAAGACGGCGGCGCCGCGCTGCCGCATCGCCCCCAGCGCGCGGCTGATCTGCGCGATGATCGCCGGCGCGAGACCCTCGGTCGGCTCGTCCAGCACGAAGAACGCGGCGCCGGTGCGCAGGACGCGTCCGATCGCGAGCATCTGCTGCTCGCCGCCCGAGAGCTTGCTGCCGGCGGTCGCGCCGCGCTCGCGCAGATTCGGAAAGAGCGCGTAGATCTCGTCGAGCGTCATGCCGTCGGGCTTGAGCTGGCGCGGCAGCAACAGATTCTCGGCGACAGTGAGGCTGGCGAAGATGCCGCGCTCTTCCGGCACGTAGCCGACGCCCAGCCGCGCGATCCGCTCCGGCAGCCAGCGGATCGTCTCGACCCCCGCAACGCGGATCGAACCGCGTCTTTTTGCGAGCATGCCCATGATCGCCCGCAGGGTCGTTGTCTTGCCGGCGCCGTTGCGGCCGGTCAGGGTAACGATCTCGCCCCGATCCACCGCCAGGTCGACGCCGTGAAGAATCTGCGATTCGCCGTAAAACGCTTCGAGACCGCCGAGTGCGAGAACGGCGCCCTCAGGCATGAGCGGTACCATAGGCGGTACCAAGATAGGCTTCGATGACGGCGGGATCGCGCGCGACCTCGTCATAGCCGCCATCGGCGAGAATTTCGCCGCGCTGCATCACCGTGATACGGTCCGACAGATCGGCAACGACCGAGAGATTGTGCTCGACCATGAGCACGGTGCGGTTGGCGGCCGCGCGGCGGATCAGGGCAACGACCCGGGCGATCTCTTCATGCGCGATGCCGGCGGTCGGCTCATCGAGGAGAAGCAGATCGGGCTCCAGCGCGAGCGTCGTCGCGAGCTCCAAAGCGCGCTTGCGCCCGTAAGGCAGCTCCGCCGCGAGCCGGTCCGCGTCGCCCTCGAGCGCGACCTCGGCAAGCAGCGCCTCGGTCCGCGCATCGAGGGTGCGCAGACGGCTATCCGAGCGCCAGAAAGCGTAATTGTCATCGCGAAAGCGCTGCAGGCCGATGCGGACATTTTCGCGCACCGTCAGATGCGGGAAGATCGCCGAAACCTGGAACGAGCGACTGATGCCGAGCCGCGCGACCTCATGCGCCTTCGCCGCGGTGATGTCGTGCCCTTTGAACAGGATGCGCCCGCTGGTGACGCTCAACATGCGGGTGAGCAGGTTGAACAAGGTCGTCTTGCCGGCGCCGTTCGGGCCGATGAGCGCGTGGATCGAGCCTCGCTTCACGTCGAGGCTGACATCCTTGACCGCGACGAACCCGGCAAAGGATTTGGTCAGGCGCTCGGCCCGCAGAAGAACATCGTACGACATGGCCACCCGGTCCGGCGCGGAGGCAGGAGTGCCGCGCCGCCCAACCTAACCTTTCTTTGCGACCAGCGGACACTTGCCGTCCTGCAGCGGCCGAAACGCCTTGTCGCCAGGAATGGTCGCGATCAATTTGGCCAAATCGTTTGGTCCTTTGGATTCGCTCGGCTTCTTGACCTGGACGAGATAGACGTCGTGGACCATGCGGCCATCGGGCCGCAGCACGCCGTTGGTCGCGAACTCGTCGTTGATCGGGGTCTTCTGCATCCAGGCGAAGACCGCCTTCGGGTCGTCCGTGCCGGCTGCCTTGATACCGGCGAGATAGTGATGGACGGCCGAATGGAGCCCGGCCCACATATACTGCTCGTTGCCTTTCGCCGCATCCATGCGCTTGGCAAATGCCTCGGCGGCCGGGCTTATCCCGGGATACCAAGGCAACGTTACCATCATGCCCTGGACCGCCTCGAGGCCGCCCGCATTGGGGATTAGCGGCAGATCGAGACTAAGGGGCACGATCTTGACGCCGGAATCGACGAGACCGAATTCATGCGCGACCTTGATCGAATTGAACATGTCGCCGCCGGCATTGGCGAGGGCGATGACCTCGGCCTTCGAATTCTGCGCCTGCAGCATGAAGGACGACAGGTCCGGCGCGTTGAAGGGATGGAAGACGGTGCCGACGACCTTGCCGCCGGCCTTTTCGACGTTCGCCTGCACGGCAGCGGCAAGACCTTTGCCGAAAGCATAGTCGGCAGCGAGGATGAACCAGGTCTTGCCGAGCTTGGGCACCGCCTCGCCGATTGTCTTGCCGAGCTGATAGGTGTCGTAGGTCCAATGCGCGGAATAGGGCGCGCAGGCGGGGCCAGTGAGGTCGGCGCTGCCGGCCTCGCTGTAGAGCACGGCCTTGCCCTTGCTGCGCGCGATCTCCTGCACGGCGAAGGCGACGGCCGAGTTGACGACATCGACGATCACATCGACTTGTTCCGTGTCGTACCATTTGTTGGCGATCGAGGCGCCGACATCCGGCTTGTTCTGGTGATCGGCATAGACCACCTCGATCGGCACATTGCCGATCTTGCCGCCGAAATCCTCGATCGCGAGCCTCACCGCCCGAACCGGGTTCATGCAATCGCCGACGCAATACTGGCCGGAGAAATCGTCGAGCACGCCGATCTTGATCTTGTTGTCGGAGAATTGCGCGCGTGCCGGATGCGCGCCGACGAGGCTTGCGACGAGCAATAGCAATACCGCCGCGATGGCCGCCCTCGATGTTGCGAGAACCATGCGCTTCCTCCCTCGTTTTGTTCGTTCAAGTCCCGATCCTTGGCGCCGAGACGAACGATATGAATTATAACGATATTGAACCCGTTCGCCGCCGGCCGTCAAGGAAGGCGCCGCGAACCCGCGCCGGTTCAGCGGGAGAGACGAATGACCCGGGGCGAGAGTGGGACGGCGTAGAGCTCCTCGACCAGCCGCGCGCGGTGGGCAAGGACCGCGCGCTGATTGATCGAGCCTTTGTCGGTCATCTCCCCGCGATCGAGCGAAGGCGCTTCGTCGAGGAGCAGGATCGCGGCGATGCGGTTGGAGCTGCCGGTGCTGGCCGCGGCGAAGCTCCTAAGCCGCCCCGCAAATGCAGCGCGCAGCGCGGCATGGGCGAGAAGGTCGCCCATCGGCGCGCTTGCCGCCATATCGGGGCAAAGCGCCTGGCACGCGGCGCGGTCGGGGAACACGAGGGCGCCGATCTCGTCGCGATCGATGCCCGCGATGACGACATCCTGGACGAGGGGCGCGAAATGGTCGATGAACGCGGCGCGCAGCGGGCCGACATTCACCCAGGTGCCGGTGGCGAGCTTGAAGTCCTCCGCGACGCGCCCGTCGAAGATCAGGCCCTTGCTCGTGTCGGCGGGATCGGCAAAGCGCAGCGCGTCGCCGAGCTTGTAATAGCCTTCCTCGTCGAAGGCCGCGGCCGTCAGTTCCGGCTGCCGCCAATAGCCGGGCGTGATATTCGGGCCGCGGATGCGCGCTTCGAGCTTGCCCTCAAGCGGCACGAGCTTCAGCGCGATGCCCGATGCGGGCAGGCCGACGAGGCCCGCCGCGCTCATCCCCTTGCCGGCCGAGAGCGCGAAGGGCGCCGTCTCGGTCGAGCCGAGACCGGTCAGCATCAGGATGCGCTCGCCATAGGTCGCGCTCGCGATCTCGTCGAGCGCGTCCCAGACATGCTGCGCCATGCTGGCGGCGGCGTAATAGAGAACCCGCAGATCGCGGAAAAAACTCCGCCGCAGCGCCTCGTCCTGCCGCAAATAGGGAATGAGCGCCGCATAGCCGCGCGGCACGTTGAAATACCAGGTCGGCGACACCTCGCGCAGATTGCGCACCGTCGCTTCGATGGCGCCCGGAACCGGCCGGCCGTCATCGATGTAAAACGTGCCGCCGTTGTAGAGCACCATGTTGAAATTGTGGTTGCCGCCCGCCGTATGGTTCCACGGCGACCAGTCGAGGATGACCGGCGGCTGGTCGCGGAAATAGGCGAAATGGGTGCGAAGCTGCGCCTGATTGGCGCACAGCATGCGCTGCGTGTTGATCACGCCTTTGGGCATGCCGGTCGAGCCGGACGTGAACAGAATTTTGGCGATCGAGTCGGGGCCGATGGCGGCGTGGGCTTGCTCGAGCGCGGGATGTGACGGTGTTGCGAAGAGCTCCGACAGCAGCGTCGTGCGCCGGCCGGGAACGGGGTTGCGCCGCACGACCACTTCGACATCGGCGGGGATCGTTGCCTCGATCGCGCGGCCATAGAGCGTGCCGTCGCTGGCGAAAACCAGGCCGGGCGTCGTCAGGCCGATGATGTGGCGCAGCTTGCCGAAATCGCTCGACACCAGGGAATAGGCGGGAGAGAGCGGCGCAACAGGAATGCCGGCATAGAGCGCCGCAAGGCTGATGACGGCGTGGTCGAGATCATTCCCTGACAGGATGACGAGCGGGCGCTCGGGCGAGAGATCGCGCGTCAGCAGCGCCGTCCCGACGGCGCGAACGAGCTCCAGCGTTTCGCGATAGGCGAGTTTGCGCCATTCGCCGTCGGCTCCGCGCTCGGCGAACAGCACGCGATCGGGCGTGGCATCGGCCCAATGGAGCAAGCGGTCGGTGATGCGCTCGGCGTATTCGCCGAGAGGATGCCGGTTGCGAAGGATCACGCTGCCATCCGCTCGCCGCTCGACATCGACATCGAGAGGGCCGAGGCGCACGTCGCGCAATCGCATGGCGTGCGTCGATGTCCCGAGAACGGCGGTGGTCATCTCAGCCATGTCCTCCAGCGGCCAATATGGTGCTTGCCTTTTCGTTACATATTATCATCAAATCCGCCGATCGACACGGGGTGACGACTTCGATCCGCAGAATGGTGCTGACGCCGACCTCCAATTTTCGTTCCGCCGGCCGTAAGACCGCGCCGCAGCGGCGCGCGCCGAAGGCAAAGCATGAAACCTTCGATCTCGGACCGCTCCAAGCCCTGATCGGCTTCAAGATCCATATGCTCGATCTGCTGATCTATCAGCTCTACTACGAGCGGCTGGACAAAGCCACGATGACGCCCGGCATGTTCTCGACGCTCAGCGTCGTCAAGGCCAATCCCGGCGTGCGGCAAGGCGCCCTGGCCGACGCGCTCCTGATCCAGCGGCCGAACATGACTCTGCTGGTCAACCGGCTGGCGCGCGCGGGCTATATCGACCGGCGCGCCGCGCGCGGCGACAATCGCGGCATCGAGCTGTTCGTCCGAGCCGAGGGCGAGAAGGCGCTGCAGCGTCTCGCGGCAAAGCTCGCCGCTCACGAGCACGCCTTGACCGAGGCTTTGACGGAGGCAGAGCGCGCGCGGCTCGGCTCCTATCTTGCCAGGATGATGCGCGCGCTGAGCGCCAGGCCGCGCAGGAACGGTCGGGCAGCCGCGAAGCCCGCGCGCGGCTAAGCGGGCGTGAACATCGGCACGGCCTGGCCGTTCTCCGCCGGCTTGAAGACCACGCGCACCTTCTGGCCGATGCGGATCGCATCGAGGTCGCAATCGACGATGTTGGTCATCATCGTCGGCCCTTCGGCGAGCGTCACATAGGCGATCGCATAGGGAATGGCGGCGCGGCGCATGACGCTGAACGAATAGATGATGCCGGTTCCGGCCGCCGCGCGCCATTCGGTTGCGCTGAAGCAGAAGGGGCACAGCACGCGCGGATAGAAATGATAAGCGCCGCAGGCAGCGCAGCGCTTCAGCAGCAATTTTCCCTCAGCCGCCGCCTGCCAGTAAGGCGCGGTCTCGGGGAAGGGCGAGGGCGGCTGAATGGGTCGCTCGGCCGCCATTTATTCGCGCTCCAGGATCAAGGTCGCGCTGCCGTGCCGCGTGCCGAGCGCGCCGCCCGTCCCATGGACGAGAGCGAGCCCGCAATTGGGGACTTGGACCTTGGGGTGAGCGATGCCGCGAAGCTGGCGTACCGCTTCAATGATCTTGGTCATGCCGCCGCGATTGGAGGGATGATTGTTGCACAGCCCGCCGCCATCCGTGTTGAACGGCAGCTTGCCGACTCCGGCGATGAGATTGCCGTCCGCGACGAAGGCGCCGCCTTTGCCCTTCTCGCAAAATGCGAGATCTTCGAGGGTGATGAGAACGGTGATGGTGAAGCTGTCGTAGATCGAGGCGTATTGGATGTCGCGCGGCGTGACGCCGGCTTCGTCGAAGGCGCGCGGCCCCGACCAGCGCGCGCCCGAATACGTGATATCGACTCGGCCGCCCATCTGATGCTTTGGCGCGTAACCGGTGCCGATCACCTTGACCGGCGGATGCTTGAGGCTTTTCGCGATCTCGGGACCGGTGACGATCAGCGCGCCGCCGCCGTCGCTGATGACGCAGCAATCGAGTCGATGCAGCGGATCGGCGATCATGGGCGAGTTGACGACGTCTTCCACCGTGACGACGTCGCGCAGCATCGCGTTGGGATTATGCTGCGCGTGGTGCGATGCGGCGACCTTGATCCAGGCTAGCTGCTCGCTGGTCGTGCCGAATTCGTACATGTGGCGCATGGCGCACATGGCGTAGGTGTTGACCACGGTCGGCGAGTAGGGCAGCTCGAATTGGTGTTCGGCGGCGGAGAGGCCGTCCGTCGCGACCGCGGTTCCGGTGCTGACGCCCTCGGCGCGCGGCCGCCCGGCGAGGGTGATCAGCGCGACGCGGCATTTCCCTGCGGCGATCGCTTGCGCCGCATGCGCCACATGCACGAGATAGGACGAGCCCCAGGATTCGGTGCTGTCGAGGTGGCGCAGCCTCAGCCCCAAATAGTCGATGATCGAGAACGGCCCGGTGCCGCGCGCGTCCCAGCCTGCGACATCGCCGGCGCAGAAATAGCCATCGACATCGTCCTTGCTCAGCCCCGCGTCTTCGAGCGCGCCCTTGGCGACTTCCGCATGGAGCAGCGCAAGCGACTTGTCGTCGGCCTTGCGTGTCGGATGCTCATAAATCCCGGCGATGTAAGCCAGGCCCTGGCGACTCATCGCGCGGCGTTCCCGCCGCGCCCGTCAGTCGCGCGAGCGGTCATAGGGACCGAGCCCGGGCCGGTAGCTCTTCTCATCGATGAATTGCCGGATTCCTTCCTTGCGGCCGTCATTATCGAAGGAGTTCGCCGCCTCCTGCGCGCGAATGAGGTAGTCCTCGGCATTGTCGTAGGTCATCTCCTTGACGCGGCGGATCGCATCCTTGGTCGCTTTGAGCGCCACCGGATTCTTCTTCATCAAGAGTGCGGCCAGCTCCGTGACCCGCGCCTCGAGCCGGCTCAGCGGGACGCTTTCGTTCACGAGCTTCCACGCCGCGGCTTTCTTGCCGTCGATCAGCTCGCCGGTCAGCGCGTGATACATCGCGTCGCGCATGCTCAACAGATCGACCACGACTTTCGTGGCGCCGCCTCCTGGCAGGATGCCCCAATTGACTTCGGAGAGCGCGAATTGGGCCTCATCGGCCGCGATCGCCAGGTCGCAAGCGAAGAGGGGACCATATCCTCCGCCGAAGCACCAGCCGTTCACCATCGCGATCGTCGGCTTCTGAAACCAGCGCAAGCGCCGCCACCAGCCATAAGCCTCGCGCTGCGACTTGCGGATGGCACCGAGACCCTGCGCCTCGGTGTCGCGGAAGTACTCTTTCAAGTCCATGCCCGCCGACCATGCCGCGCCATTGCCCTTCAGGACGAGAACATGCACCGCAGAATCGAATTCCAATCGATCGAGGAGCTCCGCCATCCGCCGGTTGAGGCTCGGGCTCATGGCATTGCGCTTTTCCGGCCGGTTGAAGCTCAGCCAGGCAACGCCGTCCTTGACTTCGGCGATCGCGCTCTGTGTATCGTCGGTCATCGATCTTCTCACCCCATGTGTCCGGTCTTCTTGTTTCGGGACGGGCTCGCCGGCTCCCTCAGGACAGGTCGAGCGCGTAGCGCTTCAAGTCTTCGAGCCGGCAATATTGAAGCGCGCCTTCATGCGTGGCGCGGAGGATGACATGCGGCGCTTTTCCCGCTTCGAGCGCCTCCTGCCAGCGCGGCGCGCAGAGGCACCACCGATCGCCCGGCTTCAACCCGGGAAAACCGTATTCCGGGAGGGGGGTCGAGAGATCGTTGCCGCGCGACTTGGAAAACTCGAGAAACGCTGCGCTGGCGACGACACACACGGTGTGGCTGCCGATATCCTCGACACCCGTGTCGCAGCAGCCATTGCGATAGAATCCCGTCATTGGCCTCAGCGAGCAGCTCTCGAGCTCTCCGCCGAGCGCGTTGCGCGATTGCTTCCGGCGGCCATCGCCGCCCGCATCCAAGGGCATGGTGCCTCTGATCGTTACAGCCGTTTCGACGCGATGGCCGCGCCCTCGGCCATCGCCGCGAGCTTCGCCCAGGCGATATCGGGATGGATGCGCCCGCCGAGCCCGCAATCGGTCGAGGCGATGACGCGCTCGCGGCCGACAAGACGCGCAAAGCGCAGAATGCGCTCGGCGACGAGCTCCGGATGCTCGACGACATTGGTCGCGTGGCTGACGACGCCCGGCAGGATAAGCTTGTCGTCGGGCAGCTTCACGTCCTCCCACACGCTCCATTCGTGCTCGTGGCGCGCATTCGCCGCCTCGAAGGAATAGGCCCCGACCTTGATTTGCAGCATCACGTCGACGATGTCGCGCATCGGCAGGTCGGTGACGTGCGGTCCATGCCAGCTTCCCCAGCAGAGGTGAAACCGCATCCGGTCCTGAGGCAGACCCTTGATCGCATGATTGAGGGCTTCCACCCGCACCATCGTGAAACGCTTATAGGCTTCGACGCTCGGCTCGGGCACGATCTGGTCCCAGTTCTCGGCAATCCCGGGATCGTCGAGCTGGAGGATGAGGCCGGCAGCGACGATCGCCTTGTACTCTTCGCGCATCGCATCGGCGCAGGCGAAGAGGAAATCGTCATCCGTTTTGTAGTGGAGATTGCCGAGCCGCGCGACGCTGCCCGGCGCGATCGCGGTCATGAATCCTTCCGCGACCCCGGCGGCATCGAGCGCCGCCTTGAAATGCGCGATGTCGGCCTTGATCGCCTCTTGCCCGGTGTAAGCGACCGGCCCGATGCAGACCGGGCGCACGAACACGCCGGGCCCGATCGAGATGCCGGAATCGGGATTGGCATAGGCGGCGGCGAATTTGGCGCGATCGCGGCGGCGCTCCATGCCGACGATGACGAGGTCGTCGGCCCGCGTCGGCCGCGGCGGCACTTGCGGCGGATTGTCGTGCTGCAGACCCGAGAGCCGCTGGAAGGCATAGCTCAGCCAGGCGCGATAGTTGACGGCGTGGCCCATCGATTTGCCGAATTCGCCGTCATTCGGCACCTCGACGCCGGCGCTCTTCTGCTGCTTGACGACATCGACGATCGCGGCGCGCAGCAGCGCCTCAAACGCCGCGTCATCGCCGGCCGTCCCTTCTTCGCGCCGCTTGTTCGCGACAATCAGCGCGTCCGGGCGCGGCAGGCTGCCGACATGACTGGTGAGGATTCGCTCGCGGCTGTTTCTCATAGCTGCCTCCCGAGATGCCCGGCCGCGCGATGGCGGACGCTGCTTCGATCACGGCTTCGGCGCCGTGGCGCTCGCGTATCGGCACGCTCTATCGCCATCTCTTCCTCCCATCGCCGCGCAGCTCCGCGCCGTTCGCCGGCGCTCGGATCGCTGCCAGGATTTCACCATTCGGACGGCAAGACAAGCGCAATGCGGGCGGCCGGGTCCGCTCGCGCACAATGCGTTTTCCGTCGCGGTGCTCCCCGCGGAATGCGCTTGACGGTGCGGCGGCGTCAACTAGCCTTGAATCCGCCATGGCCACCGTAACTCATCCTCAAACCGAGCCGCTGCCGCCGCTGATCCGCTGGAAATTTTCTTGGATCCTCGTGGCTGGCGTCGCGCTCGTGATCTTCACCGTCAACGACGAGAAGGTCCTGCCCTCCGACGCCGCGCTGTGGCTTCTCAACTGGGTGCACGTCTTTTTCGGCCTGTCATGGACGGGGATCGACCTGTTCATGGGATTTTTGCTGGGGCCCATCCTGAGGAAGCTCGATCCAAGGCTTCGGCGCACGGTGAGCCAAGAGCTTTCGGCGCGGTTTTTCTGGATCTTCCCGATGCTGTCGACGGTGACGCCGACCGCGGGATGGGAGCTCGCCCGCCGGCTTGGCTATCTCGACGTGCCGTATCCGGGCTTCTACTGGGTCGAGGCGGCGCTCGGCCTCGTTATCGTGATGGCGTTTTTCGGCATCTGCATCCTGGCGCCGGTCAATCTGTGGGTGCTGTGGGAGTTGCGCAAGCCCGATCCCGATATGGGCCTCGTGCAGAAGCTGATGCGGATCTATCTCGCGGTGACCGCGCTCGAAGCGGTGCTGCAACTCACGACCATCGTGATCATGACCCGCTTCCGGATCGGAATCTAGCCATCACGAATGTCTGACCGCCGTAGCGGCAAAGCCGCGACGCGGCGCCGCTGCGTCTGCTGAAATAACCGCGCTCGGCCGCGTCGATCCCTCGATGAACAAAGCTTCATGAAGTGGAATCAATGAATTCCGATGCTGTTCGAGTGCTAACTTTTGCATATAGGCAGAGCATAAAACCTCGAATAGGAGGAAACATCATGTCAATTCCCTCATGGGTCAAGCCGGGTGCCTGGGGCGTTGTGCTGGGCGCGCTGGCGTGGTGGATCGTGCTGTCGTTCGGTTTTGGCTGGATGAGCCCCGGCGCCGCAAAAACCTTGGCGGATAACCAAATTCAAACCGCCGTCGTAGCGGCGGCGACGCCCTATTGCGTCGCGCGCTTCGAGCACCAGGCCAATGCCGTCGCATCGTGGCAGGCGCTCAAGAAGAGCGGCGATGATTACGACGAGGGCGATTATATCGCGAAGGGCGGCTGGGCGACCGTGCCCGGTCAAACACCTGACTCGGATATCACATCGGCGATCGCGAATTCCTGCGCCACGAAGCTTTTGGCATTGACGGAGCTCGACGGAACCAAGCTGAGCAGCGCGCAGTAGATCCTGTTCAGGATCGCCCGGCATCGCTCGCGTCGTCATAAGGGCGGCGCGAGTGAGAACCGGTTTCCCTCCATTGCGGATCGGACCCTCCCGATCCTATAGAGAGGCCGCACCATGGCGCGGTTGGGAGGGATCTTCGATGCCAGACGTCGTGTCATTGCCGGAGGCCGGCTACACCTTCCTGAAGGGACAGAGTCACCCGTTTTCAGCCGGTGTCGCCTGCCTCAAAGGATATGGGTTGACGCGGGTGCGCTTGCGCACGCCGCTGCCTTTGGCGGAAGGATTGGCGAAAGCCTCATCTCTGATCAAGGCAGAGGGTCGCCCGCTTTCCGCCCTGGCCGCCTGCGAATTGCGCTCTCCGGCGCAAATGTCGGTCAGCGATTTTGCCGCCTTTAATCGACACTATGTCGAGCTTCTGCGGGCGAACGGATTCCCGTCCGAAGCGCCATTCCCGATGGCGCGCAGCAATGTCGCGCCGATTTACACGCCGCCCGCGACGAATGTGCTCTTCGCGTTCACCTATGCAACGAGACCGGCCGCGACGCAGGCGGGAAGCCGGCCGGATTTCCTGATTTCAGGGCGGGCCGAGCTGGTCGACGAGCCGCGCGGCGTCATCGCCGAGGGCGACGCCTCGGCCGCGGGCACGGAGCGGAAAGCGACCCATGTGTTCGAGCAATTGCGCGCGCGGGTCGAGGCGCTTCAATGCCACTGGGCGGACATCACGGGCATCCAAATCTATACCGCGCGCGCCATCGAGCCCGCTCTGCCGCTCATGGCGCGGCTCGGTCTCGCCAATGTCGGCCTATCCCTCTATCCGGCATATCCGCCGGTCGTGCCGCTCGAGTTCGAGGCCGATCTGCGCTCGGTGAGCCTCGAAAGGGCGATATAGCAAGCTCCAGACCTCCGCGGGGCGGGCGCGAGAAAACAGCCTCTGCGAAGCTTCTCATGTCAGCGGCTTCACCGTCGCCTGGCCGCTGTTGGCGATGAAAATCTCCTCCGAGCGCTCGATCGGCTTGCCGGCGATGCGGTCGGCGATCCAATCGGCCTGAAGCGTCTGCGGGTTCTCGCCGGCGACCGTCGAGGGCGCGTTGTAGACGCCATGCACCGCGCTTTCGTAGATCACGAATTGCCGCGGCGTCTTGACGAGCGAGAGCAGCTCGCGCGTGTGCTCGAGCGGCGAGAGCTGATCGTCCTGCCCCGCGATCACCTGGTAGGGAACGCGGATGTCCTTGGCGAGCGGGCGCAGATCGAGCTTCTTCACCCATTCGTCGAACGCGTCCTCGTCCTCGAAGCCGGCCATGTACATGAACCGCATCTTGAAGGACGGCGCAGCGTGGTTGAAGATCGTATCGAAGCCGGGCTCGTGGCACACCGCCGATTGCGTCAGCGCGATGATGCGGTTGCCGAGCACCGAGGCGGCTTGAGTCGAGAAGAACGTGCCCATCGACGAGCCGCGCAGGACGATCTTGTCCTTGTCGATCGCGGGATGCGACGAGATGAATTTATAATTGGCTTCGCCGGCTTCCATATGCGCCGTATAGGTGACGTTGACGCGCCGGGCGAAGCATTCGCCCTGACCCGGCCCATCGACCGCGAAGACCGCGATGCCGCGCTCCAACAGCTTGTCGCCGTACATCGCGCAGGAATTCTCCTTCGTGCCGTCCATGCCGCCGACGGCGATGACGCAAGGGAATTTCTCGCCCGGCGCGGGCTTCCTCGGTAGATGCAGATAGGCGGGCAAGGACTGGCCCTTGCCGAATGGCACCTCGGCGCGCTCGATCGGGTGCGCCGCGTAGGCGATGTACTTGGCATAGCACTCGTTCATCTTCTTCTCGAGATGCTCGAGCTCGTCGTTCATCTCGAAGATCGGCCAGCGCGCGATCGACCACAGCATTGCCGCGATCATATAGCTCTCGCGCGCCGCGACCTCGCGGCCGGCGCGCTCGTAAGCCGCGGCCTTCGCCTCGCGGCGCTGCGCCTGAAGCGCGTATTCGCGCGCGATGTCATTGATCTTCTTGACCCGCGTCGCCACGAGGCGAAACTCGGCCAGCGCCTCGGGTCCGGCCGGGCCGGCGGTGTAGTTGATGCGTGCCTGGTCGAACTCGACGCCGACCTGGCTCACGACGGTATCGAGCATCCAGCGCTGCTCGCGCCAGCGCCGCACGCGGTTTTCGGCCTTGGTGCTCATTGCCACGGCGTTCCTCCCTCATTCGCCAGCGGGTCGGCCGCCGCTGCGGCGATCCGCTCTTTGCGGTTTTGGCACAGCCCGCGCCGGTTCCGCAACCTCCCTAATCCAAGCCGGCGCGACGAAATCCCTCGAGATAGTGATCGCGATCGGCAGCGTTCTTGATCGGCATCTGCTGCGCGATCCAGGCGAGCGAGATATTGGGTTGCGCGCGCCGCAACTCGTGCAGTGCCTCTCGGGCGATATCCTTCTCGCCCGCCATGCCGGCCGCGGCGGTCAGCACCCGGTGACCGCCGACGAAGTCGCCGCGTTGCCGGATGGCCTCGCGCGCGAGCTGCATCGCTGCGGCGTAATCGCGTCCGTTGAACAGCGCGTAGGCGGCGATGCCGCAATAGATCGCCGAGAAGGGATCGCGCGGGCTCAAGCGCAACGCGCGGCGCGCCGCCGCCTCGGCTTCCTCCCAGCGCCCGCAATAGGCGAGCGTCAGGCCGTAATAGCCCTGCGCCAGCGAGAAATTCGGATTGAGGCGCAGCGCCAGCTCGAACTCGGCCAGCGAATCGTCGAAGCGCCTGAAGAACAAATAGACGCAGCCGAGCGCATAATGCGCCCACGGATCCTGGCTATCCGCCCGGATCGCCGCGAGCGCGGCCTGCTCGGCAACCGGAACGCTATCCTCCCAGCCCATATGGGCGCTGAAGGTGTGGCTCGCCGCGAGCACGCCGAGCGCCTGGCCATAATTTGGATCGATGCTGATGGCCTTCTCGAGCAGCGCCTGCGCAACGATGCTGTCCTGGCGCGTTATCCGCCACAGATGCGAAAGCGCGCGCATCACGAGATCCCATGCGTCCAAACTCTCGGGTGGCTTGCGCTGTGAATGGAAATTCTCGGCGGCGTAGATTTCCGGCTCGATCGTCGCGACGATCGCCTCGGTGATCTCGTCCTGCACGGCGAAGACGTCGGCAAGCCCGCGGTCGTAGCGCTCGCCCCATAAATGGCTGCCGGTTGAGACATCGTTGAGCTGCGCGGTGATGCGCACGCGGTCGCCGTTCTTGCGCACGCTGCCCTCGACGACGTAGCCGACCCCGAGTTCTTCCGCGATTTGCTTCAGGTGGACCGCCTTGCCCTTGTAGATAAAGGACGAGTTGCGCGCGATGACGAAGAACCAGCGCAGCTTCGACAGCGCGGTGATGATGTCCTCGCTGATGCCGTCGGAAAAATAGTCCTGCTCCGGATCGCCGCTCAGATTGACGAAGGGGAGGACCGCGATCGCCGGCCGATCGGGCAACGGCAAGGCCGCGCGCGGCTCGTCGCGGGTTTCGTGGTCCGGCGGGCCGGCGAGTGGCGCCGCCGCCGGCGCGATGAGGCGAACCTCGCCGACGAAGCGGAACCCCTTGCGCGCGATGGTGCGGATGAGCTTCTGCTCTTCGCCGCTGTCGCCGACGGCCCGGCGCGCGGCGTTGATGCGGCTCGTCAGCGTCGAATCGGACACGATGCGTCCGCTCCAGACCGAGGCGATCACATCGTCCTTGCTGACGACGCGATCGCGATTCTGCATCAGGTAGACCAGAAGATCGAAGACCTGGGGCTCGACGGCGATCGGCTCCGGCCCGCGCCGCAGCTCGCGGCGATCCGTGTCGAGCGAGTAATCGGCAAAACGAACCTGCACCTTGCCCCCTCGGCCCGGCGTCCCAGGCCGCTCTCACGGAATAATCAACCCTGTCTCACGCGCAAATCAAGCGCCGCGCAAAGTCTTTCGCGCGGGGGTGCGCCATTTTCGGACGGTGTCCGGCCGCGATCCCCGCAGCCGCCCTGAATGAAAGCGAGACGAAGATGGCCCTCACGACGCTGACCGACAGCACGACCGGTTCTCAAGCCGCACCCCGCGCCGCGCCCGGCTTGGGCGCGCTCAAGACCAAGCAGCAAGCCGCCTGGTCCTCGGGCGATTACGCGGTGATCGGCACGACGCTGCAAATCGTCGCCGAAGAGCTGTGCGAGGCGCTCGATTTGCGCGCCGGACAGAAAGTGCTCGATGTCGCCGCCGGCAATGGCGTCGCGAGCCTCGCCGCGGCGCGCCGCTGGTGCGAGGTCGTCTCGACGGATTACGTGCCGAGCTTGCTGGAGCGCGGCCGCAGACGGGCCGAGGCCGAAGGCCTGAGCATCGCATTCGAAGAAGCCGATGCCGAAGCGCTCCCCTACAGCGATGGCGCCTTCGACGCCGTGGTCTCGACATTCGGCGTGATGTTCACGCCCGATCAAGAGCGCGCTGCCGCCGAGCTTTTGCGCGTCTGCCGGTCCGGCGGCCAGATCGGGCTCGCCAACTGGACGCCCGACGGGTTCATCGGCCAGATGTTCAAGACGCTGGGGCGATACCTGCCGCCGGCAGGCGTGAAATCGCCCATGCTCTGGGGCGCGCCCGAGCGCTTGGGCGAGCTTTTCGGCACCGCCGGGTCGCTCAGAGCCACGCCGCGCTACTTCAATTTCCGCTACCGCTCGCCCGATCACTTCATCGAGGTCTTCAAGACCTATTACGGCCCGATGCTCAAGGCCTTCGCCGCGCTCGACGCCGCCGGCCAGAGCGCGCTCACGCGCGACCTCTTCGCCCTGATCGTGCGGCTCAACAAGGCCAAAGACGGCACGATGGTGGTGCCGAGCGAGTATGTCGAAATCGTCATCGCGAAACGCTGAGCGGGCCGACGGATCGCGTCCGCTCTCATCTCAATCCTCGCCAAGGGAGAATTTCATGGGACGCTTCATAGCGTTGCTCTACGGCATCCTGTCCTATCTCGTGTTTTTCATCAGCTTTCTTTATGCGATCGGCTTCGTCTCGGGTCTCGTCGTGCCGAAGACAATCGATAGCGGCGCGGTGGGGTCCGTGCCGGCAGCGCTTGTCATCGATCTCGTCTTGATGTCGATTTTCGCGCTCCAGCACAGCGTCATGGCACGCAAGCAATTCAAGGCGTGGTGGACCCAATTCGTGCCGAAATCGGTGGAGCGCAGCACCTATGTTTTGCTCGCGAGCCTTGCCCTCGCGCTGCTCTTCTGGCAGTGGCAGCCGATACCGCAAAGGGTGTGGCGGATCGATGATCCGCACATGGCGGCGGCAGTGACGGCGTTGGGCTTGCTCGGCTGGTTGATCGTGCTGACGAGTACCTTCCTCATCAACCATTTCGAGCTATTCGGCCTGCACCAAGTCGCCAACAACCTCGCGGGCAAGCCGATGCCCGAGCCGCGTTTTCGCGAGCCGCTCTATTACAAGCTCGTCCGTCATCCCATCTATCTCGGCTTCGTCATCGCCTTCTGGGCGGCGCCGAGCATGACGGCCGGGCATCTCCTCTTCGCCGCCGTCACGACCGCCTACATCCTCGTCGGCATTCAGCTCGAAGAACGCGACTTGATCGATCTCTTTGGCGACCAGTACCGCCAATACCGCGATCGCGTCGCGATGCTGGTGCCGTGGCGGAAGTCGGTGTGAGATTTCACGCAGCGGTGGCGCAAGCTCGCTTGGGCGGGCGCCGCCGCGACGCTTCAGCGGGGCGAGCGCGGGACCACGCGCGGTCTCGTGGGCTCGGGCCGCCGGCCAGGCGGTGCCGCGTCGAAGGATGGCTTGGCGAGACTGGGCTCGTGCCTCTCGCCATGATGGCGCAGCCGCGAGCGGCGCCGGCGCCGCCTGCTCCGGCGCGTGTCCTGGACGCCCGTGACCGCCCAGATCACGCCTTTGAGAAAAAGCGCGAGCGCGGCGCTCGGAATGCCGACCCAGAGGAACCAGAACCAGGGATCAAAAAAGACATTCTCCCACGCGGTCGGGTAAATGACTTCCTGAAGGACGGCATAGTTGACCCAGGCGAGCGAGCCGATGATCCAGATGCCGAAGACGATCCGCTTCCACCCCATACGGCCCTCGCCCCCACGCTGGCGCGCCGGCGCTAAAGGCCGGCTTTCTTATGGTTTTAACGGGACCCCCGCCCCCTTCGAACAGCGATCAACATTGCGCGGCGGTGATGTTCGCCAGTCGCCCCGGCTCGCGGGCCGGAAAACTCATCATGCCTGTCACCGGCGCTCCCTTCAACACGCGCGTCGGGTCTCGCTCGGCCGGGTGTGACAATTTTTCTTGAGATGCGGATGCGCCTGCCGGGTTTTTGTCCCCATATTGCGGACATGAGCAAGCTCGGTTGGGGCGTGGCAGGTCTGGGCGCGGCCTCGGCGATGGCTGTGGCCTATAGCGCGGTGCGCGCCATGGCCGAAAGCGAGGGCGGGGGCGGGCCGGTCACGCTGGTTCTCGGCGGCCTCGCCGTCATAGCGGTCGGCGGCGGGCTAACGGCGCTCCAATTTTGGAGCCAGCGCAAGGGGTTCGACGAGCGCGCGGGCGCCCGCCCCGATGTGTCGCGCCCCGACATCGCTCAAAAAGACCAAAACGATTAGCACCATTTATGCAATCGCCTAGGGCATTTCTGCACTTGGCATGCAAGCCGAATATGTATACAAGTAGACGAATGATCGTTTGATCAATAGAAGGGGTGGCCCGGAATGGCCGAGACCGAACCGAAAAAGGGAGAGAAGCAAAGCGCAGGCCGCCGTCGTCGCACCATCCGCGAACACGGTCCCGATCCGGTCGATGTTCATGTCGGCCGTCGGCTGCGGCAGGCACGCTTTCTCGCCGGCATGAGCCAAGAGGAGCTCGGCGCCGGCATCGGCGTCTCGTTCCAGGCCGTGCAGAAATACGAACATGGCGAAAACCGCTTGAGCGCCAGCCGCTTGTACAAGGCGGCGCGGCTCCTCGACCGGCCGGTCTCGTTCTTCTTCGAAGAGTTGACCGGCGGTACATCCACGGCGACAAGCGACGGCTTCAGTCGCGACGAGATCGATCTCGTCCGACACTTCCGTCAGATTCCGAGCGACGAAGTCCGCGAGCATCTCTTGCAGATGACGAAGCGAATCGGCACGCTCGAAGCCGGCACCCTCGACAAGGGTGACGTTGCTCCGACCCGCCAAAGCGCGTGACGCCGCCAGGGCGGCTCGCCGATAGCCACTAGGTCGATCGAGCCCCGCCGCGAAATTTGCTGTCGCGGCGGCGGTGCCGCATGCGCTAGAAAGTGCGCCTGCGGGAAGACGGACAGGGCACGAGGCCGGCAATGGCAAGGCAAATGGCGGCGAGGCTTATCGGCGCGGGCGCGCTTGGCTTGGTCGCGATTGCGCCGGCGCGCGCGCTCGATCACGTCACCTTCGGCACCGACTGGCGCGCCGAGGCCGAGCACGGCGGCTATTACCAGGCGATCGCCACCGGCATCTACAAGAAATACGGGCTCGATGTGACGCTGCGCCAGGGCGGACCGCAGGTCAATCATTCGCAGCTGCTCGCCGCCGGCCGTCTCGATTTCGACGAGGAGCCGAATTCCTTCAGCGGGCTCAATTTCGCCAAGGAGCGGATTCCGATGGTCGCCGTTGCGGCGTTCTTCCAGAAGGATCCCTCGGTGCTGATCGCGCATCCGGGCGTCGGCAATGACAGCCTCGCCGAGTTGAAGGGCAAGCCGATCATGATCGGCACCGACACGCGCTTCGGCTCCTGGCTCTTCTTGAAGGCGAAGTTCGGCTACACCGACAGTCAGATCCGGCCCTACAATTTCAACATGGCGCCGTTTCTCGCCGACAAGAACGCGGTGCAGCAGGGCTATCTCACGAGCGAGCCCTATCTGATCGAGCACCAGGGCGGCTTCAAGCCGGTCGTCATGCTGCTCGCGGATGCGGGCTACAGCAGCTATGGCTCGATCATCGAGACCTCGCAGAAGCTGGTCCAGCAAAAGCCCGATCTCGTGCAGCGCTTCGTCAATGCCTGCATCGAGGGCTGGTATTCTTATCTCTATGGCGATCCGGCGCCGGCCAACGCGCTCATCAAGCGCGACAACCCCGAAGAGACGGATGGTTTGCTGGCCTTCGCGCGCGACAAGATGAACGCGAACGGCATCGTCGATAGCGGCGATTCGAAGCGCGATGGCATTGGCGTGATGACGGATGCGCGCTGGCGCGACTTTTTCGAGGTCATGGCGAAGCAAGGGCTTTATTCGAAGACCCTCGATTGGAAAAACGCCTATACGACGCGCTTCGTCGGCCACCGTGTCGGCATGACGTCGCAGAAATAATGCGGCACGCGTGACCGATGGGCGAGGGATGAGCGCGGCTCCGCCGCTCGTCGCCGTGACGCGGCTGAGCAAGGTTTTCCGCAACGGCGTCACCGCGCTCGATCAAGTCGACTTGGAAATCCGGCACGGCGCGTTCGTGAGCATCGTCGGTCCGTCGGGCTGCGGCAAGAGCACCTTGCTGCGCCTGATCGCGGGATTGACGCCGCCGACAGCGGGCGCCATCGCCTGGCCCGGCGGGCACGGCGCGCGCTTGGGCTTCGTTTTTCAAGAGCCGACACTGATGCCTTGGGCCGATGTTTGGCACAATGTCTATCTGCCGCTGCGCCTCCAGGGCGTGGAGAAGGACGCCGCGGCCGAGCGCATCGGCGCGACGCTCGAGGCGATGGGCCTGGATGGTTTCGCGCATGTCTATCCGCGCGAGCTTTCGGGCGGGATGAAAATGCGCGTCTCGATCGCGCGCGCCCTCGTCATCGAGCCGCAGCTGCTCCTGCTCGACGAGCCCTTCGCGGCGCTCGACGAGATCACGCGCTTCCGCCTCAACGAGGATCTGCTGCGCCTCTGGCAGCGCCATGGCTGGACGGTGGTGTTCGTCACCCACAGCGTGTTCGAATCGGTGTTTCTCTCGAACCGCATCGTCGTCATGACGAAGCGCCCGGGGCATGTCGCCGCCGATCTGCCGATCGATCTGCCTTATCCGCGCGAGGGCGCGCTCCGAACCGCGCCGGAATACAGCGTCGAATGCCGCAAGCTGTCGCAGCTTCTGGCCGAGGCCGCGGCATGAGCGAGCGCGTCTTGAAGCTCGCGGCGCCGGCCGGGGTCGGCGTGCTCGTGCTGATCGGGTGGGAGGCGGTGGTGCGCTGGAACGCGATCCCGCCCTATATTCTGCCCGGGCCGCTCCTCGTTGCTGAAACCTTGTGGCGCGACGGGCCGAGCCTCTTGCTCTCGCTGCTCGTCACGCTGCGCATCACCCTGGCGGCGCTGGTCGCGGCCGTGGTTCTGGGCGGCGCCATCGCCATTCTCTTCGCGCAGTCGCGCCTCCTGGAGCTGAGCTTTTTTCCCTATGCCGTCATTTTGCAGGTGACGCCGATCGTCTCGATCGCGCCGCTCATCATCATCTGGGTGAACGACACGTTCCTCGCGCTGCTGGTTTGCGCGTGGATCGTCGCGTTCTTTCCCGTCGTCGCCAACACCACCTTGGGTTTGACCAGCGCCGACCGCAACCTCGTGGCGCTGTTCCGGCTCTACCGCGCGACGCGCTGGCAAAGCCTGCGCTATCTGCGGCTGCCCTCGGCGCTGCCCTATTTCCTCGGCGGCGTCAGGATCAGCGGCGGGCTCGCCCTCATCGGCGCGGTCGTCGCCGAGTTCGTCGCCGGCACCGGCGGCACGGAGACGGGGCTCGCCTCGCGCATCCTCGAAGCGGGCTACCGGCTCGAGATCCCGCGGCTCTTCGCCGCGCTGCTGTTGTTGTCGCTCACGGGCATCCTGATTTTCGCGGCGCTGTCCTGGCTGTCGCACGCATTGCTCGGCCATTGGCATGAAAGCGCGCTGCCCGATGAGGAATAGCCCCGCGTTCAAGCCCCGCGCACGCGATCGATAAGGTGCAGCGCATCCGCTGGCGGACGATCGTCGCGCCAGGCGACATGCCCGTCCGGGCGCACCAGCACGAGCGCGCGCTCGTAAAGCGCTGCAATCTTCGCATCATTGAGATCGACGACTTTGAGGGGGACCCCGCGCGTCTTCGCGGCCTCGACGAGCGCTGCGCCCGAAGGCGGCGATGAACCCAAGCGCAGCAGCACGAAACCCGCGCCGAAGAGATCGAGCGTCGAGCGGTTCTCGCCGATCCAGGCATGCGGCGCGCGCGTGCC
>DATEKH010000180.1:0-31128 GCA_035277525.1 Allostellaceae bacterium
ACCTGGCGGTTGGTGTTGGTCACCGTGCCGCTCTTCTCGGGCCAGGCCGAGGCCGGCAGGATGACGTCGGCATAGCGCGCGGTCTCGGTGAGGAAGAGATCCTGCACCACGAGGTGATCGAGCTTTGCCAGAGCCTCGCGCGCGTGCTGGACGTCAGGATCCGACATCGCCGGATTCTCGCCCATGATGTACATGCCGTGAATCTTGTCCTCGTGGATCGCGGTCATGATCTCGACCACAGTGAGGCCGCGCTTCAAATCCGCCGCCGCACCCCACAGCTCTTCATAGATGCGCCGCATCTCGGGGTTCGCGACGTCGCGATAATCGGGATAGAACATCGGAATGAGGCCGACATCGGAGGCGCCTTGCACATTGTTCTGGCCGCGCAACGGATGGAGCCCGGTGCCCGGCCGTCCGATCTGGCCGGTGACGAGGGCGAGCGCAATGAGACAGCGCGCATTGTCCGTGCCGTGGACGTGCTGCGAGATGCCCATGCCCCAGAAGACGATCGCGCGCTCGGCACGGGCGTATTTGCGTGCGACGGTCTTCAAGGTCTCGGCATCGATGCCGCAGATTTCCGCCATTGCCTCGGGCGTGCGGTCTTTGACGCTGTCTTTCAGCGCCGCGAAATCATCGGTATGCGCCTGGACGTACTGCTTGTCGTAGAGATCCTCGTAGATGATCGTATGCAGCAGAGCCGTGAGCATCGCGACGTCGCGTCCCGGCTTGAATTGCAGCATATGCGCCGCGTGCCGCTTCAAGGTCTGGCCACGCGGGTCCATGACGATGAGGGTCGCGCCGCGCTTGGCCGCCTGCTTGAAATAGGTCGCCGCGACCGGGTGGTTTTCGGTCGGATTGGCGCCGATGACGATGATCACCTCGGCGTCCATGGCGGCGTTGAACGGCGCCGTCACCGCGCCCGAGCCAATGCCTTCCATCAGCGCCGCCACCGACGAAGCGTGACACAGCCGCGTGCAGTGATCGACATTGTTGGTGCGGAAGCCGGCACGCACCAGCTTCTGAAAGAGGTAAGCCTCTTCGTTCGACCCCTTGGCCGAGCCGAAGCCGGCGAGCGCGTCGCCGCCCTTCGCGTCGCGAATCCGCTTGAGGCCGGCGGCCGCGGCATCGAGCGCTTCCTCCCAGCTCGCCCGGCGGAAATGCGTCCACGGATTGGCCGGATCGATCTGATCGTCGGCGCGCTTGGGCACGCCGTCCTTGCGGATCATCGGAACTTTGAGCCGGTCGGGATGCGTGATGTAGTCGAAGCCAAAGCGGCCTTTGACGCAGAGTCGGCGCTCGTTGGAAGGGCCGTTGCGACCCTCGACGGCGACAATCTGATCATCGCGAATGCGATAGGTGAGCTGACAGCCGACGCCGCAATAAGGGCAGACGCTGTCGACCTCGCGATCCGGATTGGGCTGCGCCCTGTTCTGCGCATCGACCATGGTCGCCGGCAGTAGCGCGCCGGTCGGGCAGGCTTGAACGCACTCGCCGCAGCCGACGCAGGTGCTTTGGCCCATCGGATCGTCGAAATCGAACACGATTTTCTCGTGGTGGCCACGCAGCGACATGCCGATCACGTCGTTGACCTGGACCTCGCGGCAGGCGCGGACGCAAAGCGTGCATTGGATGCAGGCGTCGAGATTGACCGCCATCGCCACATGCGAACGATCGGGCGCGGGCTGATGTCGCGCCGGGAAGCGGCTCGTCGTCACGCCCACACGCGCGGCGTGCTTCCAGAATTCGGATTGGGGATCGTGCGCCGTCTCGCGCTTGGGCTGGTCGGCGACGAGCAGTTCGAAGACGAGTTTGCGGTTGGCGACCGCGCGCTCGCTCTGCGTCTGGACTTTCATGCCCGGCGTCGGCTGGCGAATGCAGGAGGCGGCGAGCACGCGCTCGCCTTCGATCTCGACCATGCAGGCGCGGCAATTGCCGTCGGGGCGATAGCCCGGCTCCGGCAAGAAGCAGAGATGGGGGATCTCGGTTTGGTGACGCTGCGCGACGCGCCAGATGGTCTCGCCCGGCAAAGCCTCGACCTCGACGCCGTCGAGGAGGAACTTGACCCCGTTGGGCATCACGCCGGAACCGTCGCTCATGACACGTCCTTCGTGAAGTGTTTCAGCACCATCTTCACCGGATTCATCGCCGCCTGACCGAGGCCGCAGATCGAGCTGTCGGTCATCACCCGTGTCAATTCCTCGAGCAGGTCCGCGTTCCATTTCGGTGCTCTGAGCAGGTGCACTGCCTTTTCCGTGCCGACGCGGCAGGGCGTGCACTGGCCGCAGCTCTCATCCTCGAAGAATTTGAGGAGGTTGAGCGCGACCGCGCGCATATCGTCCTGGTCCGAGAGCACGACCACCCCGGCCGAGCCGATGAGGCAGCCATATTGCTCGAGCGTGCCGAAATCCAAAGGCAGATCGGCCATCGAGGCCGGCAGGATGCCGCCCGAGGCGCCGCCCGGCAGATAGGCCTTGAATTGATGACCCTCCAGCATGCCGCCGCAGAATTCGTCGATCAATTCGCGCGCGGTGATGCCGGCGGGTGCGAGCTTGACACCGGGCGATTTGACGCGACCCGAGACCGAGAAGCTGCGCGGACCTTTGCGGCCGCGCCGGCCTTGGTTGGCGAACCAGTCGCCGCCGCGTTCGACGATGTCGCGCACCCAATAAAGCGTCTCGACGTTGTTGATGAGCGTTGGCCGGCCAAAAAGCCCGACTTGCGAGGGATAGGGCGGCTTGTGGCGCGGGAGGCCGCGCTTGCCCTCGATGCTTTCGAGCATCGCCGATTCCTCGCCGCAGATATAGGCGCCGGCGCCGCGGCGAAGGTGAATCCGGGTGTGCCGCGATAAGCCCGACACTTCGAGCTTCGTGATCTCGGCCCGCAGGATCTCGCGGATATGCGGATATTCGTCGCGAAGATAGATGTAAACGTCGGATGCCTCGATGGCCAAAGCGCCGATCAGCATCCCTTCGAGCACGCGATGCGGATCGGTTTCGAGGTAATGCCTGTCCTTGAAAGTGCCAGGTTCGCCTTCGTCGGCGTTGACCGCCATGAGCCGCGGTTTCGGCTCGGCGAGAACCGCGCGCAATTTGCGCCCAGCCGGGAAGCCGGCGCCGCCGAGGCCGCGCAGCTGCGCGGATTCTACCGTCTTCAAGGTTTCCTCGAGCGATCTCTTTCCGCTTCGGAACGCCTCAAGCAGTGCGTATCCGCCCTGAGCGCGATAGACGCCGAGATCGGGATAATTCGGCACCTGTGAATGTGCGTCGCCTCCTGCAACCGCGGCAGCGATGCTTGCGCTCGTCGCGTGCTCGTGAAGCGCATGGCCCAGCGCCACGGCCGGCGCGTTGTGGCAAGCGCCCATGCAGGGCGCGCGCACCACGCGCACGCCGGTGCCGAGCTGGGCCGGAAGCTCTTGCAACAAGCGCTCGCCGCCGAAGAGCGCACAGGTGAGACTGTCGCAAACCCGTACCGTCAAAGGCGGCGGCGGCTCTTCGCCATCCATGACGATGTCGAAATGCGCGTAGAACGACGCCACCTCGTAGACCTCGACGAGAGCGAGCTTCATTTCCTGGGCAAGCGCCGCCAGATGGCGCGCATGCAGGCAGCGATAATTGTCCTGCAGGAGATGCAGGAACTCGATCAGCAGATCGCGGCGCCGCGGACGTTCGCCCAACAGAGCCTGGACCTCGGCCAAGGCCTGCGGCTCGACCTGCCGGCCGCGCGGCAGGTCGCGCCCCCGCCGTCTCCCCGCGCCGGGATGAATTTGGCGCGCCGGTTGCTGTCGCGCCTCTGCCATCGCTAGCTCTTCAGCCGCTGCAGCATGGTGAACCCCAAGGCGGCAGGCGAATCGGCGACGGTGATGCCGGCGCTTTTCATCGCCTCTTTCTTGCTGGCGGCGGTGCCGGTCCCGCCCGAGATGATCGCGCCGGCATGGCCCATGCGCCGGCCCGGCGGCGCGGTTGCGCCGGCGATGAAGCCGACCATCGGCTTCCTCACCTTGCTGCGCTTGATGAAATCGGCCGCCTCTTCCTCCGCCGAGCCGCCGATCTCGCCGATCATGATGATCGACTGCGTCTCGGGGTCGGCAAGGAACATCTCGAGGCAGTCGATGAAATTGGTGCCGTTGACCGGATCGCCGCCGATGCCGACGCAGCTCGATTGGCCGAGCCCGACGGCGGTGGTCTGCGCCACCGCTTCATAGGTGAGCGTGCCCGAGCGCGAGACGATGCCGACATGGCCCTTCTGGTGGATATGGCCAGGCATGATGCCGATCTTGCATTCACCGGGCGTGATGACGCCCGGGCAGTTGGGGCCGATGAGCCGGCTCTTCGAGCCCGTCAAGGCGCGCTTAACGGTTACCATATCGAGCACCGGAATGCCTTCGGTGATACAGACGACCAGCGGCAGCTCGGCATCGATCGCTTCGAGAATCGCATCGGCCGCGAAGGGCGGCGGCACGTAGATGACGGTGGCGTTGGCGCCGGTCTCATCGACGGCGTCGGCCACCGTATCGAAGACCGGCAGGTCGAGATGCCTGCTGCCGCCTTTGCCGGGCGTGACGCCGCCCATCATCTTGGTGCCGTAGGCGATCGCCTGCTCCGAATGGAACGTGCCCTGCGCGCCGGTGAAGCCCTGGCAGATGACCTTGGTGTCGCGGTTGACGAGAACGGACATCAGGCCGCCTCCCTCACCGCTTGCGTGATCTTTTGCGCCGCGTCGGCAAGATCATCGGCCGAAAGGATCGGCAGGCCCGATTCGGCGAGGATCTTCTTGCCGAGCTTCACATTGGTGCCTTCCAATCGCACCACCAGCGGCACCTGCAGGCTCACCTCGCGCGCGGCGGCGACGATGCCCTCGGCGATGACGTCGCAGCGCATGATGCCGCCGAAGATGTTGACCAGAATACCCTCGACATGCGGGTCCGAGAGGATGAGCTTGAACGCGGTCGTCACCCGCTCCTTGGTCGCGCCGCCGCCGACATCGAGAAAATTCGCCGGGCTGCTGCCATAGAGCTTGATGATGTCCATCGTCGCCATGGCGAGGCCGGCGCCGTTCACCATGCAGCCGATATTGCCGTCGAGCTTCACGTAGTTGAGCTGATGCTTGGCGGCTTCGAGCTCGGTCGGATCTTCCTCCGCCTCGTCGCGCATCTCTTCGATATCGGCATGGCGAAAGAGCGCGTTGTCGTCGAAATTCATCTTGGCATCGAGCGCCAAGATCTCGCCCGCGCCGGTCACGGCCAGCGGATTGATCTCGACGATCGACGCGTCGAGCCGCGTGAAGGCTTGATACATGGCGAGGATGAATTTGACCGCCGCGGCGACCTGCTTGCCTTCGAGCCCCAAGCCGAAGGCGAGCTTGCGCGCGTGGAAATCCTTCAACCCCGTGGCCGGATCGATCGCGACGCGAATGATCTTCTCGGGCGTTTTTGCCGCGACCTCCTCGATCTCCATGCCGCCTTCGGTCGAGGCCATCACCGTGACGCGCGCGGTCTTGCGATCGATCAGCATGCCGAGATAGAGCTCGCGCTTGATATCGCAGGCTTCCTCGACATAGATGCGCTTGACCTCGCGGCCCTTGGGGCCGGTCTGCTTGGTGACGAGCACCTGTCCGAGCATCTCGGCCGCGGCCTTGCCCGCCTCTTCGGGCGATTTCATCACGCGGACGCCGCCCTTGCCCGTCGGATTGTCCTGAAACCGCCCGGCGCCGCGTCCGCCCGCATGAATTTGCGCCTTCACCACATAAGCGGGACCGGCGAGACTGCGCGCGGCCGTCTCGGCCTCCTGCGGCGTATAGGCGACCGCACCCTTGGGTACGGCGACGCCGAATTTTTGCAGCAGCGCCTTCGCTTGATATTCGTGAATATTCATGATCGGGGGGAGCTCTCAGTGCCGTTCGGACCGCAACGGATAGGCATAGGCCGGAAAGACGAGGCCGTAAAGATGGCCCGCCTTTCCGCAGCGATTCGAGGGGCTAGTCCGCGGCAGCGGGCTTGGCGCCGCCGATCGCCCCCGAGGCCTTGATCTCGGCCATGCGACGCTCGTCATAGCGCAGCACGTGGCGCAGAATCTCGTCCGTATGCTCGCCCAAGAGCGGCGAGCGCGCGACCTCGCTCGGGCTCGCCGAGAGCTTGATCGGATTGCCGACCGAGAGATATTTGCCGCGCTTCGGATGATCGACTTCGACGACGGTGCCAGTCTCGCGCAGGCTCTTTTCCTCCGCGAGTTCCTTCATTGACAGGATGGGCCCGCAGGGAATGTCATATTGATTGAGGATGTCCATGGCCTCGAACTTGGTCTTGGTCATGGTCCAGGCTTCAATGCGATCGAAAATCTGTTTGAGGCGCGGCAGCCGCGCCTCGGGCTTCGCGTAATCGGGGTGGGTGATCCAGCCCTCTTCGCCGATCACCTTGCAGATTTCCGCCCAGACCGGGGCCTGGGTGATGAAATAAATGTAAGCGTTGGGATCGGTCTCCCAGCCTTTGCATTTGAGAATCCAGCCCGGCTGGCCGCCGCCCGAATCATTGCCGGCGCGCGGCGTTGCTTCGCCGAAAGGAATGCCCTCGCCATATTGGCTGTATTCTGTGAGCGGCCCGGCTTTGAGCCGCTGCTGATCGCGCAGCTTCACGCGGCAGAGATTGAGGACGCCGTCCTGCATTGCGACGGTGACGCGCTGGCCCTTGCCGGTGGTCGTGCGCTGGAACAGCGCGGTGACGATGCCGAGCGCGAGATGAAGCCCGGTGCCGCTGTCGCCGATCTGCGCGCCGGTGACGAGCGGCGGACCGTCGCGAAAGCCAGTGGTCGAAGCCGAGCCGCCGGTGCATTGCGCGACATTCTCGTAGACCTTGCAGTCTTCATAGGGGCCCGGCCCGAAGCCCTTGATCGAGGCGTAGATGAGCCGCGGATTGATCTCCTGGATGCGCTCCCAGGTGAAGCCCATGCGGTCGAGCACGCCAGGGCCGAAATTCTCGACCAGCACGTCGCAGGCCTTCATCAGCCCTTCGATGATCTCTTTGCCCTTGGGGTTCTTCGCGTCGATGGTAATCGAGCGCTTGTTGTGGTTGAGCATGGTGAAATAGAGGCTGTCGGCGTTCGGCACGTCGCGAAGCTGACCGCGCGTGATGTCGCCGATGCCGGGCCGTTCGACCTTGATCACATCGGCGCCGAACCAGGCGAGAAGCTGCGTGCATGTGGGCCCCGACTGCACATGCGTGAAATCGAGGACCTTAACCCCTTCAAGTGCTTTTCCCATGTTCGCCTCCAGAATTCCTTCGTTGCGTTCGCCTGATCGAGTGCTGCGCGGCAGCTTGCGCCGCCGATGCCGGTTCGCCTATTTCTTCTTCAACGCGCTTTGCGGATTGAGATTGCCGATGCGACCGCTCTCGCTGCCCGCCGCCGGGTCGATGACCGCGTTGACGAGGGTGGGTTTGCCCGAGGTCAAGGCCGCCTCGACGGCCTGTTTCAGTGCGTCGGGCGTTTCTGCTTGCACGCCGATGCCGCCGAAGGCCTCCATCATCTTGTCGTAGCGCGCGCCTTTGACGAAGGCCGTCGTCGCGGGATCGGAACCGGCCGGATTGACGTCGACCCCCCGATAGACGCCGTCATTGTTGAAGATGACGACGCAGATCGGCAGGCCATAGCGGCAGATCGTTTCGACCTCCATGCCGCAGAAGCCGAACGCGCTGTCGCCTTCGATCGCGACCACAGGCTTGCGAGTTTCGATCGCCGCGCCGATCGCCTGGCCCATGCCGACACCCATCACGCCCCAGGTTCCGACATCGAGACGCTTGCGCGGCTTGTAGATGTCGATGACGCCGCGTGCGAGATCGAGCGTGTTGGCGCCCTCGTTGACGAGGATGGTGTCCGGCCGTTCCCTGATGATGGTGCGCAACACACCCAGCGCGCCGTGATAATCCATCGGCGAATTGTTGTTCATGAGCCGCGGCGCCATCTTGGCGACGTTTTCTTCGCGCTTGCCGTTGACGGTGTTGATCCACGCGGCGGGTGGCTTCGGCCAGTTGCCGCCCATGCCCTCGATCAAGGCGGCGACGCAGGAGCCGATATCGCCGACCAGCGGCGCGGCGATTTCGACATTGCTGTCCATCTCCTTGGGCTCGATATCGATCTGGATGAATTTTTTCGGGCCCTCGCCCCAGCTCTTGCCCTTGCCATGCGACAGCAGCCAGTTGAGACGAGCGCCAACCATCAGAACGACATCGCAATCTCTCAAGACGGTCGAGCGCGCGGCACCGGCGCATTGCGGATGCGTATCCGGCAGCAGACCCTTGGCCATGCTCATCGGCAGGAAGGGCGCGCCGCTCTTTTCGACCAGCGTCTTGATCGCCTCGTCGGCTTGCGCATAGGCCGCGCCCTTGCCGAGGATGATCAGCGGCCGCGCGGCGGATTTGAGAACATCGAGCGCGCGCTTGACGGCGTCGGGCGCCGGGATCTGGGCCGGGGCGGGGTCGATGACCTTGACCAGCGACCTCTCGCCGGCCTCCGCATTCATCACCTGGCCGAAGAGCTTGCCCGGCAGGTCGAGATAGACCCCGCCCGGCCGCCCCGACACCGCCGCGCGGATCGCGCGCGCAACGCCGATGCCGATGTCGGCGGCATGAAGCACGCGGAACGCCGCCTTGCAGAGCGGCTTGGCGATGGCGAGCTGGTCCATCTCCTCATAATCGCCCTGCTGCAGATCGACGATCTCGCGCTCGGAGGAGCCCGAGATCTGGATCATCGGGTAGCAATTGGTCGTCGCATGGGCGAGCGCCGTCAGTCCATTGAGAAAGCCCGGCGCCGACACGGTGAGGCAGATTCCCGGCTTCTTGCTCAGGAAGCCGGCGATGGCGGCCGCATAGCCGGCACTCTGCTCGTGGCGGAACGAGAGCACGCGAATGCCCGCGGCCTGCGCCATGCGGCCGAAATCCGTGATCGGGATGCCGGGCACGCCGTAGATCGTGGTGAGGCCGTTGAGCTTCAGCGCGTCGATGACGAGGTGGAAGCCGTCGGTCAGGTCTTGGGGCTCGTCCGCCGCGGCCTTGGTCTGCTCCTTCAGTGATGTCGTTTGCGCCATCTTTGCCTCCCGGGGAGCGTCATTCGAAGGAATTCCAATGCTGCTCGACATGCGCCGCAAGATCGAGCGCGTGCTTCAACACCAGCGCCGCCGCGCGCTCGGTGTCGCGCCGCTCCAGCGCCTCGATGATGTTCATGTGATCGACGATCGAGCGCTTGGCGCGGTCGCCCTGGCCGATGGTCGCCTGCCGGATCGCGCGCATATGGATGAAGAGATCGCGCGTCATGTCGACGAGAAGCGGATTGCCCGAAAGCCGGATGATCGCCTGATGGAAATGGATATTGGCCTCGGAATATTCGTCGAGATGACCCTCGAGCGACTGATCGCTGAAATCCTCAAACATGCGGCGCAAACTGGCGATCTCGTCATCCGCGGCGTGCAAAGTCGCGAGACGCGCGGCGAGGCTTTCGAGCGCAGCCCAGACCTCGATCATGCGCAGGATCTCCTGCTTGCTCTTGCGCATGACGATGACGCCGCGGCGCGGCTCGGTGCGGACATAGCCCTCGCGCTCCAGGAGCGTCAGCGCCTCGCGCACCGGCGTCCGCGACACGCCCAGTTCTTGCGATAGGCGGCGCTCGTCCAGCCGAATCGGCTCGGCCTGACCATAGACGTTCAGCCCCGTGATGAGTTCCTTGATCTTTCGATAGGCGAGGATCCGAAAGCTCGCGGGCGATTCGGCCGGCCGCGCGGCGAGCGGGGCGATATCGATCTCGGCGGAACCCTCCCGCAGCGCCATATCCCGACCTCTTTCCACGCTCGCAGCCTCTGGTATACCAGTGGTATACCACGACGGAAAAACCGATCCAAGCGAATCGGACAGGCCCTCGCATCTGGCCCGTCAGAGACGCCGGCTCGGCCTCGCCACATATCCTTCTCCTTCGCCGACGCGGCTTATGGTTGCGCGTGTCGCGGCTGCGGCGAATTCAGAGAACCGCCACCGAACCCCTACCGCGGGCGCTGTGCGCCTTGACACCCCTCTCACGCGCATTTAGAGCGGACGCCACATGGCGCGCACGACCAAATTCCTCAAATTCAAAGGCCGCATCGTCATCATCGGCTTCGGCAGCATCGGTCAGGGCATCCTGCCGCTAATTCTGCGCCATATCGACGCCAAGCCCTCCCAGATCACCATCATCACGGCCGAGGATCGCGGCCAGAAGGAAGCCAAGGATCTGGGCGTCCGCTTCGTCGTCGAGCCGTTGACCGAGCAGAATTACCGCAGCGTGCTCGAGCCACTTATCGGCCCGGGCGATTTCCTTCTCAACGTTTCGGTCGAGGTGTCGAGCGCCGCGCTGGTCGAGTTCTGCCGCAGCAAGGGCGCGCTTTATCTCGACACCTGCATCGAGCCCTGGCCCGGCGGCTATACCAATCCCGAGCTGAGCCCGTCGCTGCGCTCCAATTACGCGCTGCGCGAGCATCTGCTGGGGCTGCGCGCGAAGGATCCCGGCGGACCGACCGCGGTCATGACCCATGGCGCCAATCCCGGCCTCGTCTCGCATTTCGTCAAGGTCGCGCTGCTCGATCTCGCCGAAGAGCTGGGCGTCAGAGCCGCGCCCAAGGCGCGGCCCGACTGGGCGGCGCTCGCGGCCGAGCTCGGCGTCAAGGTGATCCACATCGCCGAACGCGATACCCAGGTCTCGCGCATCCCCAAGCAGCCGGGCGAGTTCGTCAACACCTGGTCGATCGACGGCTTCGTCGCCGAGGGCATGCAGCCGGCCGAGCTCGGCTGGGGAACCCATGAGCGGTATTTCCCGCCGGATGGCGGCAAGCATGAATTCGGCAGCGGCGCCGCGATCTATCTCAACCGGCCGGGTGCCGCGACCCGCGTCAGGAGCTGGACGCCGCTCGAGGGTCCCTATCACGGCTTCCTCATCACCCATGGCGAGTCGATTTCGATCGCCGATTACTACACGCTGCGCGAGGGCGGGAAGCTGCTCTACCGCCCGACCGTCCATTATGCCTATCACCCCTGCGACGACGCTGTGCTCTCGCTGCACGAGATCGGCGGCAAGAATTATCGCTTGCAGGAGACCAAGCGCCTGATCATGGACGAGATCGAGCACGGCATCGACGAGCTGGGCGTGCTGCTGATGGGACATGCCAAGGGCGTCTATTGGTATGGTTCGCGCCTTTCGGTCGAAGAGGCGCGGCGGCTCGCGCGTTTCAACAACGCGACTTCGCTTCAGGTCACCGCGACCGCGCTCGCCGGCATGATCTGGGCGATCGAGAATCCACAGCGCGGCATCGTCGAGCCGGACGAGATCGACCATCAGCGCGTGCTCGACATCTGCCGGCCCTATCTCGGCCAGGTGCTCGGCGAATACAGCGACTGGACCCCGCTCTTTGAGCGCGAAAGACTGTTTCCGGAAGATCTCGACCGCGACGATCCCTGGCAGTTCAAGAATTTCCGCGTTCTCTAGGCTTCCTCGACAAGAAACACCGCCGCCTCGCTGAGGCGGATGGCAACCGGCTCGAGCGCGCAGCCGGCGCAAGGGCCCTCGATGCAAAACCCGTCTTCGGGCCGGAACACGGCGCCATGCGTTCCGCACATGAGATAACGGCCGCTCGCATCGAAGAAGCGGTCCTCGGGCCAATCGAGCGGCGCGCCGACATGCGGGCAGGAATTGCGATAGGCGCGCAGCACGCCCTGCCAGCGAATGACGAAGACCGCTTGCCGTTCCGTTCGCGCGCCGAAGACGAAGCCGCGACCCTGGCCTTCGGGGATATCGCCCTCGGCGCAAAGACGTCTCAAGGGCGCCGCCGGTGGAGCAGGCGCCCGCCCAATAAAAGCTTCACCCCTTCACGCCGCCCATCTTGCAGATCGCCTTCCACTCTTCGGCGCCAACCGGCGAGACCGAGAGCCGGCCTTGCTTCACGAGCTTCAGCTCTTTGAGCTTCGGCTCGGCCTTGATCGCGGCGAGCGTCACCGGCTCTTTCAGCGGCATCACCGGAACGAGATCGACCTGCACGAATTTGCCGGTCTTGTCGCTGGGATCGGGATAGGCCGTCTTCACAATCTCGGCGATGCCGACGATCGCGAGGCCTTCATTCGAGTGATAGAAGAAGGCGCGATCGCCAAGCTTCATCGCTTTGAGATTGGCCGCGGCCTGGAAGTTGCGCACGCCGCTCCAATTGGTGCGCTTGTCTTTGACAAGCTGATCCCAGGAATAAGCGCTGGGCTCCGATTTCACCAGCCAGTAAGCCATGATCCCCCTCCTTCTCGTCCCGCGCTAAGCCCGCGCCACCAGAAACAGCCGGCGGAAATGCAGCAGCGTCTTGCCATCGGCGCGGCGCGGAAAAGCGGCGGCGAGTGCCGCGCCGTAGGCGGCGAGAAAGCTCGCGCGCAAGCCCGCATCGAGCGCATCGAGCACCGGCCGCAAGGTCGTGCCGCGCATCCATTCGAGCACGGCGTTCGCTCCGACCAGCTGGTGGATATATTCGGTTTCCCAAAGCTCGATGCCGCCAGCCGCGCGCGGCGCGAGCAGATCGTAATAGAATTCGGGCCGACCGACCGGATCCGGCCGCAGCAGCGACGGCGTCGGGCAGTCCGGCTCGAACAGCGGCGCGAGCTTTGCCGCCCAAGCGCCCGCGCGCGCGATCTCGCGCAGCAGGCGCTGTGACGGATCATCGAAATTCCGCGGCATCTGCACTGCAAGCAAACCCGCGGGCGCGAGCTGGGCGAGGAGGCGCGGAAACAGCGCCTCGTGATGCTGAAGCCAGTGCAAAGTCGCGTTCGAATAAACCAGCGCGGCACGCTCGGGCGCCTGCCAGGCACTGATCTCGGCCTCGACCCAGCGGATGCGCGACGGCGTCCTTGCCGCCTCGGCCAGCATCTCTGGCGAATTGTCGATCCCGACCACGGCATGATCCGGCCAGCGCGACGCGATGGCGCGGGCATGGGATCCGGTGCCGCAGCCCAACTCGTAGATCGGGCCGGGCGGCAGATCGCCGATCTGCGCCAGGAGATCGAAGCCCGGCCGCTGCCGCTCGGCCGCGAACTTCAAATATTGCTGTGGATTCCAGGCCATCGTCGCCCAGGATAAATCGGCCGACCGGCAAGCGCAGCTTTTTCGGCGGACGAAGCCTCGACACTCGCCAAATATCAAATATACAAAAATAATATGTTATTTATATCTATTGACATCATTTTTTTGCGTAAAATATAGTACCTGTCGTTCACGACATTTGGCTGTTTGACCGCGATGCTGCCGCTTTCCTTGGAGCTTTCACGGCTGCGCGTTGCCCTGATCGGCAATGGCGCTCCGGCGCTGCGCCGCCTCGCCTGGCTTGATGAGGCCGGCGCCGTTGGGTTGCGAGTGTTCGCGGCCGCGCCAAGCCCGGAGCTTGCCGACGCCGCAGGCGAAAGGCTGGTCCGCGCTTGGCCGGGAGCCGCCGCTCTGCGCCGGACGCAGCTCATCTTCATCGCCGATGTGCCGGCGCCCAAGCGCCGCCTCCTGGCACAAGCGGCACGCCGCGCGGGAGCGATCCTCCATGTCGAGGATGCGCCATCCTTGAGCGACGCGCAGGCGCCGGCGGTGCTGCGGCGGGGCGACCTCACCCTCGCGGTTTCGACATGCGGCAGCGCGCCGGGCCTCGCCGCCGAACTCAAGGATTTTCTCGCCGGGGTGATCGGGCCCGAATGGCGCGGCCGGCTGGATCGGATCGCGGCCCTGCGTCGAGAATGGCAGGAAACCGGCGCCGACCACGCAACCGTCCGTCGCTTGACGGCAGCGCAGATCGGCCGCTACGGCTGGCTCAAATTGCATCCCGTTGCGGTGAGCGCGAATGACCGCGGCATCGAGAAGCGGGACCAACAGGAGGAGGTTTGTCATGACGCTGAAACTCGGCGACGTCGCCCCTGATTTCACGCAAGAATCGACCGAAGGCCCGATCCATTTCCACCAATGGCTGGGCAATTCCTGGGGCGTACTGTTCTCCCACCCCAAGGATTTCACGCCGGTTTGCACCACGGAGCTTGGCATGGTGGCGCGGCTCAAGAGCGACTTCGACAAGCGTGGCGTCAGGGTGATCGGGCTCTCGGTCGATTCCGCCGCTGATCACAAGCGCTGGGCCAACGACATCAAAGAGACGCAGGGTGCGGCGCCGAACTATCCGATCCTCGCCGATGGCGATTTCAAGGTCTCGACGCTGTACGGCATGCTGCCCGGCGGCACGAGCGGCGATCCCGCCAAGCGCACGCCGGCCGACAATCAGACCGTGCGCAACGTCTTCGTCGTCGATCCCAACAAGAAGGTCCGCCTCATCCTGGTCTATCCGATGGCGACCGGGCGTAATTTCCAGGAGATCCTGCGCGTCATCGATTCGCTGCAGCTTACCGACAAGCACAAGGTGGCGACGCCCGCGGATTGGAAGCAGGGCGATGATGTGATCATCACCGCGGCGGTTAATGACGAGCAGGCGAAGACGCTCTTCCCCGGCTTCAAGACGCTGAAGCCCTATCTGCGCACGACAGCGCAGCCCTGATCGAGCCGAGGCGGCCAGCGTCCATGCAGATCGTGACTGGCAATCGTTTGCGCGACGGCGCGGTGATCTATTTCGCCGGCGCCGGCGAGTGGACGCCGGCGATCGACAGGGCGCTGGTCGCCGAGGACAATCACGCCAACGCGCTCTTGGCCGAGGCTCAGGTCGGCCTCCCGCCGCTGCCGGCGGTGGGGCCGGTCCTGATCGAGGTCACGCGGGACGGAGACCATCTGCGCCCAGTGACTTTACGCGAGCGCATCCGCGCCTCGGGCCCGACCACGGGCCCGATGGCCGGCCACACCGCGCTCGACGCCAACCCCGCCGCGGCGGGCGTCGACGATTATTCGATTTAGGTCCGCTGCCGGACCCGGAGACCGCGCGTGTATCGCTACGACGATTTCGACCACCGCTTCGTCGATGAGCGTGTCGCTCAATATCGCGATCAGGTGCGCCGCCGGCTCGCGGGGCAACTTACCGAGGACGAGTTCCGGCCGCTGCGGCTGATGAACGGGCTCTATCTGCAGCTCCACGCCTATATGCTGCGCATCGCCATCCCCTACGGGATGCTGAATTCAACGAAGCTCCGCAAGCTTGCGCATATCATGCGCAAATACGACCGCGGCTACGGTCATTTCACGACGCGGACGAATCTCCAGCTTCACTGGATCAAGCTCGAAGATACGCCCGACATCCTCGCCGAGCTCGCCAGCGTCGAAATGCACGCGATTCAGACCAGCGGCAATTCCTTCCGCAACACCACCACCGACGCCTTTGCCGGCGTGGCCGCCGACGAGCTCGAAGATCCGCGCCCCTATGCCGAGATCATCCGGCAATGGGCGACGCTGCATCCCGAATTCTCCTTCCTGCCGCGCAAATTCAAGATCGCGATCTGCGCCTCGAAGGAAGACCGCGCCGCGGTGAAGATGCACGATCTCGGCCTTTATCTGCATAAGAACGAAGCGGGCGATCTCGGCTTCGAGGTGGTCGTCGGCGGCGGGCTCGGCCGCACGCCTTATCTCGCGCAAACCGTCAAGAAATTCGTGCCGCGGCGTGACGTGCTCTCCTATATCGAGGCCTGTCTGCGCGTCTACAATCGCTATGGCCGGCGCGACAATCTGTGGAAAGCGCGCGTCAAGATCCTGGTGCAGAGCCTCGGTGCGGCGAAATATGCCGAGGAGGTCGAGCAGGAATGGCTCGCCTCGGACCGCGCGGCGATTGCCATTCCCGAGAGCTACATCGCCGAAATCGCCTCGGCCTTCGCGCCGCCGGATTATGACCGCAGCCCGGTCGATGAGGGTGCGCTCGCGCGCGCCATCACGGGCAACCCCGCTTTCGCTCGCTGGGTGAAGCATAACGTTCACGCCCATAAAGTGCCGGGCCACGCCATCGTCACGATCTCGCTGAAAGAGGTCGGCAAGACCGGCGGCGACATCAGCGCCGAGCAGATGGAAGTAGTCGCCGATCTCGCCGACGAGCTGAGCTTCGGCGAGGCGCGGGTTGCCTATGAACAGAACATGGTCCTGCCGCATGTCCGGCGCGATAAGCTTTTCGGCCTGTGGCAGCGGCTCGACGCCGCCGGCCTCGGCACCTCGAACAAGGATCTGGTGACCGATATCATCTGCTGCCCCGGTCTCGATTATTGCGGCCTCGCCACCGCGCGCTCGATCCCGGTGGCGCAGCGCATCGCCAAGCATATGGCCGCCAAGGAAGACGCGATCGGCAGTTTCAACATCAAGATGTCCGGCTGCATCAACGCCTGCGGCCACCATCATCTCGGCCATATCGGCATCCTCGGCGTCGATAAGAACGGCGAGGAGGTCTATCAGATCACATTGGGGGGCGACGCCGGCCACAACGCCGCGATCGGCACGATTATCGGCCCCGCGGTCAAGAGCGACGACGTGCCGGCCGCGATCGATACTCTGATCGGTGTCTACCTCCGCCTGCGCCAAGACGGCGAGCGTTTCCCCGAAACCTATCGCCGCGTCGGCCAGGCCCCGTTCAAAGAAGCGCTTTATGCTCCTCGGTGAGGATGGCGCCCTCGGCGTCGACGAGTGGCATCACCTTGCCGATGACGAGCCGATTCCGGCAAGCGGACTCATCACCGTTTCCTTCGCGCGCTGGCAGATCGATGAAGGAGCGCTCCGCGCACGCTCCGACAAGCTGGGGCTCCGCCTGCCAAACACGATCGAGCCGAAAGAGCTGGCCGACGATCTCGACCGCTTCGCCCTCATCATTCTCAACTTCCCGAAATTTACCGACGGGCGCGCCTATTCACAAGCGCGTCTGTTGCGAACACGGTTTCACTATAAGGGCGAGCTCCGCGCCGACGGCAACGTGCTGCGCGATCAGTTGCTGTTCATGCGTCGTTGCGGCTTCAACAGCTTTGTCGTCGGCGAGCGGGCGATCGGGGAACGCTGGTCCAAGGCATTCAGCGAATTCGACATCTTCTATCAGCAGCCGACCGACGGTCACGGCCCTTGGGTGATGCGCCAAAGGCTGTCGCCGCGGCATTAACGATCTCTCAATTTGTCTGTCTTTTTGAAGGCGACGCGCGTCGCGCGGTCGAGTCGCGGCTCGCGAGTCGCGACCACAGAACAGCCACCGGCGAAACCGGCGGGAAAGTGACACAAAAAGGACACTGCCCTTCGGGAACGCTCCTCCGTATCTATAGGCATCGGATGTTTTGGAGATTGCCCCCATGGACGCGGCATTGAAAGTGAGGGAGCGGGCAGAACGTTATCGGCAGATCGCGCACAACACCTTCGACGCGAAGGTTGCGAACGAAATCGAAAAGATTGCGCGCGATTACGAAGACTGGGCGCTCGAAGAGGCGCCGATGGCGCTCGAAGCCCGAGTCGGGTGACGACACCGACGCTGCATGTGTCGAGCGTGAATCACCTCAAGTAAAGAAGCACATTTCGCGGTGAGAGCGACCGGAGGGATCGCCTGCGCCTCATAACATAATAAGTGGCCAGTCTGGAGTGCGCGTCTTATGTTTTGGTCTCTCATCGTCTGCAGCGCAGCGGTTTATCTCGGCTTCGCGATTCTGATCGGGCGAATCTTCGCGACTGACGATCGGACATCCGCAGGCCCGGCGGGCGCTTCCCGCGTCGCATGGGACGAGGACGAAGACGACGCGGCGCCCCGCCGCGCCACGATCGAGGACGAGCTCCAAGGTCAATCCTGGTCCGAGGCGCTGCACGCGCTGTTCCTCCCGGAGGCGCTTTAGATCTCGCCGAGCGCGCCCGGCACCCGCGCCATCGCGCGGCATTTTAGATAAATTTGAGCTGTTCTCCTGGACTTCATCGTTCCTTAGCGCCGCGCGCCTAGGCTTTGCGCGCCAGGGAAGCATGAGCGATCGAGGGGTTTCCCTGATCTTTGTCGGTTTCGCGCGCGACGGTCGCGGCCGGTGGCGGTCCCCCTCAACCGCGCCGGCCGCGGCCACTCTCCGCCGCCTTCAGCGCAGCGCGTAATCGGCCTTATCCTCATAGATCGCGGCGCTTTTCGTGAGATAGCTCGCGACCAGGCTGAAATGGCCGACGGGGAAAGGCTCGGCGCGGAACAACGCATGGGCCGCGATAAAGCTTTGCAGCCGGCCCTCGCTCACGCCTTTGAGGCGCGCCAAGGTCACATGCGGCGTGTAGCGGCGCTCTTCGGACGGAAAGCCCAGCCGGTTGAGCGCGCTTTCGACTTTCTCGTGCAGATGCTGGAGCGCGGAATTGCGCTCGACGCCGACCCACAGCATGCGTGCGCCGAAATGGCCGATCGAGGCGAGCGTTACCTCGAAGCGCGGCGCGCGAATCCGCGCCAGCGCGTCGTCGATATCCGCGGCCGAGCCTTCATCCACCTCGCCGATGAAGCGCAGCGTCACATGATAATTCCCGGGATCGACCCATTTGGCGCCGGGAACGCCGCTCGCCAGCAGCGACAGCCGAAGCTTCAGCTCGGGCGGCAGGGCGATGCCGACGAACAGCCGCAACATCGGATCAGCGTGCTCTCGGGCCGATGAGGCGTTCGATCGCTGGCGCGATCTTTGCCACGATCACCTCGACCCCTGCAGCGTTGGGGTGGAGCCCGTCGCCCTGATTGAGCTTTGCGTCGAGCGCCACGCCGTCGAGAAAAAACGGATAGAGCGGCACGTCGTATTTCTTGGCAAGGGCGGGGTATATAGCATCGAACGCCTTGTCGTAATCAGGTCCCCAGTTGCGCGGCGCCTTCATGCCGATGAGCAGCACCTTGATCCGGTCGCGGGCGAGCCGCGCCAAAATCGCATCGAGATTCGCCCGCGTGAGCGTCGGATCGATGCCGCGCAGCGCGTCATTGGCGCCAAGCTCCAAGAGGACAAGATCGGGATGGCCGCCAAGCGCCCAGTCGAGCCGCGCCAGCCCGCCCGAGGTCGTGTCGCCCGAAACGCCGGCATTCTCGATCGCGACCGTGTAGCCGTCCTTTTGCAGCCGCGCGGCCAGACGCTCTGGAAAAGCAGCGCTGGGTTCGAGCCCAAGTCCGGCCGTAAGACTGTCGCCGAACGCGACAATCTTCGTCGCCGGCGGCTTGGGCGCGGCAAGGGCCGATGCCGAGAACGCCGCGCCTAGCAAAAGCGTGATAACGCCGAACCGCCGCGCTCGATTGACAAAGCCGCACGCCCCGGCATAAGCCCGGCGCGGGCGCATGCGACGAGATATCATGGGAAGAGTGCTGATCCGGCTCGACAATCTGCGCCTTACCTTGGCGAGCGCGGCCGGACCCGTCAACGTCCTCCGCGGCATTTCGCTGGAAATCGAGGAAGGCGCGACGGTCGGGCTGGTCGGTCCGTCCGGCTCGGGCAAATCCACTTTGATGATGGCGCTGGGCGGGCTCGAGCGCGCGAGCGCCGGCACGATCGAAGTCGCGGGCCGCGATCTCGGCGCGCTCGACGAAGACACCCTCGCCCGCTTTCGCCGCGACAATATCGGCATCGTCTTTCAGTCCTTTCACCTCGTGCCCACCATGACCGCTCTCGAGAACGTGGCGCTGCCGCTCGAATTGGCCGGCCGGAGGGATGCTTTCGAGGCGGCGCGGGCCGGGCTCGAGGCGGTGGGGCTGGGCGCGCGGATCGATCACTACCCGGCGCAGCTCTCAGGCGGCGAGCAGCAGCGCGTCGCGATCGCCCGCGCCTTTGCCGTGCGCCCGAGATTGCTGCTGGCGGACGAGCCCACCGGCAATCTCGACGGCGCCACCGGAAGGCAAGTGATCGACCTTCTGTTCCGTCTGCACAAGGATTCGGGCGCGACCTTCCTGCTGATCACCCACGATCCCGAGCTGGCGCGGCGCTGCGACCGCATCATCACGCTCATCGACGGCGCGATCGCCGGGGCAGCGGCGTGACGCGCCTGGAGCTCGCCCTGACCCTGGCGCGGCGCGAGTTGCGCGGCAGCCTCAAGGGATTCGGGGTGTTCCTCGCCTGTCTCGCACTGGGCGTTGCGGTGATTGCCGGCGTGGGCTCGCTTTCCGCCGCGGTCGATGCCGGCCTGAACGCCGACGCACGGGCGCTTCTGGGCGGCGATATCGAGCTTCAACTGGCACAGCGCGCAGCAGGCCCCGACGAGCGTCGGTTCCTTGCCGCATCCGGCAGGGTCTCCGCCATCACTCGGCTGCGCGCCATGGCCGTCCGGGCCGACGATCGGAGCCGGAGCCTCATTGAGCTGAAGGCAATCGATCAGGCCTATCCGCTTTACGGCGCTGTGAGGCTCGAGCCGCCGCAGCCCCTCGCGGCCGCGCTTGCCGAGCAAGGCGGCGCTTGGGGCGCGGTCGCCGCACAATCGCTGCTCGATCGCTTGCAGCTGAAGCTCGGCGATGAAATCCGCATCGGCGAGGGGCATTTCGTGCTGCGCGCCGTGCTGGTGCACGAGCCCGACAGCCTTGGCGGCTTCGAGCTCGGACCCCGAGTGATCGTGTCGCAAGCGGCGCTCGGCTCGACCGGGCTGATCGTGCCTGGCACGCTGGTCCAGAATTCCTATCGCCTGCGCCTTCCGCCCGGCGCCGACGCGCAGCGCTTCATCGCCGCCTTGCGGCAGCGCTTTCCGGAAGCGGGATGGCGCATTCGCAGTTTCGCCGACGCGGCGCCCAGCCTGCAGCAATTGCTCGACCGGCTGACCGTCTTTCTCACGCTTGTCGGCTTGACCGCGCTGCTCGTCGGCGGCGTCGGCATCGGCAACGCGGTCGAAAGCTATTTGCGCGAGAAGATTGCGACCATCGCGACCTTGAAATGCCTGGGCGCGCCGCTCGGCCTCGTCTTTGCGACCTATCTCGTGCAGATCTTCATTCTCTCTCTGGCGGGCATCGGCCTCGGCCTGGTCCTCGGCGCGCTCACCCCTTACGTTGCCGCCCCATTCCTTCCCGCGGTTCTGCCGGTCGAGGCGCGAATTGCGCTTTACCCGGTGCCGCTCCTGCTCGCCGCCGCTTACGGGCTGTTGGCGACGCTTGCCTTTGCGTCATCGCCGATCGGAGTCGCATGCCAAACCCGGCCCGCGAGCTTGTTCCGCAATCTCGTCGAGCCGATCCGCGCGCGACCGGGCGGCCTCGCCGCCGTCACGGCCTCGTTGGCGGCGGCCGCGCTGGCGGCGTTGGCGTTCGCGACGGCATCGGACCGCGTGGTCGCAGCCTGGTTCATCCTTGGCGCCGCGGCGGCGCTGATGGTTTTTCGCGGCGCCGCCTGGGCGATCACGCGCGCGGCGGCGTTGGCCGGCCGGCCACGCTCGACCTCTCTGCGCCTGGCGCTCGCCAATCTCTATCGGCCCGGCGCCGCCACGGCGGGCGTCGTCGCCTCGCTTGGCCTCGGGCTCTCCGTTCTCGTCGCGGTCGCCCTCGTCCATGGCAATTTGATGCGCGAGATCGGCGAGAGCGTGCCACAGCGTGCCCCGTCATTCTTTTTCATCGACATCCAGCCCAGCCAGATCGCGGCTTTCGACCGGCTGCTTGCGTCGCTGCCGGGCGTCAGCAACGTGAACCAAGTGCCGAGCCTGCGCGGCCGGATCACCGCCTTGAACGGCGTGCCGGTCGAGCGCGCCTTTGTCGGTCCCGATGCGCGCTGGGCCACGAGCTCGGACCGCGGCCTCACTTACGCCACGGCCCTTCCTCCCGGCTCCCGCCTGGCCGACGGCAAATGGTGGTCGGCCGATTATCGCGGGCCGCCGCTCGTCTCGTTCGCGGCCGATCTTGCCCGCGGCATGAAGCTCAAGATCGGTGACACCATCACTGTCAACGTGCTCGGCCGCGATTTGACCGCCACCATCGCCAATCTGCGCGATATCGATTGGAGTTCGCTCAACATCAACTTCGCGATGGTGTTCTCGCCCGATCCGCTCGACGAGGCGCCGCAGAGCTTTATCGCCACGGCGCGCGCGGCATCTGGTGAGGAGGCGGCGCTGGAACGCGCCGTCACCGACGCCTTCCCCAACGTGTCGGCGATCGGCGTCAAGGACGCGCTCGCCACCTTGAGCGCCATCGTCGCCGCGATCGCCGCCGCCGTCCGCGTCACCGCGGCCGCGACGCTCGCGGCGGGTGCGCTGGTCCTGGCGGGCGCGATTGCCGCTGGCCATCGCCGCCGCGTTTACGACGCCGTGGTCCTGAAGGTCCTGGGCGCGACACGGCGTCAGATCGCCGGCGGGTTTCTGATCGAATATGCGTTTATGGGGCTGGCCGCATCCCTGCTCGCCGTCATTATCGGCTCGAGCGCGGCCTATTTCCTGTTGACGCGGGTCATGCATGTCCCGTGGAGCTTCCTCGCGCCCGCGGTCGCGGCAACGACGGTCCTTGCCACCGCCTTCACCCTGCTGGCCGGGTTTGCCGGGACCTGGCGCGCGCTCGGTGCCAAGGCGGCGCCTTTCTTGCGCAACGAGTAGCGGCGCAGCGCGCTCTCACACATTCACCGGGGCGAGCGGCTGCCGGCCGCGGATCATGTCGGCGGCCTTCTCCGCGACCATGATCACCGGCGCATTGATGTTGCCGCCGACGAGATCGGGCATGACCGAAGCGTCGACCACGCGCAAACCGTCGATGCCGCGCAGCTTGAGCTCGGGATCGACGACCGCGGTCTCATCGCGCTCGCCGCCCATCTTGCACGTGCCGAGCGGGTGATAAACCGTGGTCGCGGTGGCGCGGATATAAGCGGTGAGCTCGGCATCGCTCGCCTTGTCGCTTCCGGGTGCGGATTCGACGCCGCCAAAGCGTTTGAGCGGCGAATGCGCCAGCACCTCGCGCGCGATTCGCATGCCGTCGCGGATGACTTTGAGGTCCTTGTCGCGCGAGAAGAAATTGGGCTCGATGCGAATCGGCGCGCGCGGATCGGCCGAGGCCAGCGCGAGCTGGCCGCGGCTTTCGGGCCGCAAAACCACGGCGCGAACCCCATAGCCGTCGAGAAAGGCCGGCTTGAATGGCGGGAAATAGGGCCCCGCATCGAGCGGCGCGACGCGGAAGAGAAATTGCAGATCCGGCATCTTCTCGGACGCGTCGGTCTTCAAATAGGCTTGCACATTGTTCATGACGGTCGCGGCCGGGCCGCGGCCGAAGAAATGCGCCTGCGCCAGATGCAGCGCGATGCGATCGAGCCGCAGCGCCTTTTGCAGCGGGCCTGGCACGGTCCGGATGGCGTCGACCGAGGCGCCCATATGATCCTGCAGGTTCTTGCCGATATTCGGCTGATGCAGCTTCACGGCGATGCCGTGGCGCTTGAGCTCTTCAGCGTCGCCGATGCCGGAGAGCATGAGGAGCTGCGGCGAGTTGATCGCCCCGCCCGACAAGATCACCTCGCGGCCAGCGCGCGCGATCTTGGTTTCGCCGCCTTGCTGGTACTCGACGCCTACGGCGCGCATTCCTTCGAAGAGGACGCGCGACACCTGCGCCTCTACCTCGACCGTCAGGTTCCTGCCGCGGGCGAGCGCCGGATGGAGATAGGCCACCGCCGCGCTGCAGCGCCGCCCGTTCCGGATGGTCGATTGCGAGCGGCAGAAACCCTCCTGCTGCGCGCCGTTATAGTCTTCCGTGAAGGGAAAGCCGGCGAGCTTGCCCGCCTCGATGATTGCTTCGTTGATCGTATCGTCCGATTTCGGAAAAATCGTGCTGAGCGGCCCGTCGCCGCCGCGATAGGTCGACGCGCCGCCTTCCCAGCTTTCCGCGCGCCGGAAATAGGGCAGCACATGGGCGTAGGACCAGCGATCGAGGCCGCGCGACGCCCAGCGGTCGTAGTCGCCGCGATGGCCGCGCACATAGGCGAGGCCGTTGATCGAAGAGGATCCGCCGATCACTTTGCCGCGATTGATCGGGATGCTGCGGTTAACCGTTCCCGGCTCGGGCTGCGCGGAATACATCCAATCCTTGCGGCGATGCAGCACGTTACGGCCCCAGGCGAGCGGAATATGCAGCCAGAAATCCCTGTCCCAGCCGCCCGCCTCGAGCACGAGAACGCGCAGTGCAGCATCCTCGGTCAGACGATAAGCCAAGGTGCAGCCGGCCGATCCCGCGCCGACGATGACGTAGTCGAATTCGCCTGCCGCGCTCATTTCCGCTCCCCATTAAATTGCTGTTAGCTCGGCATCGTGGCCAACCACATGGTTGATGTCCATGCCGAAGCGCGCCCCGCCGCCCGGCGCGGGATTGAATTCGCCTTCAAACCTGCCAATATCATCGGCAATACCCACAACTGCGAGGTTCAGGGGGTCTCATGTCCTACGACTCGAACAATCGCTGGTCGGCAAGCGCCAACAGCGCGTTCCCGCAGGTCGGGATCGATGCCGGCCTGCGCAACTACATGCTGCGCGTCTACAATTACATGGCGGGCGGCCTGGCCCTCACGGGCCTCGTTGCTTATTTCGCCGCAGCGACTGGGCTCTACGCGCAGATCGCGCAAACGCCGCTCATCTGGGTGGTGGTTTTCGCGCCGCTCGCGCTGGTGCTTCTCTTCAGCTTCCGCGTGCAGAAGATGAGCCTTGGCGCCGTCCAAGCGACATTCTGGGGCTTCGCGGCCCTGATGGGCTTGTCGCTATCCTATATTTTCCTCGTCTATACCGGCGCCAGCATCGCGCAGGTCTTCTTCATCACCGCCGCGACCTTCCTCGGCATGAGCCTTTACGGCTACACGACCAAGAGCGACCTGTCGAAATTCGGTTCCTTCCTGATGATGGGGCTGTTCGGCATCATCATCGCCTCGGTCGTGAACATCTTCTTCCACTCCGCCGCCGTGCAGTTCGCGGTCTCGATCATCGGCGTGGTCGTCTTCACCGGCCTCACGGCTTGGGACACGCAGCGCATCAAGGAGATGTATTGGGAAGGCGACAGCGGCGTTATCGCCGGCAAGAAGGCGGTGATGGGCGCGCTTGCGCTCTATCTCGACTTCATCAACCTCTTCATCATGCTGATGCAGCTGATGGGCAATCGCCGCGACTGATACACGGCACAGGACTTCGGAAAGGGCCCGGCGGCGCAAGCTTCCGGGCCCTTTTTCTTGGCGCGTGACGGCCTTTTCAAGCGCGGCCGTAGATCGGGATGACGGCGCCGCTGGTGATCCGGTTATTGGGCGAGGCCAAGCCGCAGATCACCGAGGCGACCTCGTCGGCCTTTGGCCAGAGCGCATGGCTTGCCTTCGGCATGGCGCTGCGATTGGCCGGCGTGTCGATGATCGAGGGTGCGACGGCATTGACGAGAATGCCCTCTCCCAAAACCTCGGCCGCCAAGGCCTGGGTCAGCGCGGCGACCCCGGCCTTGCTCACCGCATAGGCGGCCGAGCCCGCGCCGAGGCGCGGCTCGAGCGCCGGGCGCGCGGCCACGTTGACGATGCGCCCGCCAGCCTTCGCCGCGCGCCGTATCGCTCGCACCGCGGCCGAGCAGCACAGGAAGCAAGTGACGAGGTTGGTCCGCAGCATGGTCACGAGATCGTTCTCGCTCGTCTCGGCAACCGGCGACGCTGCGAACCCGCCGGCCAGATGGATCGACGCCCAGAGCTTCGGCATCCCGTCGTAAAGGCGATTGACCACAGACTGGGAGGCGAGATTGCCGCCCGCGATCAGCCGCACGCGCGGATGCTCGCGGTGGGGAAACCTCTTCTCCTCCTCTTCGACATAAAAGGGAATGTGGCAGGTGGCGCCCCCGGCGAGCAGCTCTCCCACTACCGCGATACCCAGAGCGCCGGTTCCGCCGGTGACCATGACGTCGCGATCATGAAAGTCCATGGCCATGGAGATCGCCTCCCGCGCCGCTCAAAAATCGGTGCAGCGGCCGTTGAATTCCCAATCGCCGTGCCGCGTCGGCTCGGGACCGGGAGGCCCGCCGATTTCGCGCGGCTTGGGGTCCGGCTCTTTGCCGGCATCGGGCGCCGGCCGGGAAGCGGGCTGAGATCGGGGCTTTTCCATCGCGCCACTATGGCGCCGCCGCCCGCGCTTTGCCAAGTCCGGAAACGACCCCTATAGACGCGCGATGACATCCCTGCCGCAAAGCATGCCGGTTGCGCAAAACGAGATATGCCCCGATTGCGGCAAGCCGCGCACGCTGTGCCTCTGCGCCGCCGCCAAGCCGATCGCCAATCGCATCGAGCTGCTCATCCTGCAGCATCCGCAAGAGCAGGATCGGCTGCTTGGCACGGCGCGGTTGACCGCGCGCCACCTCCAGCGTGCGACGCTGAAAATCGGGCTGAGCTGGCCGACGCTTGCGAAGGCGCTCGGGCGACCGGTCGATCCCAAACGCTGGGGCGTGCTCTATCTCGGCTCTCTCACCGCCGCCTCCCTGCCGCACGAGCGCGACATCGTTGCGCTCGATACCAAGGGCACGGCGCTCGCCGATCAGGCGGCGGTGCTCGCCGAGATCGACGGCGTGGTCGTGCTCGATGGCAGTTGGAGCCAGGCGAAGACGCTGTGGTGGCGGAATCCCTGGGTTTTGAAGTGCCGTCGCCTTGCGCTCAATCCCAAGCAGCGCTCGCGCTACGGGAAATTCCGCCGCGAGCCCAGGCGGGAAGGGCTGTCGAGCTTGGAAGCGGCGTCGCTGGCTCTCGCCCGGCTCGGCCACCAGCCGGAGATCGAAACCGCGCTGCTCGCGCTATTTTCCGAATTGCTGCGACGGTACCGGGCCTTTACTCTGGTATCGTGACGAAACTACGGCGTTTTCGCGCCTGAACTAAGAAACTCGCGCGCCATTGAAGCGCATCGCCTCAAGGCCCAATTTCATTTTATGCAGGGCTTGCCGCACGTTCACACGGCTGTGAGCGCGACGTCCGCACGCAACGCGGCGCTCGACTTGATTGGCGCGGTGCTGCGTCAGCGTCACCCGCTCGACGAAGCGATCGAGGACTATACCGGAATGGCGGAGTTGCCGGCGCGCGACCGCGCTTTCGCACGGCTCTTGGTCGCGACCGTGCTGCGCCGGCTTGGCCAGATCGACGCGATGATCGCGCACTGCCTCGAGAAGCCGCTGCCGGTTCGCGCCGCCGCGACCCAAGATCTGCTGCGTATGGGTCTCGCGCAATTGCTGTTTCTGCGCACGCCGCCCCATGCCGCAGTCGCAACGACGGTCGACCTCGCGGAGGCACGCGGATTTCTCTCCTATAAGGGCCTCGTCAACGCGGTGCTGCGCCGGTTGAGCCAGGAAGGTCCAACGCTTCTCCAGGCGCAAGACGAAGCGATGCTCAACGTGCCGCCTTGGCTGTGGCGCAATTGGTGCGAGGCCTATGGCGAACAGACGACACGTGCGATCGCGCTGGCGCATCTCCACGAAGCCCCGCTCGATATCTCGGTCAAGAGCAATCCGGAAGCGTGGCGCGAGCGCCTCGATGCCGTGCTGCTGCCGACGGGCAGCCTGCGCCGCCAAGGCGGCGGCGCGATCGCTAACCTTCCGGGCTACAACGAGGCGGCCTGGTGGGTGCAGGACGCCGCGGCCGCTTTGCCGGCCAAACTCTTGGGTGACGTCGCGGGCGAGACCGTGATCGATCTTTGCGCCGCGCCCGGCGGCAAGACCGCCCAGCTCGCCGCCGCGGGCGCCAAGGTCATTGCGCTCGATCGCTCGCCGCGCCGTGTCGAGCGGCTCAATGCCAATCTCGCGCGGCTGCAGCTGAACGCGCAAACGCTGGTCGCAGACGCCATCCAATGGCGGCCCGGCGAGCCCGCGCGTTTCATCCTGCTCGATGCGCCCTGCACCGCAACGGGCGCGATCCGGCGCCACCCCGACGTGCCGCATTTGAAGACCCAGGACGACGTGATTCGTCTTGGCGGCGTTCAGGAAAGGCTTCTGGCCGCAGCGGTGCAGATGCTGGCGCCGGGCGGCATCGTCGTCTACTGCACCTGCTCGCTCGAGCCGCAGGAGGGCAAGCAGCAAGTCGAGCGCTTGCTCACGAGCGGCGCGCCGGTGCGGCGCGTGCCGCTTGATGCCGCGGAGATCGGCGGGCTGAAAGAATGCGTCAGCCCGGAGGGCGATCTCCGAACCTTGCCCTGCCACTTGAAAGATCTCGACGGGATCGACGGGTTTTTCGCCGCGCGGCTCATGCGTCAGTAGGCATGCTTGACAGGGGCGGGCCCGCCATGCCTTGCTCCGCCGCATGCGAAACCAAAAGCCCCTCATCGCGTGGCCCAAGGAAGGCCCCACCCGCGCGCCCTATCGCGTGATGAACGACCCGGCGATTTACGCGCGCGAGCAGGAGCGCATCTTCCGCGGGCCCACTTGGCATTACCTCTGCCTCGATGCGGAAATCCCGGAGCAAGGCGATTACCGCACCATCTTCATCGGCGAGACGCCGATCATCGTCGTGCGCGACGAGAACGGTCAGATCAGTGCGATGGTCAACCGCTGCGCGCACAAGGGTGCGCTGTTGTGCATCGAGCCTTGCGGCAAGCGCAAGGAATTCACCTGCGTCTATCACGCCTGGACCTATAATCTTAAGGGCGATCTCACCTCGATCGCGTTCCAGCGCGGCCTTGCCGGCGCCGGCGGCATGCCGGCGGATTTCGATTTGCGCAAGCACGGGCTGCAGCGGGTTCGCGTCGAGAATTTTTGCGGCATGGTGTTCGGGACCTTCAGCGCGGAGGTCGAGAACGTCGAGGCCTATCTGGGTCCCGACATGGCGGCGCACGTCCGGCGCATCTTCAACCGCCCGGTCGAGGTGATCGGCTATTACCATCAGATGCTGCCGAACAATTGGAAGCTCTATATGGAGAATTCGCGCGACCCCTATCACGCGACTATTCTCCACGCGTTTTTCGCAACCTTCAAATTGAACCGGCTATCGATGCTGGGCGGCGTCGCGCTTGGACACGACGGCTGGCACAACATTCTCTATTCGGCGGCGTCGCGCGACATTCAGAAGAACAACTATGAGGGCAAAGGGCTGCGCTCGGTGATCGAGGATGTGGGACTTGCCGATTCCTCCTTCCTCACACGCTTGCAGGAATTCGAGGACGGCCTCACCATCGCGATCCAGTCGATCTTCCCGACCTGCAACACGCAGCAGATCTACAACACGCTCGCGATTCGCCAGACGGTGCCGCTGGGCCCGGACAGGGCAGAGCTGCACTGGACATGCTTCGGCTACAAGGACGATGATCCCGAGCTGCGCCGCATGCGGCATTTGCAGGCCAACCTCATCGGCCCGGCCGGCTATGTCTCGATGGAGGACGGCTCGGTCGGCGGCTATGTCCAGCGCGGCATCGCCGGCGCGGATGAAGACCAAGCCGCGGTGATGGAAATGGGCGGCCGCGACATCAAGGCCTCACCCGGCGTGCGCGCGACCGAAACCGCGCTGCGCGGCTTTTGGCAGGCCTACCGCGATTTGATGGGCTTTTGAGGCAATGACCCTGCTCGGGGCGAATGTCGACGAGGCCACCCGCCAGCAAGTCGAGGCGCTCAACACGCGCTATATCCGCGCCATCGATGACGATCAGCTCGAAGCCTGGCCCGAGCTTTTCGTCGAGAATTGCCTTTATCGCATCGTCACGCGCGAGAACTTCGATCGCGGATTCACCCTGCCGCTGATGGAATGCGCCAGCCGCGGCATGCTGATCGACCGCGTCACCGGCTATCGCCGTGTCAACATCTATGAGCCGCAGCGCTACACGCATCTCTTGTCGGGACTCGCCATCGAGCGCATCGATGCGAGCCGCGTGGCCTGTCGCCAGAATTATCTCGTCATCCGCACCATGGTAACGGGCGAGATGGCGATCTTCTCGGCGGGCGTCTATCTCGACAAGGTGATCTTCGGTGAGTCGGGCGCGCGATTCGAGGAGCGCATCGTCGTGCAAGCCTCGCGTCGCATCGACACGCTGCTCGTCATTCCACTCTGAGCCATGGCTGCTTCCGACTATCTCACTTTGACGGAAGCCGAGGCCGCCTTTCTCCGGGCTGCGGCCGATACGATCATCCCGGCGGACGGGCTCTCGCCTTCGGCGAGCGAGTGCGGCGTCATCGATTTCATCGATTGCGAGCTTGCGGGGCCCTATGGCGAAGGCGCACGGCTCTATCGCGACGGGCCGATCGAGAAGGGCAAGCCCGAGCATGGCTATCAGCTGGGCCTTACCCCGCGCGAATTCTTCGCCCAAGGCATTGCCGCCGCGGAAGCATGGACGGAAGCGCGCTTCAGCCGCTCTTTCGCCGCCCTCGTCGAGGCCGAGCGCGAGGAGGCGCTCGGCGCGATCGAAAGCGGCGAAGCGGAATTCGCGGGCGTCGATGCGCGCGAATTCTTCGAGGCGTTGCTCGCGATCGTGATGGAAGGTTTCTTCGCCGATCCCTATTACGGCGGCAATCGCGACTTGGCCGGCTGGAAGATGTTGGGCTATCCGGGCCTCATGGCGGATTACCAGGCGGCGATCGAGACCTATCGCGGCAAGCGCTATCGCGCCAAGCCGCGCTCGATCGGCGATTTCGCATAAAGCATCGCCCATGGTGACGCGGCTCAAAGAGGTCGAGGCCGTCGTCATCGGCATCGGCTGGACCGGCAGCATTCTGGCGCGCGAGCTCACCAAGGCCGGGCTTCGCGTCGTCGGCCTGGAGCGCGGCAAGATGCGCACACCCGAGACCGACTTCGCGCTGCCCTTCATCCGCGACGAGCTCAAATATCATGTGCGCCAGGAATTGGTTCAGGACCCCGCCCTCGAGACGCTCACCCTGCGGCACGAGCCGAGCGAGACGGCGCTGCCGTTTCGGCGCTTCGGCGCTTTCATGCCGGGCATGGGGCTGGGCGGCGCCGGCACGATCTGGAACGGCATGACTTGGCGCTTTCTTCCCTTCGATCATGAGCTCAGAAGCCGCATCATCGCGCGCTACGGGAAAAACGCGATCCCTGAAGACATGACGATCGCCGATTGGGCGATGCGGTATGACGAGCTCGAGCCTTATTACGAGCGCTTCGAGACGCTTTGCGGCACCTCGGGCAAGGCCGGCAATCTGCGCGGCGCGATCATCGCAGGCGGCAATCCCTTCGAGGGGCCGCGCATGAGCGACTATCCCAACCCGCCGCTCCCGCAATCCAATGCCGGCATGCTGTTCGAGAAGGCGGCGAAGAGCCTGGGGCTCCATCCCTATCCGACGCCCTCGGCCAATCTCAGCCGCGAATATCGCAATACCGAG
>DATEKH010000181.1:0-34427 GCA_035277525.1 Allostellaceae bacterium
GGGCACAAGGCAAAAGGAGAGTCAAATTCATGGGCCATTTCTTGGATCGCCTGAGCTGGGCATCGTCATTTGGGAAACGCAGCAGACGGATTATCCGCGCACGCTGAGGTAATATGGTGCTGGCTGGAGCTGCCGAAATCCAAGGAGTCGAACTCACTAATCGCTGCCCCACTCGGCAATGATACGGGTCAGCCGGCCGTTTGATATGAATCAATGGCCGCCACCGACTCCTAGCCTAGGCTTTTGACATTGGCTTGCGGAGGGCTCGGCAATGCCTTTGAAAGATCTTTTGCTTCACCTTGACGCTTCGACGCAAGGTACCCGTCGCCTCGATTACGCGCTGCAGCTGGCGGTGCGCGAGAACGCCCATCTTATCGGCCTCTACACGCTCGATCTGGTGCCGGCCCTATCCGAGCTTGCGCGCACCCTGCCGGGACGGATCGCAAACGTCGAGACTTATATCCAGATCCGCAACGCCGAGCTCGCCCGCGCAAGGCAAACCGAGGCGTATTTCCGTGATGGGCTGCGGCACCAAGGGGTCGAAGGCGAATGGCGCTTGGTCGAGGCTTTGGCCGCGGAGACCGTGGCTCTGCAGGCGCGCTACGCCGATCTCGCGATCATTGGGCAGGTTGATCCGGAAAACCGGCCTAGCACCACCGCCGACCGCATTCCGGAAGAGGTCCTGCTGCATTCGGGCCGGCCACTCGTGATCATCCCTTACGCCGGGACGTTCCCGACCGTTGCACAGAATGTGCTGGTGGCTTGGAAGCCAACCGCCGAGGCAGCGCGTGCGATTGGTGATGCGTTGCCACTTCTCCAAAGCGCGAAAAAGGTGACGGTTGTGACGGTTAATCCCGAGCGCGGGAGCGATACGGAGCCAGGCATTCCGGTCGCCGACATCTCGCTCCACCTCGCGCGTCACGATATCCGTGTCGAGGGGGCGACGACCGTTGCCGACGATATCGCGACCGCCGACGTGCTGCTGAACCAGGTCGCGGATATCGGTGCCGATTTTCTGGTTATGGGCGGCTACGGGCATCCACGGGCGCGCGAAGTGATGTTCGGTGGCGTTACGCGGCAAATCCTGAGCCAAATGACGGTGCCTGTATTGATGGCTCATTGAAGACTCGCCCAGCAGCTCAAGTTTAACCGGAGCTCGCCCGCGGCGTGTTGGTAAGTTGCTGATTTTTGCGGTCGCATCGACTCCGCTCTCAGCGGGAATTCATTAGACGGGACTTTGGGATCGGATATAAGGCCGCGGTGCGCGGAAGGGACGAGCGAGACTATGCCGACCATCGATGAAGACAAAGAGCCGGTCGCTATCAATATCGATCCGGGCAAAGTCTGCTTCATCATCGTCAAGGCGCGAGAGTTCGACGCAAAGGTCGATCCCGTCGAGCCGGATCCCGGTTCCAACGAGGTCGATGACGACGAGCGCGAGGTTCTCGCGGACTATTCGGATGATGCGACGCTCGAAGAGCTCCGCGGCGCGATCGATATACTCGACGACGACGAGGTGATCGACTTGATCGCCCTTGCCTGGGTCGGCCGCGGTGATTTCGAGCGCAGCGAATGGCCGAGCGCTCGCACCCTGGCGCGGGAGCGTCATCGTCGGCATTCCGCAGCGTATCTTCTCGGCATGCCGGCGCTCGGCGATTATCTCGAGGAAGGCCTTGCGGCGCTGGGCTATAGCTGCGCAGACGACGAAGCACGGCATCTCTGAGAGAGGCGAACGGACGTTTCCTCACGCAATGACACGGGAGTGCTTCGATGCCCTATGCCAGCAGCGCCGATCTTCGCCCTTCGCTTCGCGAGCAATTGCCCGAGCATGCGCAGGACATTTACCGCGCCGCTTTCAACAATGCCTGGGACGAATATGCGGCGCGCCCTGACCGCGAGGCGATCGCGCACCGCGTCGCCTGGGCGGCGGTAAAGCGGCATTATCGCAAGCTCGGCGGCCGGTGGGTCGCGCGTGCTCTGGGCGGAACGCGCGGTCTCGCTCTCGATTGATCAATTCGCCCCTAGCACCGCAGCCATGAAGGCTCGGCGGATCGTTACGGAGCACTGAGATGCCTTATACGGCCGAAGGATATGCCCGTCGAGCAGCGGAATGTGCTCGTCTGGCTGCGCTGACCTCCGACGACATGCTGCAGCAGGAGCTGCTCCGGATGCGACAATCCTATTTGCGTCTGGCCGAGAAGCTCGGCATGCCGATGCACGAAGCGATCGCGATCTCTCGGCGCATGGCCCAAGGGGCGCGCAGGCAGGGGGGTAGAGCCCCAGACGACTCCTAAGGAAGCAAGAGGGCGGGTTGCTCTTTGATGAGTTCTTTGACCGCATCGCCGGCCCCGCCGTTCCAGCTTTCGCGTTCTTGCGCTTCAGCGAGCCGCGAGCTGCCGGACAGCCGCTGATCAGGCTGCTTTCTGGCGGGCCGCAAGCCTGATCGCCGGATTGCAGCGGATCAGCTCCTGTTTTTCGCTCTCCAGGGCTTGCAGCAGATGGATCTTCCTGACTCGCTCGGCGGGGGGCAGCTGTTTCATGGCGGCGAGCGCCTGATCGAGCCGGCGAAGTTGAACATCGTCCAAATCGAGAAGCGAGCGCATCTTGCTTTCCCCCTCGCTCAGTAACAGGTCCAAGCATTGAAGGTCGAAGATCCGGCGGGCGAATTCGCTGCCGCGGCCGCCACACGAAGTTCGGTCGCCATCTCCGCAGCCCGGATCGCCCCGATGCAAACGACCATCGCGCCGAGCACCACAGCCACGGCGGCAAGCCCGGCGTTCATGCGGCCGCAGATTTGATCGATGTGCCGAAAAAATGTCACGTTGTGGTCGTTCATGATGTCACCTGTGGAACGCGGCGTTGCCTACCCTGCTTGGCGCCAAAGCCTGAATCAGAGCATCGTGGAGCCTGGCGGCAGTAATGGGTCGCGGCAGCACGACAGTCTTCCCGCCCGGAGCGGTCTCGCTTCCGGTCTCGCCGCCGAGGATGATGATGGGAGTCGTCGCGCTCTCGCGGTTCGAACGCAGCCATTTCACTGCTTCGCGCGCCGGGACGTCGCTGAGCTGTTGGCTGAGCAGAATGATGTCGGGACGCTGCTCGCGTGTCCGGACAATGGCGACCGCTCCGCTCTCGATGCCGTTCGTCACCCGGAAATCGGCGCGACCGAGAATTTCGCTGCAGAGCTGGCGCATCGCGGGGTCCGTGACGACGACCAGCGCGCAGCGAGGCCCGCTCTTGCTGTTGTTTTCGCGCATCGCGTCGACTCCCGTCAGAGCTCGGGACCGCGCTGGCCGCTGGCGAAATCCGCGAGCTGATCGCGGTCGCGAATTTCGACCCGGCATGGGGTCGGCAGGGCGATCAACCCATCGGTCTTGAGCTTCGTGAAGGTGCGCGACACGGTTTCCGTGGTCAGGCCGAGATAATCGGCGATGTCGCTGCGCGCCATCGGCACGGCGACCTCATCGTCGTTGCCTTGCTGGTCGGCCATGAGCAGGAGAAAACTCGCGACCTTTTCGGCCGCGGCCTTGCGTCCCAGCAGGAGCATCTGGTCCTGGGCGGCGCGCAGTTCGTGCGAAGTGACCGCCAGGAGCCGACGGGCAAGGCCGGGCACTTCATCGATGAGCCGCTCAAAGCCGGCACGGGGATAACGGCAGAGCGTGACATCGTTGATCGCCTCTGCCGAATACACATGTGTCCCTTCCGGGGCGAGTCCCAGAATTTGGCCTGCGCCAAGGAAGCCGGTGATCTGACGGCGGCCGTCGGGCAGGAGCTTGTAAAGCCGGAGCATACCGCTGACGACCTCGTAGATGCCGTCGGCGTCATCGCCCTCCGAGAACAGCGTTTCGCCGGCCTTGGCCTTCTGCAAGGTGCTGACCGCGACGATCCGGCTGGCAGCTTGCCGGGCCAAGCCGCGGCACATGGCGAGACCGGTGACATCGATCTTGGGTGCGGGATTTGACAGGGCGGCTGCGGCGTACATGGATGGCTCCCCGGTTGGTTGGCGAGCTCAGGTTTACGCGCCTCCTGTCGCTCCCTGATGTCAGGCCAAGGTCTTTTTGGTATCTTTCAGAGGCGAATTGTTACGCTTTGTGACAGCCGGAAATGAGCGGTCAGCAGCATATTCTCGTGGTCGACGACGAGGCGCGAATCCGCACGATGTTGCGCCGCTATCTCGAGGGCGAGGGCTTCAAGGTCAGCGAAGCCGCGGACGGTACCGTTATGCGTCGCGTTCTCGAGGGCGAAGCCGTCGACCTCGTGCTGCTCGATCTGATGATGCCGGGCGAGGACGGACTGTCGTTGGCGCGCTACATCCGCCAGCGCGCGCAAACCCCGATTATCATGCTGACGGGAAAGGGAGATCTCATCGATCGCGTCGCCGGACTCGAAGCGGGCGCCGACGATTATATCGGCAAGCCCTTCCACTTGCGCGAAATCCTCGCGCGTATCCGAACCGTGCTGCGCCGCGTCCCAGCACCGGCGGCTCCGGCGGCGGCGACCGAGCCTCCGGCCGATATCCTCCGCTTCCAGGGCTGGCAGCTCGATATGCTGCGGCGCGAGCTGCGCAGCGCCGATGGCGTCGTGGTGCCGCTGACATCGGGCGAATTCGAGCTCCTGCGCGTCTTTGCCACTCATGCCAATCGCGTGCTCAACCGCGACCAGTTGATGGAGCTCGTCAAGGGTCGAGGATGGGAAGCCTATGACCGCGCCATCGACACGCAGATCGTGCGGTTACGCAAAAAAATCGAGCTCGATCCCGCCAACCCTGCGCTTATCAAAACGGTGCGCGGGGCCGGCTACGTGTTTGCCGCGGTGGTTAGCCGCGGCTAGCCGCAGTCTGTCGGCCGGTTGGCAAAGGCGAGCGCACCGCCGGCGGCGATCACTCGCCGAGCAGACCGCGCAACTTTTCGTCGAGCTGCTGGATCGCATAGGGTTTGCCGAGCCACGCGGCGTGTTCCGCAAGCAGCGCTTGCGTCATCACCGCCGGCTCGGCGTAACCCGAGGTGAACAGCACCTTGAGATCGGGCCGTCGCTCTCGCGCTTTTTGAGCGAGCTCGATTCCACTCATACCGCCCGCCATGACAACGTCGGTGAAGAGCAGGTCGAAACGACCGCCGCGTTCGATGAGGGCGAGCGCAGCCGGTCCATTCTCGGCCTCAAGCGCGGAATAACCGAGCTCTCTGAGGCGCCGCAGGGAGACACGCCGCACGCGCGGGTCGTCTTCGACGACGAGAATCGTTTCGCGGTGTTGGGCGCGCGCGGTCTTGCGCGTTTCGCTTTTGGCCTTTGAGCTGGCCGCGGTCTCGAGCACCGGCAAGTGGATGCGGATCGTGGTGCCGCGCCCGAGTTCGCTGTCGATCTGCACATGGCCGCCGGACTGCTTGACGAAGCCGTGGACCATGCTGAGACCAAGACCGCTGCCGGCGCCTGGGCCTTTGGTGGTATAGAACGGCTCGAAGGCGCGGCGCTGGACTTCTTCCGTCATGCCTGTGCCCGTATCGGTCACGGCCAACATGACGTATTGGCCCGGCGTGACTTCGGAATGTGCCGCGGCATAGGCCGCATCCAGCTCGACGCGCCGCGTTTCGACGATCAGCCGGCCGCCCTCCGGCATTGCATCGCGCGCGTTGATCGCAAGGTTGAGCAGAACGTTCTCGATCTGGCCGGAATCGGTCATGGTCAACGGAAGGTTCGGCTCCAGAGCCGTCTCGAAAACAATCGCTTCGCCGAGCGTGCGCCGCAGCAGCTCCGCCAGGTCTGTTGCGACCGTGTTGAGATCGAGCGGCTGTGGACGCATCGGCGTGCGGCGGCCGAAAGCGAGGAGCCGCTGAGCGAGCTTGGCCCCGAGCTCGGTCGCGTCCTGGGCCTCCTTCAACAGCTCGCGATCGTCGCTGTCGGCTAGGCGCGGCTCGAGCATCTCGAGATTGCCCGAAATCGCCGTCAACAAGTTGTTGAAATCGTGCGCCAAGCCGCCGGTCAGTTGACCGACCGCCTCCATCTTTTGCGCTTGGCGCAGATCCTGTTCCATCTTCTCGCGCGCCGATAGGTCGCGAATAAATCCGGTGAAGATACGGCCTTTGCCGGCTTTCCCTACTTCGCCGACGGCGAGCTCGATCGGAAAGGTTGTGCCGTCTTTTCTTTGTGCCTCGACCTTGCGGCCAATGCCGATAATGTGCTTCTCGCCGGTGCGGCGATAGCGGGCAAGATAGCCGTCATGCTCGCCGCGATAGGGCTGCGGCATGAGCATTTTCACATTGCGGCCGATGACCTCTCCCGCGTCGTAGCCGAACAGCTTTTCCGCCGCGTTGCTAAACGATTGCATGATCCCGCGCTCGTCGATTGTGATGATCGCGTCGGGCGCCGTCTCGAGGACGGAGCGTAACCGCGCCTCGCGCTCCTCGAGCATGGCTTGCGAGCGCCGCTCCTCGGTAACGTCGAGATTAAGCTTGACCAGGGTGTCGCCGCCGCCATGCTGGTCGTGGCGCAGAGCCCAATAGGACCAAACGACGAGACGGCGACCATCTTTGTGCGTGTGCACAAGTTCTCCTTCCCAACGGCCGACTCGCATCAACTCATCATTGATTTCCTCGAGCGGCAATGGAAAGCGCGCCTTCAAAAGGTCGTGCGATTTCCTCCCGAGCGCCTCCTCCGCGGTAAATCCGTAAAGACGGACGAGTCCGCCGCCCCAATGGGTGATTTGTCCGTCTAACCCGCAGACCATGATCGGCGCCAGGCTCAAGGCCTGGGTCAGTTCTTCGAGGCGGGTCTCGATCCTCCTTTGTGCAGTCACGTCGTGGACGATCTTGGACGCGCCGATGATTTTGCCTTGGGCATCGAAGATCGGCGAAACCGACAACAGAACGCGGATGATTTCGCCATCTTTCCGGCGGCGTTCCGTCTCGTAACGGTCAACGCGCTCGCCGCGACGGATCCGGGCGAGGATGTCCTTCATCTCGTTCGGCCGCGACGGCGATGCGATGATCTCGATTGGCTGGCCAATCATTTCGCTCGCCGAGTAGCCGAATATCCTCTCGGCGGCGGGATTCCAGCTCGTGACGACGCCATCGAGGGTCTTGGCGACGATGGCGGCCTCCGAGGAATGGACAATCGAGGCGAGCAGCTCCGATGCAAGCCCGTCGCGGAGAGCGGCTTGCCGCCGCGATATTGTCGTCGGGGCACGGCTCCTTGTTTTTTGGGTGCGCCGGCGCGGTGGCGCTTTCTTGGATTTTTTGGCCAAAGCTGTGTCTCGGTCGGATCGGTAGCGCCCCCGTTACGGATCTTCTGAGCTTACCATCGGCAATTCAATCATGCAGAATGAAATCCCGCCGGAGAGTGCCTTGGCTTGACATCTTGCCGGGTGGCGACCGGTATGTGCGTCAGCGGCAAGACCAACTCAGTATCTCGCCACGCCATGCATTGTCTCTGCTTAAAATGATCCGGAGGCGAGGACAATGCTCCGTGCCTGCATCCAGCCGAGATACGACCCGTCGTTACCAACGCGGTTCATTCATGGGGCGCAGCTGCGATCGGCGACGAATGTAAACTGCCGGAATGGCGCAGCTCGAAGTAACGTAGCCGCTTTACCAGGGCGCGCTGCTCGTTATCGAGCCGGATTTCCAAGCCCGAGCATCCGCGATCGCGCGCCATCGCTTCGGCGGCCTCGAGCAACGATTTCACCGGTGCAAGCGAATTGCCGACATCGATGGCGGTGAACAACGGTATGGCGAGAGCGCGGCCGCCGCGAAGGTCGTGCTCCAGCCGCGACGCAAAAAGCCCGCAAAGGCCGCCTTGCGAATCGAACATGACGGTAACTTCCGCCTGGGCATAGAGGTCGCGCCGAAAAGCGTCCACAAACCCGCGCCATCCCTGGAGGTCGACCGCGGGCCAGGTCGCGCGCAGCAACGGCAGTGCCTGGGCAGTAAGGTCCTGCGTAAGCTCCCGGACGGTGAAGGCGTGCGACACGGCTTGGCTTAGCCGCGCTGCGGCCGCAAGCGATCGGCCTTCGCGAAAAAACGGCGCGCTTCGGCGAGGAGTTGGCTGTCGGTTACTCGTGCCAGCGTCTCGACGCCGACGATCCTCTCGGTAACGAGGGGCCTTTGCTGATGCAAATGTTTCAGGAATTCCGCTTTCGCCGTCGATGGGCCCGTGACGAGAATCTCCCGTGCATCCGCGAGCGCGTTGGCGGCATTGCGATAGAACGCAGGCTCGTCTGTGACATGGGTTCCGGCCGCGCTGCCGGCTTTCACGTGAAGATGGCGCGGCGGATCAATCGGATGGAGATGCCGCTCTTCCGCAGCGTCGGCGTTGAAATGAATCACCACCGCTTCATGGTGATCGATCCAGACGACGGCGTGATAATGGCGTGACATCTTGCCCTCGGGTCTGACAGGCTCGATCGGGCGACGCTTTAACCGAAGAGCGGCCGCAACACGGAACGATGCTCGATCGCCGGCAGCCTGCTGATTAACCCGTCGAGGCCCCAAACGTGTCCGGCATGTTTGGCCATCAGGTAGACGAGCACGCCGCCATAGACGAGGTGATAGTCCACGATGAAATTGACGTGGCTCTCGATGTACGGCCAATCCATATGGGCGATGTAGTAGATCGCCATCAACAGCACCCCGAAGGGGCTGCTCACGCGGACCATGCAGCCAAAGAGGAGCGACAAGCCGATCAGCGTGTGGCCCCATTCGACAAGGAACGTCGTATAGGGAGCGACAGCCGGCAGGGCGAACCAGGCCAGTTGATCGTGAAAGGTTTTGGTCCCGGCCAGGAACGTGGCGACGGTAAATTGCGGGTTGGCGACCTGAGAGAGCCCGGCATAGAGAAACGTCCAGGCCATTGTGATGCGGAAGAACAAGATCAATCCGCGGTCGAGTTGCGAGGTGTTCACGAGGTCGCGCTCCTTGCCAAGTTTTCTGCATCGTGCTGCGGGATCGCGCTCGGCCCGTTGACCTGGATCAATCGAGCGGCAGTCATAAAAATTATTGTGAGGATCAGGCTCGACCGGACGATGCGGCTCGGCGCAGCGCCCTTGCCGACCCTCGCGGGACTCCGCACTTGAGGCACGACCTCCACCTATTGCATGATTTCGCACCAAGGCGCGTAATGCTTTCCGCCCCTGGGCGCCGGCGCAGCCGCGCAGCGTGCGAGACGACCCGCTTCTGCCCCTCGCGCCAGCGTGCGAAAACCGCGGAGATTTCGATGTCGGTGTCGCGAAGTTTCGTTGTTCTGGGCGTGACAACCTTTGCGTTCACGGTTTGCTTTGCGGTGTGGCTGATGTTCGGCGTGACCGGCATCCCGATCCGCCGCGAACTCGGGTTGAATGCCGTCGAATTCGGTCTGCTTACCGCGACTCCGGTCTTGACTGGCGCGCTGTTTCGCCTGCCGCTTGGGATCTGGACCGACCGCTTCGGCGGCCGGATTGTCATGGCGGCGCTCTTGGTCTTCTGCGCCGTGCCGGTTTGGCTATCGAGCTATGCGAAGGCGCTTTGGGAATTCCTTATACTCGGTCTTGTCCTCGGATTGGTCGGCGCATCCTTCGCGGTTGGCACCCCTTACGTCGCGCGCTTCTTTCCGCAAGAGCAGCGCGGCTTCGCGATGGGCGTGTTCGGAGCCGGCACAATGGGCGCGGCGATCAACATGTTCGTCGCGCCCGCTCTCATCGCCGCTTTCGGCTGGCAGGCGGTGCCGCGCGTCTATGCCGTGGCGCTCTTGGCGACGGCAGCAATCTTCTGGGTTTTGTCGGCACCAGACCCGGGTGCGGGCAAGAGCAGCGCTACGCTTCGCCAGCAGCTCGCTGTGCTGAAGGATCCGCGTGTCTGGAAATATTGCCAGTACTATTCCATCGTCTTCGGTGGCTTTACCGCCCTGTCGGTATGGATGCCGCAATATTTCGTGCAGGAATACGGCTTCAGCATCTCCGCCGCTGCGCTTCTTGCCGCGTGCTTTTCGCTGCCCGCGGGCGTGCTTCGTGCCCTTGGCGGCTGGCTCGCCGATCGATTCGGCGCGCATCAGGTGACCTGGTGGGTGCTGTGGGCGGCTTGGATTTGCCTTTTCCTTTTGTCCTATCCGCAAACCGATTTCATCGTGCGCACGATTCGCGGCCCGGCGCAGTTCCATATCGGTCTTTCCTCGCTCGTCTTTACGGCGCTGCTGTTCGGCTTAGGCCTCTCCTTTGCCTGCGGCATGGCCTCGACCTTCAAATATGTCGGCGATGATTTTCCGGCAAACATGGGCGTGGTCACAGGAATCGTCGGCCTCGCGGGCGGCATGGGCGGGTTCCTGCTGCCGATCATTTTCGGCGTCATTCTCGATTGGCTTGGAATCGATTCGAGCTGCTTTATGTTTCTTTACGGCATCGTCTGGGTATCGCTCATCCTCAATTACCTCACTGAGGTGCGCCGGCTCCCTGTCATGGGCGAGTCCAAGGAGCCGCCCGACGCGGCGAGGCCACGCGGCCACGGAGCCGCGAGCACGTTGGAGCCCGCTTCCGCGCTGAAGGCAGGAGAATCACGGTGAGCCATTTTCTCGATCGCTTGAACTATTTCGTCCGCGCGCGCGAGCCTTTCGCCGACGGACATGGCGAAGTTCGCCAGGAGAACCGGGACTGGGAGGAGGGCTATCGCCTGCGCTGGCAGCACGACAAGATCGTGCGCTCGACCCATGGCGTCAATTGCACCGGCTCGTGCAGCTGGAAAATCTACGTCAAGGGCGGCGTCGTGACCTGGGAGACCCAGCAGACCGATTACCCGCGCACGCGGCCCGACATGCCCAATCACGAGCCGCGTGGCTGCTCGCGCGGCGCGTCCTACAGTTGGTATCTCTATAGCGCGAGCCGGCTCAAATATCCGATGGTGCGCGGCGCGCTCATCCGCGCCTGGCGCGAGGCGCGCAAGACGCTTGCGCCCGTCGAAGCCTGGGCGTCGATCGTGGGCACGGTCGAGCGCGCGCGGGAATACAAGACCTTGCGCGGGCGCGGTGGTTTCGTACGCACAAGCTGGGACGAGGTGTGCGAGATCGTCGCCGCCGCCAATATCCACACGATCAAGGCGCACGGACCCGATCGCATCGTGGGCTTCTCGCCGATCCCGGCAATGTCGATGGTCTCATATGCTTCGGGCGCGCGCTATCTGAGCCTCATCGGCGGAACGCTGTTGTCTTTCTACGATTGGTACTGCGACCTGCCGCCCTCGAGCCCGCAGACTTGGGGCGAGCAGACCGACGTGCCGGAATCGGCCGATTGGTACAATTCCGGCTTCATCATCGCCTGGGGCTCGAACGTGCCGCAGACGCGCACGCCCGATGCGCATTTCTTCGTCGAGGCGCGCTACAACGGCACCAAGGTCGCGGCGATCACGCCCGACTATTCCGAGGTCGCAAAGCTTTCCGATCTTTGGCTTCATCCCAAGCAAGGCACCGACGCCGCGCTCGCGATGGCGATGGGTCACGTCATCCTGCGCGAGTTCTTCCTCGACCGGCAGGTCCCCTATTTCCAGGATTATTGCCGGCGCTTCACCGACATGTCGATGCTGGTGCGGCTCGAGCGCCAAGGCGAGCGCTTCGTTCCCGGCCGCTATCTGCGCGCGAGCGACGTCGAGAAATTTCGAGGCGTCTCCCAAGCCGAGTGGAAGGTGCTGGCGATCGACGAAATCTCGGGCGATTTCGTCGTTCCTCAAGGCTCGGCGGGGTATCGCTGGCCCTCTGAAGACAATGGCGATGCCGGCAAATGGAACCTCGAAGGCAAAGACGGCGCGTCGGGCCGCGAGGTATCGCTTGCCTTAAGCCTTCTGTCCCGACACACCGATGTTTTACCCGTCGCCTTTCCCTATTTCGGCAACCAACCGCATGAGCGCTTCTCCGGCAACGACCAAGGCAGGGACATCCTGATCCGCAATACGCCCGTTCGACGTATCGCGGCGGCGGAGGGCGAGATTTTCGTTGCGACCGTGTTCGACCTCCTCTGCGCCAATTACGGGCTCGATCGAGGCTTGGGCGGCGAGGCGGCGCACTCCTATGACGACAACCTGCCCTACACGCCGAAATGGCAGGAATCGATCACCGGCGTTTCGGCCGAGAAGGCGCTCGCGCTCGCGCGCGGCTTCGCCGACAACGCCGAGAAAACCAAAGGCCGCTCGATGGTGATCATCGGCGCTGGCATGAATCACTGGTATCACCAGGACATGAACTACCGCAGCATCATCAACTTCCTGATGATGTGCGGAACGGTCGGCGTCTCCGGCGGCGGCTGGGCGCATTATGTCGGCCAGGAGGCATTGCGGCCGCTTTGCGGCTGGACGACGCTGGCTTTCGCGCTCGATTGGGTGCGTCCGCCGCGGCACATGAACGGCACCTCGTTCTTCTACGCGCATTCCGATCAGTGGCGCTATGAAAAGCTCGATGTCGGCGAGCTCTTATCGCCGCTCGCCGATGCGTCCGCCTATCGCGGCAGCATGATCGATCTCAACGTGCGCGCCGAGCGCATGGGTTGGCTTCCCTCCGCGCCGCAGCTCGACGCGAACCCGTTGCGAATCGCCGCCGCGGCGCGCGAGGCAGGCAAGCCGGTCAAGGACTACGTTGTCGATGCGCTCAAGGACGGACGCATTAAGATGGCGTGCGAGGACCCCGACAATCCCAAGAATTTCCCGCGCAACCTCTTCATCTGGCGCTCCAACCTCTTCGGCTCCTCGGGCAAGGGGCACGAATATTTTCTGCGTCATTTTCTCGGCACCAAGCACGGCTTGCAGGGCAAGGATCTTGGCGAAATGGGGGCGCGGAAGCCGCTCGAAGTGACGTGGCGCGATCCGGCTCCGGAAGGAAAGCTCGATCTCGTCGTGACCCTCGATTTCCGCATGTCGACGAGCTGTCTTTATTCCGACATCGTGCTGCCGACCGCGACCTGGTACGAGAAGAACGACCTCAACACCTCGGATATGCACACCTTCATCCATCCGCTGTCGGCGGCCGTGGACCCGGTGTGGGAATCGCGCAGCGATTGGGAGACCTACAAGGCGATCGCCAAGCGTTTCTCCGAGCTCAGCGCCGGCCATCTCGGCGTCGAGCAGGACGTGGTGCTGACGCCGCTCCGGCACGACACGCCGTCCGAATTGGCGCAGCCTTTCGAGGTGCGCGACTGGAAGAAAGACGAATGCGACCTCGTGCCGGGGAAAACAGCGCCGCAGATCGTCACGGTCGAGCGCGACTATCCCAACACTTATAAGCGCTATACCGCGCTCGGACCTCTCGTCGACAAGCTCGGAAATGAGGATAAGGGCATCGAATGGGATGCGAAGACGGAAGTGAGGGGCCTCGCCGATCTAAACTACACCGTCGCCGAGGAGGGCGCGACCAAGGGTCGCCCGCGCATTGACACCGACATCGATGCCGCCGAGGTAATCATGTACCTGGCGCCGGAAACCAACGGCCAGGTGGCGGTCAAGGCGTGGGAGGCGCTTGGCACCAAGACCGGCCGCAGGCATCGCCATCTCGCGCAGGCGATGGAGGGGGAGAAGATCCGCTTCCGCGACATCCAAGCGCAGCCGCGGAAAGTCATTACATCTCCGACCTGGTCTGGCATCCAGAGCGAAGAGGTCAGCTACAACGCGGGCTATCTCAATGTCCACGAGCTGATCCCCTGGCGCACCCTGAGCGGGCGCCAGCAATTCTACCAGGACCACCAATGGCTCCGCGATTTCGGCGAGGGCTTCGCCTCCTACCGTCCGCCGATCGACACGCGCAGCGTGGCGCCGCTCCTGGGCAAGCGCGGCAACGGCGAGCGCGAGATCGTGCTCAACTTCATCACGCCGCATCAGAAATGGGGCATCCACTCGACCTATACCGACAATCTGCTGATGCTCACCCTATCGCGTGGTGGGCCGATCGTGTGGATTTCCGAGACCGATGCCAAGGAAGCCGGCATCGCCGACAATGACTGGATCGAGCTCTACAACATCAACGGCGCGATCGCGGCGCGCGCGGTGGTGAGCCAGCGCGTCCATGCCGGGATGTGCCTCATGTATCACGCGCAGGAGAAAATCGTGAATGTCCCCGGCTCGGAGATCACCGGGCTGCGCGGCGGCATCCACAATTCGGTGACGCGCACGGTGCTGAAGCCCACTCACATGGTGGGCGGCTACGCGCAGCTCGCCTATGGCTTCAACTATTACGGCACGGTCGGCTCCAACCGTGACGAGTTCGTGATCGTGCGCAAAATGGCGCGAGTCGATTGGATGGACATGCCCGAGCGCGCGGCCTTGAAGATCACGCAAGAAGGCCGGCCGGTGACGGGAGGCTGGCGATGAAGATCCGCGCGCAGATCGCGATGGTTATGAACCTCGACAAATGCATCGGGTGCCATACCTGCTCGGTCACCTGCAAAAACGTTTGGACTTCGCGCCAGGGCATGGAATACGCCTGGTTCAACAACGTCGAGACCAAGCCCGGCATCGGCTATCCCAAGGATTGGGAGAATCAGGAGCGCTGGCAAGGCGGCTGGAAGCGCAAGCGCAACGGCAAGATCGTGCCGAAGCAGGGCGGCAAATGGGCGATCCTCGCCAACATCTTCGCAAACCCGAACCTTCCCGAGATCGACGATTATTACGAGCCCTTCACCTTCGATTACGAGTATCTCCAGACCGCGCCCGAGCTGCCGACAGCCCCGGTGGCGCGGCCGATGTCGCTGGTCAGCGGGCGCACCATGGAGAAGATCGAGTGGGGCCCCAACTGGGAGGAGATTCTGGGCGGCGAGTTTTCCAAGCGCTCGCAGGACTACAATTTCGAGGACATCCAGAAGGACATTTACGGCCAGTTCGAAAACACCTTCATGATGTATCTGCCGCGGCTCTGCGAGCACTGCCTCAATCCGAGTTGCGTCGCATCGTGCCCTTCCGGCTCGATCTACAAGCGCGAGGAGGATGGCATCGTCCTCATCGACCAGGACAAGTGCCGCGGCTGGCGGATGTGCGTCTCGGGCTGTCCCTACAAGAAGATCTATTACAACTGGACCACCGGCAAGGCGGAGAAATGCATTTTCTGCTATCCGCGCATCGAGGCGGGTCAGCCCACCGTCTGCTCCGAGACCTGCGTCGGGCGCATCCGCTATCTCGGCGTGCTGCTCTACGACGCCGACGGCATCGAGGCTGCGGCGAGCGTCGAGGACGAGGAAAATCTCTACGAGGCGCAGCTCGCGCTGTTCCTCGATCCCAACGACCCGAAGATCGAGGCGCAGGCGCGCGCCGACGGCGTGCCCGAGCCCTGGCTCGAGGCCGCAAAGCGCTCTCCAGCCTACAAGATGGCGGTCGAGTGGAAGATCGCGTTCCCCCTGCATCCGGAATACCGCACCCTGCCAATGGTGTGGTACGCGCCGCCGCTGTCGCCCATTCAGTCGCATGCCAATGCCGGGACGATCGGTGTGGCGGGAGAGCTGCCCGACATCCGCTCGCTGCGCATTCCGGTGCGCTATCTCGCCAATCTCTTAACCGCTGGCGCCGAGGCGCCGATCGTCTCGGCGCTCGAGCGGCTCCTCGCGATGCGCGCCTTTTATCGCGGCCGCCAGCTCGGCGAGGGCGACAACATGGCCGTGCTCGCGCAAGCGGGACTGAGCCTCGCCGAGGTCGAGGAGATGCACCGCTATCTCGCCATCGCCAATTACGAGGACCGTTTCGTCATTCCGACGTCGCATCGCGAGGAGGCGGAGAACGCCTATGATCTGCGCGGCGGCTGCGGCTTTTCCTTCGGCAATGGCTGCGATTCCGGCGAACCCAAATCGAGCCTCTTCGGCGGCAAGATGGGCCGGCGCAAGATGATGCCGATCCGTCTCTTGGACAAATGAGGGGAGGCGAGATGGCAGGCGACCCGGGGATGATCGTGCTGCGCGCGCTCGGCGCGCTTCTCGCCTATCCGGGCCCGGCGCTGCGCGAGGCCCTGCCCGAGATCGCCGAGGCGGTTCGCGGCTCGGCCCTCATCGGAGCGCCCGAGCGCGCGGCGGTGCTGGGCCTTATAGAGCTCATCGCTGCGGCCGATCCGCTTTGGGCCGAGGAGCGCTACGTCGGCCTGTTCGACCGCGGCCGCGCGACCTCGCTGCATTTGTTCGAGCATGTCCATGGCGATGCACGCGACCGCGGCGAGGCGATGGTCGAGCTCAAATCCGTCTATGCGCGGGCGGGCTTCGCGCTTACCGCCAAGGAGCTGCCGGATTTCCTGCCCGTCGTACTCGAGTATCTGAGCTGCCGGGACATGGCCGAGGCAAGCGACATGCTGGGCGATTGCGCGCATATCCTGCGTGCGGTCGGCGAGGCGCTGATCCGCCGCGGCAGCCCCTATAGCGCAGTGTTCGAGGCGTTGCTCCGGATGATCGGCGAGAAGGGACTCGACGCCAAAGCTGCCGCGCTCGCTGCCGACGAACGCGAGGATCTCGACCGCGATTGGCGCGAGGAACCGGCTTTCGCGCCGGGCGGGCCCCGCGAGACTCGATGAGGTGGATGGCATGAGCTGGACGATCTACGCAAACGAATTCCTCTTCGGGATCTACCCTTATCTCGCGCTCGCGGTGCTGCTGCTCGGCAGCCTCATCCGCTTCGACCGCGAGCCCTATACCTGGAAGAGCGATTCCTCGCAGCTCTTGCGCAAGCGGGAGCTGCGTTGGGGCTCGAACCTCTTCCATTACGGCGTGCTGGTCGTCATCGCCGGGCACTTCGTCGGGTTCCTGACGCCCGATTGGGCGATCCGCTGGGCGCTCGATCCGGCGCAGCACCAGCTCATCGCCATGGTCGCAGGCGGCATCGCCGGGCTCGTCGCGATCATCGGGCTCTCGCTCCTCATGCATCGCAGGCTCGGCGATCCGCGCATCCGGCGTAACAGCCGCAAATGGGACATCGCCGTCATCTCCATGCTGTGGCTGCAGCTGGCGCTTGGCCTCGCCACTGTGCCGCTTTCGGCCGCGCACATGGACGGCTCCATGTTTGGTGTCATGGTCGCCTACGTAAAAGGCATCGTCACCTTCCAGGGCGGCGTCGCCGATCTGCTCATCGGCACGCCCTGGGTCTATCGCTTGCACATTTTCCTGGGCTTCACGATTTTCCTCGTCTCGCCCTTCACGCGCATGATCCATATCTGGAGCGGCGTCGGCGCGCTCGCCTATGTCGTTCGCCCCTATCAGCTGGTGCGCACGCGCCGGCCGACGCTGTGAGATGAGCACCCCGGAACCCACGATTTCGGTGAACGGCGTCGCGGTCGACGCGGCCGATTGGCCGACGCCCGAGCTCGCCGTGGTGCGCGAATTGTTGCGCCAGCGCGCGGTGGCGCTGGGGTTCGTCACAGCCGAGGCCGAGGACGACGATGCGGTGAGCCGGGGCATCGAGCACCTGCTCGAGGCCGAGGTGGCGACGCCCGCGCCTGGCGAGGCGGAGTGCCGGCGCTATTACGAGGCGCATCTTGCGGAGTTCCGCAGCGGCGATCTTGTCTTCGCACGGCACATCCTGTTTCAGGTGGCGCCGGGCAGCCCCCTGGAGCTGATTCGCGGCCAGGCCGAGGAGACCTTGGCGCAGCTGCTCGCCGCGCCCGACGAGTTCGAGGCCTATGCGCTCACCCTCTCCAATTGTCCCTCGAGCCTCCACGGCGGCAATCTCGGCCAAATCGGTCGCGGCGACACCGTGCCCGAATTCGACGCCGCGCTGTTCGCCGATCGCTGGATCGGCATCCTGCCGCGCCTCGTCAAGACACGCCACGGATTCCATATTGTCGCCATCGACAAACGCGTCGAGGGAGAGGTTTTGCCGTTCGAGGCGGTGCGCGAACGCATTGCTGCGCGCTTGAGCGAGAGCGTCGAGCGCATCGCGCTCAAGCAATATGTCCAATTGCTTGCCGGCCAAGCGCAGCTTACGGGGGTCGAACTCGATGCCGCGTTTTCGCCGCTGGTGCAATAGCGGTCCGCCTTCGCGCAGATATGACGTCCGCGAGCCGGCGCGCCGTGGGTGCGGTCCATTGGCGTAGCATCATCGATGATAATGACTGAGGACGCTTCATCTGCTGCCGTGGCGGCGGGCTTGAGCGAAACCGAGGCGCAGGCCCGGCTCAAGCGTGAGGGCTATAACGAGCTGCCACGAGCCGGACGACGGACCCCGTTTCGCATCGTTCTGGAGGTCATGCGCGAGCCAATGCTCGCGTTGCTGGCGGGCGGTGGCGCCGTCTATCTCGCGCTGGGCGACTTGCAGGAGGCGCTCATCCTCCTCGCTTTTGCCATGTTTTCGATCGTCGTCACGGTTGTGCAGGAGACGCGCACCGAGCGTGTGCTCGAAGCGCTGCGCGATCTCACCAGCCCGCGCGCGCTGGTAATTCGCGACGGTTTGCGCAAGCGCATCGCTGGCCGCGAGGTGGTGCGCGGCGATCTGGTTGTGCTCGCCGAAGGCGACCGCGTCCCGGCCGATGCCGTGCTTTTGCAGGCAACCGACTTGCAAGCCGACGAATCGTTGCTGACCGGCGAATCGGTGCCCGTCCGCAAAGTGCCGCGCGCCAGAGCCGCTGCGGCGGCGGCGCGGCCGGGGGGCGACGACCTGCCGTTCGTCTTCTCCGGTGCGCTCGTGGTGCGAGGCACAGGGATTGGCGAGGTCACAGCCACCGGCGTGCGCAGCGAGATCGGCAAGATCGGCCAGTCCTTGAGTTTGCTTGGGACGGAGCCGCCGCGGTTGCAGGCGCAGACGCAAAAATTGGTGAGGCTCTTTGCGCTCGTCGGGGGCGGGGTGAGCGTGCTCGCCGTCGTGCTGTACGGGCTTTTTCGCGGTAGCTGGCTCGACGCGGTATTGGCAGGTATTGCACTCGGCATGTCCATGTTGCCGGAAGAGTTTCCGGTCGTGCTCACCGTCTTCATGGCGATGGGCGCATGGCGGATCTCGCGTGCTCGCGTGCTCACGCGCCGCGCATCGGCGATCGAGACATTGGGGTCGGCTACCGTTCTGTGCACGGACAAGACCGGCACGCTCACGCTTAACCGCATGTCGATTGCCGAGCTGCGCCTGAACGACGGAAGCGTCCACGCGGTCAGGCAAGGGAGCATATTGGGGCCGGCCTTCGCCGAATTGCTGCGCTTCGGAATCCTCGCGAGCGCGCCCGAGCCTTTCGATCCGATGGAAAAGGCTTTCCACGAGTTGGGGGCGCGGTTGGGCAACAATATGGCTGCATCCGGCGTGCTGGTGCGCGCCTATGGCCTTCGCCCCGAATTGCTGGCGGTTACGCAGGCCTGGCGGAATGGAGAAAGTTTCGCGATCGCATCGAAAGGCGCTCCCGAGGCGATTGCAAAACTCTGCCGTTCGACTGCCGGAGAGCTGGCCGAGATCAAGCGAGCGGTGGATAGGATGGCGGCCGAAGGCTTGCGCGTGCTCGGCGTCGCGCGCGCGCGGTTCGCCGGCATGAGCCTGCCGGATAATCCGCAACGCTTTGACTTCGAGTTTTTGGGGTTGGTTGGTCTGGCAGATCCGCTGCGCGAGAGCGTGCCGGCCGCCGTCGCCGAATGTAGGTCGGCGGGTATTCGTGTCGTCATGATTACCGGGGATTACCCGACGACGGCGCGCGCTATCGCCAAGCGGGCTGGGCTCGAGGGATCGCAGCTGATGACCGGAGAGGAGCTCGAGAAGTGCTCGGACGCCGACCTCGCCGCCCGGGTGCGAGAGGTGACCGTCTTCGCCCGTATCATGCCCGAGCAGAAGCTGCGCATCGTCCACGCGCTCAAAGCATGCGGCGAGATCGTCGCCATGACCGGCGACGGTGTCAACGACGCGCCCTCCCTTAAGGCCGCCCATATCGGCATCGCCATGGGCGGGCGCGGCACCGACGTGGCGCGTGAGGCGTCGTCCATTGTTCTGCTTGACGATGATTTCGGCTCGATCGTGAAGGCCGTCCGGCTGGGCCGGCGGATCTATGACAATTTGCGCAAGGCGATGGAGTTCATCTTCGCGGTGCATGTTCCGATCGCGGGGCTTGCGCTGTTGCCGCTCGTCCTCGGCCTCCCGATCATCTTTAGCCCGATCCACATTGCCTTTCTCGAAATGGTGATCGATCCGGTCTGCACGCTGGTGTTCGAAGCCGAGATCGAGGAAGCGGACATCATGCGGCGTCCGCCACGCGCGCCGGATGAGCCGTTGTTCTCCGGGCGCCTGATTGGGTGGAGCGTGCTCCAAGGCGTGCTTGCTTTCGTGCTGGTGGCCGGGATCTATGTCGTTGCCTATCGTCGGGGAATGCCGGAGACGGAAGCAAGGGCGCTGGCGTTCTTTTCGTTGACGACAGCAATCGTCGCGCTGATCTTCGTTAACCGGAGTTTTAGCGCATCGCTCGTTGCGGCGTTCGCTCGACCGAACACCGCCCTCAAATACGTCCTCGCCGGGGTCGTCGGCATTCTCGCGCTCACGCTGGCGTGGCCCGTCGCGAGCCATCTGTTCCGGTTCGGGCCGCTGCATGCGAGCGACCTTGCGATCACGCTCGGCGCGGGTGTGGTGGTTCTGCTTCTTCTCGATTGCTTTAAGCCCCGTTGGGAAGCGCGGACAAAGCGCTAGAATCGTGCCACCCTCGTGAGGGCGGTTGGTTGCCGGAAAGAGAAGGCTCGGATGCCGAGCAGAACGTCCTCTCCGCCAAACGCCGTCATCACCCACCGCGAACCCGATCGACGATCGCTTGCGGATCCGCTGGCGCGGCGTCGCCTCTCCACGCGACGTGACCATCCGGGCGCACCAGCACCAGCTTCGTCTCGTAGAGCGCGGCGATCGAGGGATCATCGATCCGAACCACGTCAAGCGGCATCGCGCGAGAGGATGCGGCGGATGCAAGCCCCTCGGTTTCGTCCGCCGCGCCGGCGAATGCGAGCAGCACGAAGCCTTTGCCGAAGAGGTCGATGGTCGAACGGCCTTCAGCGAGCCAGGCATGCGGCGCGCGCGAGCCCGGGCGGCTCGTCTGCACATATTCGACGACGCTATCCTTCGGCGCAGGCGTTCCATCGGGGACGACGATGGGCGAAGGGTCATAGCGATAGCCGAGCGCGATGCCATCCGAGATGTAGACGCGGGTGCGCCGCCGGACGATCTCCTCTCCGATATGCTTGCGGAGCGCGTCGCCGCGGGGCCCAGGCTCCTCGAGGATCGCGAGTTCTGGTTCGCCGACGATCGCGTCCTGATTTTCGCGCACCTCGTTGACGACGCGCTTCGCGACCGGCCTGCGCTCCATCTCGTAGCTTTCAACCAGCGTGGCTCCGCCCCAGCCTGCAAGCCGTGCGTCGAGCTTCCAGCCGAGATCGACGGCATCTCCGAGCCCGGTGTTCATGCCGAACCCGCCCGACGGGCCGTGCTGGTGGACGGCATCGCCGGCGAGCAGCACGGGCCCGCGCTGCCACTTATCCGCGACCACGCTGCGCTGCGTCCATGGCAGGGACGAGATAATCTCGTAAGGAATGCCGTCGCCTATGACGGCCTTGATAATGCCGGCAACATCGACCTGCTCGGGCGCGATATGCTCTCTGCCGAGGCGAATGCCAAGCCGCCAGAGCGTGTCGCCGTCGAGCTCAATGAGGCTCGGATCGTTGCCCTGGCGGTTGAGGAAGAAATAGAACGCGGCCTTGCCCTTGTCGTGGCGCTCCCAAAGCCGGGGAATGCGCAGGAATACATTGAGATGGTAGTCCACGACCGGATCGCCCTCCCATCGAGATCCGAGTGCCTTGGGCACCATGCTGCGGCCGCCACAACAAGCAACGAGGTACTGCGCTGCGATCGTCTCGATCCGATCACCAGCGAGATCGCGAACCGTCGCGATGACGCCCCCGTCTCTCTCCTCGAACCCTTCGAACCGGCGCCGATAACGCAGAGTGACCGAGGGCATGCGCTCGGCGAGCTTGCGCATGATCGGGTCGAAGAACAGCTGGTTGCAGCGCTCGGAGCGCTGTGGGGAGGTGAGGAGCGGCTGCAACCGGCCTCGATCGCCGCCTCCATAGGTGGGGCGCTCGATCCGCGCCAGCTCGTATCCCTGAAGGCTGGTGAGATAGAGAACCGTTGATGGAAAGTCGGGCGGCGCACCGGCATTCCGCACCTCCTCTGCGACACCCCAGCGGCGGCAAAATTCCATCGTGCGCGAGTTCACGGTGTTGGCGCGCGGATGATCGATAGTACCGTCGCCTTCCTCGACGACAATGCAGTCGACGCCGCGCCAGCCAAGATCAGCCGCAAGCGCCAGTCCGACGGGTCCCCCGCCCACGATCAGAACCGAGGCTTCGCTGGCGCTCATGCGTCATCTTCGCCGAAGAGACCGACCGGGATACCGCCGCCGCCACCGATCATGGCGGGCACCCATTCACTAACTGTCATTTCCTCTTGCCCTGTCTCGTCCAAAATTCCCGCAAAGTCACGACGCCGAGACACGCTTCTCGAGCCGCCTTACATCAGCGCCATGAGCCGCCACGCCGGTACGCTCAATGCGGCCGCGATCACGGTCCAAACGGCGAAGGCGATCGCGGTTGGCAGCGCTTGCGCATGCGTGAAAAGCTTCCCGCTGGTGCCCGCATCGAGCGCGAGATAAGTCGTGCTCTGATAGGGCAAAAAGAAGCCGTTGCACGCCACCACGGCAAGAAGGCCAACGATATAGGGATGGATTCCGGCGCTGCTGGCAACAGGGGCGAGCGCAATCGTGACCAGCGGAGCCGCCGCCTGCCACCGAAGGACGAAGCTCACACCGAAACAGAAAACCGACAAGACGACGACGAAAGCAACGCGCGATGCGGACAAGCTGCCCATCGCGCCGGCGACGCCCTCGGCAACCCAGCGATCGAGCCCGGTATGGCTAAATACGGTCGCGAGGCTGATGAGAATGCCGAACAGCAACGCGAAGTTCCAGTTGACGGCACGCAAAGTATTGACCGAGACGACGCGCGTCACCGATAGCAACGCAACGGCGATGATGGCGACCCAACCCGGATGGACGTGATGAAACGGTTGCGTGATAAATCCGGCCAACAACCCGATCCCGACCCACAGAGCAATCTTCTCGTCGCTCGACATCGGGCCGAGCAAGGCGCTTTGGAGAGCGAGAGACCTGACACGCTCTGCTGAAGGCCTCCTTTCGCCGCCATCCGGCCGATAGCGCCAGAATATCGTTCCAAGCATCCCGACGAAGAGGATGATGTTGAACGGCAACCCATAGATCGTCCAAGTAATCCAGTTGATCTCGCCACGCACCTGTGCCGGAAGAATCGCCGCGACCAGTACGGCTGTGGTCGCCGTCGTGAGAGTCGTGGCTGCCATCTGCCCGAAGCCGATGAGGACTGCCATCGCAAGTCCGGCCGCGGCCTTGGATTTGGGCGCATAACCCAAAGCCTCGGTGAGCTCGCGCAGCATGGGCGCGATGATGATGATGCGGCTCGTTGCATTAGGCACCGCCGGACCCATCAGCTGGCCCGCCGTGGCAAGCGCGGTGGCCTCGCCAAAGAAACCCCCGCGCATATGCGTGATCGTCAGCAAAGCCAGCCGATAAAGTACGCCGGTTTGCGTGATCGCAGCGCCGATGATGAGGACGGCGACGACCAACACCCAGCTGGCACTGGCGAAGCCGGAGAGCGCTTCTGCCGCGCTTGTGACACCCGATAGCACCCAGCCGCAAGCCAGGAGAAGCGCCAAGACTCCTTCGAGCAGCGCATCGAGGACCAAGGGCGGCAGGATCGCCAGCAACATCACAAGCCCATGCCAAGCGACCATGCTCAATCCGTGCGGCACGGGCGACATCCAGCCGAGTGCGAGAATGAGGGCCGAGGCAGCGAGGGACAGGCCGGTTCGGCCGGGCCGCCACCGCGGCCGCACTGCAGCGGCGGCAGCAGCGGCTTTCGCGGCGGTCATCGAGTCCATCGTCGCGTTGGGAGTCAAATCGTTCGCGGGCTCTGCAATCGCGGCTGCCGCGGCGTCCTTTCCGCCTGGCTGATCCAGCATATCGGCAAGGCGGCGGCTGAGCGTCGCCGCGATCGCCAATGCAACGCCGGGCTGCTCGCGCACCAGATCGACGAAGCAGCTGCGATCGAGCCGCAAGACCTGACAATCGGTTTCGACCTTGATCGAGGCGGTTCTTGGAATGTTGTTGAGCAGAGCCATCTCGCCGAACGGTTCGCCCGGCTGAAGCTCTTTCACTTTGACTTCGGTCGTGCCGCTTCGATCCGCCGCATAGACGCCGACCGATCCGCTGGCAACCAGATAAAAGGCATCACCCACGGTGCCCTGACGGAAGATGGTCGCACGTGCCGGAAAGGACAGCGGCTCGAGATGTGCCGCGAGCTTCGCCAGCGACACGCGGTCGAGCCCGGCAAACAAGTCGACGCGCCGAAGGAGCCGCGCATATTCGACGTGTTCAGTGGGCGAGGTCGACGGCGAGGCGGCGATTGTGGCGCTTGTAGAATCGCTCGACATATTCCGCCCCTCCCCTTATCTATTATGGACAGGCCTACGCCTGCCGTCGAGTTTGCCGATCGCGCCGAGAGACCCAATGGGACGCCTTTGGTGGCGGGCGTCCCGAAGCGAGCGGCCCTCGATCATGCTTTGCCGTACATTGTCACCCCGCTCCCGCAACGCGACGAGAGTTCTCGAGCAGCCGCATGATGATGAGGCGAATGACGGCATATCCGAATGACGGATTCTGGAAATAGAGTTCCTTTGCCTTATCTTCAGCCAGCTCGAACAATTCGCAATCGGTAACGCAGACGACCGTTTCCGTGCGCCTGTGGTCGGGCGCGAAAATCCCGATTTCCCCGAACACGTCCTTGGCCGAGAGTTCGATCCCGAGCTCTTTGATCTCGAGATTGCCGCTGCCGATGTAGTAAAGGCGGTCGGCGAAATCACCCTTGCGGAAGACGGTTTCGCCCGCCGCGAGCGCGCGTCGCCGCATGAATGGCAGGACATTATCCATCGACAGCCCGGCGGCCGAAGCCGACCGCGTCGTGCGCACGAGCCGATGGACCTGGGTGAGACGGATGACGTTGATCGGAAACAGGACCAGGTGGAGAATCATCACGGGATAGACATGCCCGAAATAACCATAGCAGCTGAACAAGACATTGCTGCCAAGGGCAACCACGCGCAGCGGGACCATGGTTTGCATGCAAAAGGTGGCGAAGACGGCGAGCGATGCCGCATACCCGAGAAGGTCGATCCAACTCATGAGTTCACCTCTCTCGCCACGAGCGCGGGCGGTCCTTCATCGCAGTGCCGCTAGCTTAGTACGAGACGGAAACCGCGCCGCCGAGCATATGAGGGAGAGGTCTGAAGCCTTTGGCGCGGTGACCGGCAGTCGCAGAGAAGGCTGCGTCGCTTTCGCCCGCCTGCTGTCTTTCTTTCTTGGGTCTCCGTCACCGCGAGCCTTGCAAATAGGGCAAAGCCAGATTATCGTAAGATATGTTTTCTGATCGAACATAGGTTGGCGCTTCGATGGACGCGTCGGGCAGACATGGCGGTTGGCACGGCCTGCATCACGCTGGGCGCGGGCGTGGCTTTTGGGGTTCAGGCAGCGGCGGGCTACCTGGTGCCCGCAAGCTTTCCTCGGCCGATTTGCAACTGGTCGTCCTGGCGCTGCTCGAGGAGCGGCCGGCGCATGGATACCAACTTATCCGCGCGCTGGAGGAGCGGTCGGGCGGCTTTTACGCGCCAAGCCCGGGCGTGATCTATCCGGCGCTGACCTATCTCGACGAGATCGGTTACGCCGCGGTCGAGCCCGAGGGTCATCGCAAGCTCTATCGCATCACCGAGACGGGCCGCGCGCACCTCGACAGCAACCGCGTCAACGCTGACGCGATCCTCGACGCGCTCAGCCGCATTGGCGGGCGGATGGACGAGGTGCGCGAGGCTTTCGCCGGGCTCGATGATGCCGATCCTCGCGCCGCGGATGATCTTCACCGCGCTCGCCGCACGCTAAAGCATGCGCTAAAGCGCAAGCGCGGCTGCGATCCGGCTGAGGCGCGGCGGATTGCGGAGATCCTCAACCGCGCGACGGCCGAGATACTCGGCCTCTCGAATAAGGGATCCTAGGAACACATTCGGCGCGTCGTCGTTGCATCGACGATGCCCGGCGCCGAAGATCGCAGAACGAGGAGAAGAAGGTGGCTCATCCCGACGACATGCGCAGCCAAGGCGAAGAACCGATCCGCCGGCCGGTCCTCAGCGAAGCCGAGCTCGAACGTCGGCGCGGCCGGCCCTGGACGCTCCGCGTTCTTGGCGCGTTCGATATCGCCCCGCATATGCGGCGGGTGCAATTGACCGGGAACGGGCTCGAGGAATTCTCGCCCAAGCCCGCCCAGGAGATCGTGTTGCAAATTCCGCAAACGGGCGGCGATCCAGCACGGCGCCACTACACGATCCGGCGCTACGACCCGGCCAGCCAGGTGATCGACGTCGATTTCGTCCTTCATGGCCATGCGACGCCGGGCGTGACCTGGTGTCTTGCGGCAAAGCCGGGCGACAGCATCGACGTTCGCGGACCGCGCGGACGGATCGCACTTGCTCCCGCGGCGGATTGGCATCTTTTCGTCGGCGACGAGACCTGTATCCCGGCGATTTTCGCCTTGGCGGAGGCTCTGCCCAAGGGGGCGCCGGGTTATGCATTCATCGAGATCGGAACGCCGACGGATAAGCTTCCGGTTACAACCGGCGCCGATCTTCATTTGCAATGGCTGCTGCGCGACGGCAACGATCCGGGTCCGAGCGACCTGCTCTTGAAGGCGCTCTCCGGCTTCACCCTTCCACCGGGCAAGGGTCACGCCATCGTCATCGGCGAGACCAGCAATGTCCGCGCCCAACGCCACGCCTTGCTCGAGCGCGGCTTTGAGCGCAGCCAGATTTATGCCGAAGGCTATTGGCGTCCCGGCCGTCTCGGCGGACATGATCACGTCAACGATTGAGAGCGGCATCCTCCGCGTGACTTCGTCGAAGGGGCTTCTTTCGAAGCGATGCGCGTTGATGTCCTGATCGCCGGCAGCGGCATCGCCGGACTGAGCGCGGCGCTGACCAGCGCGCGGCTCGGGCGCAGCACTGTGCTGGTCACGGGCGATGTTTTGGGTGGGCAGTTGCTGAGCATCGCCAAAGTCGATGGCTATCCCGGGTTTCCCGACGGCATTCCGGGCTACGATCTTTGTCCGATCGCACAGGAGCAGGCGACCGCCGCCGGCGCCGAGCTCAGGATGACCGAACTCATTCGTCTCAAGCAGGGCGACGAGATTTGGCACGCCGCGACCGGGGATGGTGGCGCGATCGAGGCGCGCGCCGTGATCCTCGCCACCGGCGCCGGCCTCAAGACGCTGGGCGTGCCCGGCGAGGAGCGGCTTTTCGGCAAAGGCGTTAGCCATTGCGCGAGCTGCGATGCGCCGTTGCTCAAGGGCAAGGTCGCGGTCGTGGTCGGCGGCGGCGATTCGGCATTGCAAGAAGCGCTGGTGCTGGCTGATGCCGCGGCAAAGGTCGTGGTAGCGCATCGCGGCGCATCGATCACGGCCCAGAAGGCCTATGGCGATGCGGTCGCGGCGCAGCCGAAGATCGAGCTGCGCCCGGAAACGGAGGTGACGGAAATCCTCGGCAACACCGCGGTCGAGGCTGTGCGCCTCAAGGACGGGACAGAGATCGGGGCTTCGGGCGTCTTCGTCTTTGTCGGCCTCGCGCCGAATGGGGCGCTGGCGCCGCCTGCGGTGCGGGATAACGATGGTGCCATCCTCACCGATGGGGCGATGCGCACCATTCTGCCGGGGCTTGCTGCGGCTGGTGCGGTGCGCGTGGGCTGGCCGGGTCGCGCCGCGGCGGCGGCGGGCGAAGCCGCAACGGCGGCCATTGCCGTCCACCATTACCTGCGCGATAATCGCTGGCGAGGGGAATGAGAATGGCGCTCGTCACCGTCCACGATCCGCGCGGCTATCCGCCCAAGGTGACCGGCAAGCGTCTGGCGCCGCGACCGGAGAGCCTCGACCGCAAGCGGGTCTGGCTGGTCGATTGCCTGTTCGACAATTCCGAGACATTCATGAGCGAGCTGCGCAGCTGGTTCGCGCAGCACCTTCCCTCGGTCGAAACGCGCGTCATCAGGCCGAAACAAAGCTGGGTCGATGATGCGGAGATGCGCAGCAAGATCGCATCGGAGGGCGACGCCGCGATTCTCGGCGTCGGTTTGTGAAGCACCTGCTGCCCGACGGTCGTCGGGCTCGCAATGGCCTTGGAGCAGCAGGGCGTCCCGAGCATCGCCGTGCACACGCATGTCTTCGCGCGGCTGGTGAAGGCGACGGCGCAGGCGAACGGCATGCCGACCACGCGCCAGGTCTTCGTGCCGCAGCCGGTCGTCGATAAATCCGCAAGCGAGCTGCGCGCTTATATCGAGGGCGTCGATCCGGTCACAAAGCGCCCCTTCATGCAGGAGGTGCTCGAGGGGCTGACGCATCCGCTCGACGAGACCGACCTCAAGGGCTTGTCCTTCGAACGCTCGACGCCGCGCCTGCTCTCGCCCGACAGCGAAGAGACTCTGCGCCAGCTCTTCATCGACAATCACTGGACCGATTATCTGCCGATCGTGCTGCCAACCGAGGAGCGGGTCGCGGCGATGCTCAAGGGCACGAGTCACCCACCCGATAAGGTGGTGGGCCGCATGAGCCCCACCTCGTTCCGCGAGTATTGGGAGTACACGGTTGAGAAAGTGGCCGTGAACGCGGTGATGGCCGGAGCGAAGCCCGAATATTTTCCGGTCATCCTGGCGCTCGCTGCGACCGGCTTTACCGCGAAATCGTCGAGCACCACCTCGATGACCAACATTGCCGTGGTGAATGGCCCGATCCGCCACGAGCTCGGGATGAATTGCGGCATCGGCGCGATGGGGCCCTATAGCCATGCCAATGTGACGATCGGGCGCGCTTACCAGCTCCTGTCGCAGAATCTTCAAGGCGGATCGGTGCCGGACGAAACCTATATGGGCACCCTCGGCAATCCGCTGGCTTACAGCTTTTGCTTTGCCGAGAACGAAGAGCGGAGCCCGTGGGAACCGCTTCATGTGAGCAAAGGGATGAAGCCGACCGATAACGCCGTCAGCGTGTTCATGGGCGCACGTTATATGCAGGAAGGCTACGGGCCGCGCGAGACGTGGGAAGAGAAGATGCGGCGTTGCCTCGCGGCCGGAGAGCATTTCCCGCCGCTGCTCGTGATGGACCCGATCGTGGCGCGCCTCTTCGCCGGCAAGGGCGTCACGACAAGGCAGCAACTCGTCGAATGGTGCGCCAACAATGCCCGGCTCCCGGCGCGCGAATATTGGGATGAGCAATGGGTGCAGACCCTGCTGCACCCGCTCGCGGTCGCGGGCGTCGAGCCCTATGCCACGCGCTTGAAGGCGAAGCCCGACGAGATCGTCCGGATGTTCGAGGCGAAAGAGATCAATGTCGTGGTCACCGGCGGCGAGACCCAGGGCGCATGGAAGATCTTCGGCGCACGCCACCAAACGACCGTTCCAATCGATCCGTGGCGCTAAGCTCCGCGGTTGGCGAAGGCCGATCGCGCTCACCTCTTGGCGATTGCCGCGATGTCGTCGTCGGTAGGAAAGCGGCCGAGCTCGTGCTTGGAGAAGCGGCGCGCACCATCGACGGTCACGTCAAAAACCCCGCCGCTGCCGCGCACCAGCTCGACATCAGCGCCCGCAATCTGCATGAGCTTCTCCCTCACACGGAGGGCGTGACGCTCATAGCCTCAACTGACGCAATATTGGATGAGGATCTTCATCGCGGGGCCTTTGGGCTGACGCCTCAAGTATGGCATGGACGCGAGGGTGGCGCTAATCTTGTTTCGTATGATCTCTCCGGTGCCGCTCACCTCGCTCGCGCGCTCCGCTGGCTGCGCCGCCAAGATCGGCCAGGCGGATCTGCGCGCGGCGCTCGCGCGCCTTCCTGCATCCGACGATCCGCGCGTTCTCATCGGTCACGAGACGAGCGACGACGCCGCCGTCATCCGCCTATCAGATGAGCTTGCCTTGATCGAGACCGTCGATGTGTTTCCGCCGATCGTCGACGATCCCTATGATTACGGCCGCATCGCGGCGGCGAACGCGCTCAGCGACATCTACGCCATGGGCGCGCAGCCCCTCAGCGCGCTCTCGCTCGTCGCCTGGCCGATGGAGACGCTGGGCCACGACGCGCTGGCACGTGTTTTCGAGGGGGCGGCGGCGATCTGCGGCGAAGCTGGTATCGCCATTTCCGGCGGACATTCGATCATCGACGAAGAGCCGAAGTTCGGTCTCTTCGTTACCGGTACGGCGCATCCCCAGCGCATCGTCAGCAATGCCGGCGCGCGCGCCGGCGATATGCTCGTTCTGACGAAGCCGATCGGCACTGGCGTGCTGACGACCGCGGCGAAGCGCGGAAAGCTGTCGCGCGAGGGGCTGACGGAAGCGGTATCCGCCATGGCAACGCTCAATCGCGCCGCCTCCGAGGCCATGATCGAGACGGGAGTAAGCGCCGCCACGGATGTGACCGGCTTCGGCTTGCTGGGCCATCTCGGAAATATTTTGCGTGCGTCGAGCGCGGCGGCGGGTGGGCCGCTCGGCGCCGCGCTCGCTTATGACAAGGTGCCGTTCTTTGCCGGAATCGAGGCCTATCTTGCCGAAGGGCTCTGTCCGGGCGGCACGCGCCGCAATCTCGATTTTGCAGCGCCGGCCGTGCGCTTTGCCGCGCGGCTTGGCGAGACCGAGCGCCTGCTTCTCGCCGACGCGCAAACCTCGGGCGGACTTCTCATCGCGGTGCGCGAGGGGCGGCTTGCAACTCTGCTCGACGCACTCGCTGCCCGCCGGGTGGCGGTGCGCGCGGTGATCGGCCGCGTCGAGCGCGCGGACATCGCCGGCTACATCACCGTCGCCTAAGCTTGCCAGTCGGCGCGAGCTCTCGAGCATCGCATCATGACCAAATGCCGCAGCGCGTTGACAAGCGCGGCGCATGCCCTTATCAGGCCAACGCGGCCGCGCCGGCAAAAGGGGGAAGGGAACACACATGAAGCAGAAGATCATCGCCGCAGTTCTGGTCGCGGCCAGCGTGGCGATTGCGCCCGTCAGGAGTCGCGCGGCCGAGCCGGTGCTGAAATTCGCCAATCCCGGCTCGCCCACCGGCGACGTCTCGAAGCAGATCATCGAGCCCTGGATCGCCAAGGTGAATCAGGAAGCGGCCGGGATGTTCCGTGTGCAGCATTATCCCGGCCCGGCGCTCGGCCAATTTCCGCAGATTTATGATCGCGTGCTGAACGGCGTCGCCGATTTCGCCTTCGGTCTCCTCGGTCCGATCTCGCGCCAGTTCCCGAAAACCTCCGTGGCCTCGCTGCCCTTCGAGACGCCCAACGCCACGATCGGTACGGTCGCCCTGTGGCATGTCTATGAGCGCGGCCTCTTGACGAGCGAGTGGCAGCAGGTGAAGCCGCTGACGCTGATGGTGTTTCCGAACGTCGTGGTCCATACCAAAAAGCCGATTCATAATCTCGCCGACATCGGCGGCTTGAAGCTCAGCGTCCAGAGCCGGTTGTTGTCGGATACAATGCATCAGCTGGGCGTCGCGCCGATCACACTCGCCGTGACCGACCTTTACGAGAGCCTCAATCGCGGCGTGATCGACGGCGCGGTCATCGGCTGGCCGGCGACGCGGAGCTACCGGCTCGCGGAGGTCACGAACAATCATTTGGAGGTGCCGCTCGGCGGCGAGGTCACCTTCGTGATGATGAACAACAAGACTTATGCGAAACTGCTCGAGAAAGGCCGCGCCATCATCGACAAGAATTCCTTGGGACCCTGGGCGACGGCGATCGGCAAGATTCTCGATGGCGACGACAGGGCGGAGAGCAAGATCGTCGCCGAGACCAAGGGCCAATCCGTCGCGACATTGTCTCCGGCCGAGCAGGCGAAATGGAAGGCGCGCGTCGATAGCGTCGTCGAAGATTGGGTGAAGCGCACGCCCAACGGCGCCGCCGTGCTTGCCGCCTATCGCGACGAAGTGGCAAAACTCTCGAAGAAATAGGACGGACGCTCGACCGGAGCACCTACATCTTGAAGAGCCGCTCGGCGTTCAGCCGCGCGAGCTTCTCCTTGTCCTCGTCGCTGATCGAGAGATTCTGCAGGAAATCCCGCGCGACGCGGTTGGGCTCATAGGGCCAGTCGACGGCGAACAGAATTTTGTCGATGCCGAGGGCCAACAAGGTGCAAACGAAAGCCGGCTCGTACCAGTTGCCGCTGGTGGTGACGACGAGATTGTCCTTGATATAGTCGAGCGCCGTTTTCTTGAGGCCGCGCCGCTTGGCCGAGCGGTAAGTGTGGTCTTGAAGGCGATGCATGGCGAAGGGCAGGCCCTCGCCGAGATGGCCGAGGATGATCTTGAGCTTCGGATAGGCGTCGAAGACGCCGGCGAACATGATGCGCAGGAAATGGCAGCTCGTATCGAGCGCGAAGCCCCAGGCCGAGCCCTGCAGCTCCTCGTATTGAGCGAAATAGGCCTTGATCGCGTCCGGGTGCGGCATTGCCGGATGGAGATAGATCGGCACGTCCAATGCCTGGGCGGTCTCGAAGATGCCCCAGAATTTCTTGTCGTCGAGGAACGAGCCTTGGGTGTGGCCATGGATCATCGCGCCTTTGAAGCCGAATTCCTTGACGCAGCGCTCCAATTCGCGGGCCGAGACCTCCGGGTCCGCCGTCGGCAAGGCGGCGAAGCCCGCGAAGCGATCGGGGTGCTTGCGCATCGCCTCGTAGAGACGCTCATTGGCGTCGCGCGCCATCGGGATCGCGATCTCGGCGCCGAAGCCCTGCGCCCCCGGCTGACCGAAGGAGAGCAGCTGAACATCGATGCCGGACTCGTCCATGTAGCGCAGCCGTGTCTCGCCGAGATCGAGAAGCTCTTTCGGGATGTCGTAGCCGAGCTGTTCGCTGCGGCTCGAAATGAAGAACTTGCGGAATTCGCCGGCCGTGACGTGCTGGCGGTAGAGCGGCGTGATGAAATGCTCCTCGATCGCGATGATCTTGGAGGGCGTTTTGCTGTGAAGATAATCCGACATCGCTGGTTCCCCGCTCAAATGCGCAATTCGCCGAGATAAAGACTTTGGCCGAGCTCGGCCTCGACAATCCGCGGCGGATGGCCGCGTGCCGCGATCTCGATGGTATAGCGGCCCGAGCCCTCCTCGAGCCGATCGAAGCGAAAGTCGCCGTAATTGTCCGTGGTCGTCTCGGCGACGAGCTTCCCGCCGTGTAGAAGCCGAACGGTCGCGCCTTCGACGCAATCCACGACCTCGCCGGTCTTGACCGAAACCGAGCCGCCGATGAAGCAGCGCGTGTAGCGCCAGAGGTTGCGATAATAAACGCGCGGCTTGGTGCCGAGTTCGGGCCGCATGACTTCGAGTCCGTCCTCGCGCGCAAGCCGCTCCATCTCGGCATCCTCGAGCTTCACGCTGCGAAACGCGCCGGTGGGGCACGACAGGTGGCTGCGCGTCTTGTCCCAGCCGGAATCGAGAAGATGGGCGTCGAAGGGCCAAGCTTGAGGCAGCTGCAACGCGTCGTTCCACCAAATATGCCCATAGGGGCAGGCATCGACGAGCTGCTTTTGTCCTTTGGCCTTGACCGGGTCGATCAGCACGATGCCGTCCTCGCGCTTCGTGATCGCACCGTCCTTGGCGGCGGCGATGCAGGGCGCGTTGTCGCAGTGATTGCACATGGTCGGCACATAGGCGACATCGACCATGGGCACCTGGCCACGCTCCTTCTGGAGGATGTTGATCCAGCGATGGCCGTGCTTCGGCATCGGCGCGCTATAGCCAGGCCACTCATTGCCGACATATTCGTCCATGGTCGCGAGCGTGCAGAGATTGCAGTTGGTGCACTCGGCGACGTCGATGATCACGTTCCACTTGGCCATGCTCTGAGCTCCCGGCTTCGGCTATTGAGCCGGCACCGGCTCGGGAAGCTCGGCCGCGCGACGCATCGTGTCGCTCGCGGCCGCGCCCGCGAAGGCAGCCGAGACGTGCTCGATTTTGCCGTCCCAGGGCACGATCTCGACCAGCGAGTGCGAGCCCGCGAGCGAGTGCGTCGTCTTCGTCTGCGTGCGCTCCGGCGTGAGCAAGTTGAGGCAACCGCCGCGATCGACGGATTTGCCGGGCTCGCCCAAAGGGTCGTAAATCGCCGAGGACTCGTAGCCATGGCACACGCCGCGCGGCAGGCGTTCCGTCGGCAGCGCCGCGCAGAGCACGGCGCCACGGTCGTTATAGACCTTGACGAGATCGTGTTTCTTGATGCCGCGCTCGGCGGCGTCGGTGCTGTTCATACGGATGATCCAGTAATACCAGCCGCCAACATTGACGCGATGGTCGGGAATGTTGAGGAGGAAGCTGTCCTTGCCGTCACCCTGGGTGTGGAAGCTATATTTCGAGTGCGGCGTCAAAAGCTGCAGCGGATATTTTTCATAA
>DATEKH010000182.1:0-21023 GCA_035277525.1 Allostellaceae bacterium
CGCATCCCACAGCGGGCGCGCGCGTGACTGAGTGTCCGGCTTCGTGGTCATGCCGCATTAAATCATCAGGCATCCCGGACGGCCAGCCAGGCGCGTCCTTCGTCAGAGCAGGCGCCCGGCGGCAACCCACCAGTGCGGATGCGCCCTGCGCAGACGCCCTGCGGCTTTCTCAGCGGCCGCGGCGTCGGCGAACAAGGCGAAGCACGTGGCGCCGCTGCCGCTCATGCGCGCGATGAGCGCGCCGGGAAGGGCGGCGAGGCTTTCGAGCACGCGGGCGATCGCGGGCGCCTGAGCGGTCGCGGCGGCGACCAGATCATTGCCGCGCGCGGCGAGCAGCGCCGCGAGCGCCCTTGCATCGGCGGGCGCTGCTCCGAAGCGCGCCGCGGCGGAAAACGGACCTTGCCGCGCCTTGAACACCGCGGGCGTCGGCAGGGCCACCCCGGGATTGGCGAGGATCAAGCCGCTGCGTGGCAGCGCGGGCGCAAGCTCGATCCGCTCGCCGATGCCGCCAAGCCAGCACGGCCGCGCCTGCAGACAGGCCGGCACATCGGCGCCGAGGCCCGCGCCAAGCGCGATAAGCGTTTCCTCGTCGAGCGGCGCCTGCCACAGCGCCGCCAGCGCGCGCAAGGTCGCGGCGGCATCGCTCGACCCGCCGCCGATCCCCGACGCTACGGGAAGATTCTTCTCGAGCCGCAAGGCGGCGTCGGGCGTGCGGCCGAGCCGGCGCGCGAGCGTCTCCGCCGCGCGCCACATCAGATTGTCATGCTCGAGACCCTGAAGCGCAGCGGCGAAGGGCCCCTCGATGCGCAGGCTCAACCCCGGCGCTGCCTCGACCGCGACGCGATCGCCGATATCGGCGAACGCGACCAGACTGTCGAGCAGGTGATAGCCGTCGGCGCGCCGGCCGAGGACATGAAGATAGAGATTGAGCTTTGCGTGCGCCTGCCACCAGCGCGGCATGCGTTATCAGCCGCCGCTGACCCGCTGCTCGGGCGCGGCGGCAAGGCCGTGATCGAGCTTCGCCTCGATGCCCTTCACCTCGTCGGCCTCGGGCTGGAACTGCAGCGCGCGGCGCCATTGAAAGCGCGCCTCGGCCTGGCGGTTGACCCGCCAATAGGCGTCGCCCAGATGGTCGTTGATGGTCGGATCCTCGGGCAGCAGCTCGATGGCGCGCTCGAGAAAATGCGTCGCTTGCGGGAAATCGCCGAGGCGGAAATACGCCCAGCCCAGGCTGTCGACGATGTAGCCGTCCTCGGGGCGCAGCGCCACCGCGCGCTTGATCATGCCGAGCGCGTCGTTGAGGTTCTCGCCACGGTCGATCCATGAATAGCCGAGATAGTTGAGCACGAGCGGCTGATCCGGCTGCAGCGCGAGCGCGTGCTTCAGATCGGCTTCGGCGCGCGGCCATTGGCCCGAGCGCTCCAAGGCGACGCCGTGGCTGTAGAAGAGGCGCCAATCCGCGGGCTTGGGATGGGGCGTGCGCGCCAAGGCGCTGTCATAAGCGGCGGCGGCTTCGCTAAAGCGCTTGTGCGAGCGCAGGATATCGCCAAGTTCGCTGAGCGGTTCGGCATTGTCGGGGCGCTCCGCCGCCATCGCCTTCAATTGCGCCTCCGCCTCGTCGGTGCGGCCAAGCGCGTCGAGCTCCGACGCTGCGCGCAGCCGCGCCAGCCACGAGAACGGCGATTTCGCATCGACCGCTTGATAAAGCGCCAGCGCATCCGCCTGCCGGCCTTCATTGTCGCGGATCTCGGCCACCATGAGCTGCGCCAGCGCGAAATGCGGCGAGAGATCGAGCGCGAGCCGGGCGTAGACGAGCGCCGCATCCGCGGTCTCGCGCTGATTGAGCAGGCCCGCGAGATCGAACAGGCCCTCGGCGGCGCCATCCGCGGGCGAGGCGATGATGCGCGGCGGCACCGTGCCGCGGGCGACGCGCGCCAGCGCTTGCTGCGCCATGTCGGCGGTGCTCGGCTGCGCGGCGAGGCGCTGATAAAGCTTGCGCGCATCGGCCGCGCGGCCATGCCGCTCGAGGAAATTGCCCGCGAGCTCGGCGATGCGCCAGGTCGGCACTTGCGGGCCGCCAACGAGCTTGTCATAGGCGGCGCTCGCCGCGTCGATCTGGTCGGCGTAATCGGTGATCAGCGCGGTATGGATATCGGCGAGCGGCTGGAGGCCATTGGGGCCGCCGATGCTCTGAAGCGCTTGCAAAGCCGGCGCTGGGCGGCCCCGCCCCGCCTCGCTCCAGGCCTGCAACAGCGGCACGGCGAAGCGCAAGGCGCCGTCGCGCGGCATCGCCGCAGCCTCGCTCGCCGCGGCGTCGTAATGCCCAGCCTTCACATCCTGGTCGAGCAGGACAAGGCCCGCCAAGCCGCTGCGGCCGTCGATCGCGACGATCCGCTGCGCCAACGGCACCGCGTCGGCGAGATGCCCTTCGGACAGCCGCAGCAGGAAAGTGCGGCGGACCAGATCGTAATTGTCGCTGTCCGCGGCGAGCGCGCGGTCGAGGAACCGCGCAGCGTCGCCGTAATCGTGGACGAGCTGCGCGTGATGCGCGGCAAGATAGCTGCCGAGCGCGCTTTGCGGCATGGCCGCCGGCATGCTCGTTTGCGGGGCTTTCGCCGCGGCGCACGCCGCCAGCAGGGCTGGGGCGGACAAGGCGGCGCAGCGGCATGCGGCGCGAAGCCAAGCCTTCATCGACTCAATTCCATCTCAAGGGTCGGGCCATGGAGCGGGGCGATTATACAGGCAAGTCGGGACGATCTGCGCCACATATCTCCGTCACATATTGGGGTAGTTCGGACCGCCCCCGCCTTCCGGCACGACCCAGTCGATGTTCTGCGTCGGATCCTTGATATCGCAGGTCTTGCAGTGGAGACAGTTCTGCGCGTTGATCTGCAGGCGCGGCGTCTGCTCCGCGCCCTCCTTCACGATCTCGTAAACCCCGGCGGGGCAATAGCGCTGCTCGGGCGAATCGTAAAGCGCGTAATTCACGGCGATGGCGCGCGCCGGATCGCGCAGGCGCAGGTGCGGCGGCTGATCCTCGGCATGGTTGGTGTTGGAGATGAACACCGAGGAGAGGAGGTCGAAGCTCACCTGCCCGTCGGGCTTCGGGTACGCGATCGGCCGCGCCGCGGCGGCGCGCTGCAAATGGCGATGATCGGCGGAATGGCGCAAGGTCCAGGGCGCCTTGCCGCGCAAGACATAAGTGTCGAGAGCGGCATAGGCCAAACCCGCCCACAAGCCCCAGCGGAAGCCGGGGCGGAGATTGCGCGCGGCGCGAAGCTCCGGCCAGATCCAGGACGCTTCGAGCGCGGCGCGATAATCGGCGCTCGCATCGCCGCCGAGCCGGCGAAACACCGTTTCCGCCGCGACCATGCCGGATTTCATCGCCGTGTGGTTGCCCTTGATCTTGGCGACGTTGAGGAAGCCCGCGGCACAGCCGATGACGAGACCGCCCGGAAACGAGAGCGTGGGGATCGCCTGCAACCCGCCTTCGTTGAGTGCGCGCGCGCCATAGGCGATGCGCCTTCCGCCCTCAAAGACCGGGCGGATCGACGGGTGGGTCTTGAAGCGCTGGAACTCCTCGAACGGGTTGAGAAAAGGGTTGGCATAGTCGAGCCCGATGACGAAGCCGACCGCGACCTGGCGGTTATCGAGATGATAGAGGAATGAGCCGCCATAGGTCGCGGCATCGAGCGGCCAGCCGATGGTGTGGATGACGCGGCCGGGATGGTGCTGGCGCGGCTCGACCTCCCACAGCTCCTTGAGGCCGATGCCATAGGTTTGCGGTCCGCAGTCGCGGCGCAGATTAAAGCGCTGCTCGAGCGTTTTCGTCAGCGAGCCGCGGCAGCCTTCGGCAAAGAGCGTCTCGCGGGCGATGAGCTCGACGCCGGGCTGGAATTGCGCCGTCGGCTCGCCATCCTTGCCGATGCCCTGCGCCCCGGTGGCGACGCCGCGCACGCGGCCCGCCTCGTCGAACAGCACCTCGGCGCCGGCAAAGCCCGGATAGATCTCGACGCCCAGCGCCTCGGCTTCCTTGGCGAGCCAGCGGCAGAGATTGCCGAGGCTGATGATGTAGTTGCCGCGATTGTGCATTTGCGGCGGCGTCGGCAGGCGCAACGCATGGCGGCGCGTCAGGAGAAGGAAGCGGTCCTCGCGCGCCGGAGTGTCGAGCGGCGCGCCGCGCTGCCGCCAATCCGCGAAAAGCTCGTCGAGCGCGCGCGGCTCGAGCACCGCGCCCGAGAGAATATGCGCGCCGACCTCCGAGCCTTTCTCGATGACGCAGACCGACACCTCATTGCCGGCCGCGGCGGCGAGCTGCTTCAAGCGGATCGCGGCGGCAAGGCCGGAGGGACCGGCGCCGACGATCACCACATCGTATCGCATCTGCTCGCGCTGCATGCTCCGGCCCTATCAAGCGAGCGCCACTATAGAAAATGCGGCCGGCGTCGAAAGACCCGCGAGGTTTCGAGTCTTGTGCCGGCGATGCTAGGCTCTTTCCATGACCGAGACGGAGAACGCCGCCGCGCTGCTGCGCTGGTATGTGGCGATGGGGGTCGACGAAGCGATCGACGCGGCGCCGCAAAACCGGCTCGCCCCGCCTGCACCGGCGGCAGCTTCGCCGCGACCGGCGATTAACCTTACCGCTGCCGCCCCGCGCGCGGCGCGACCGCCGAGCATCGAGCCGCAAAGCGGCGCGTCGGCCGCGCGCACGCTCGCCGCGGCCGCCTCGACGCTCGAGGAGCTCGAAGCCGCGGTCGCGTCCTTCGAAGGCTGCGCCTTACGCCGCACCGCGACCCATACGGTGTTCGCCGATGGCACGCCGCACGCGCCGGTTATGGTTATCGGCGAGGCGCCGGGCGCCGACGAGGACCGCATCGGCAAACCCTTCGTCGGCCGCAGCGGCCAGCTGCTCGACCGGATGCTCGCCGCCATCGGCCTCGAGCGTCGGCGCAATGTTTATATTACCAATGTGTTATTCTGGCGCCCGCCCGGGAACCGCAAACCAACCGACGACGAGATCGCCGCCTGCCTCCCCTTCGTGTGGCGGCATATCGCCTTGACCCGCCCGGAAGTGGTGGTTTTATGCGGCGGAACGGCAACCAGCGCCATGCTCGGGCGCACCGAAGGCATCACCCGATTGCGCGGCCGTTGGTTCGATCTCGCGGTTCCGGAGCTCGAGCGCCCGGTCCCGGCTTTAACTACCTATCATCCTTCCTTTTTGTTGCGCTCGCCGGCGCGCAAAAGTGAATCTTGGCGCGATTTCCTAGAACTTCAGTCAAAATTGAATGTGATTGAGAAAACATGAAATAAAAATCTCTCAGTTTAATTAGAAACAAAAAAATCCCTTAATCGTCTAAAATTTTATCTTGCCAAGTCGCGCGGAGATAGTTATGTCGGTTCCCCATGATCGGGATGACACGCATCTTCGACTCGCCCAAAGCTTCGCGCCGCCTATGGATTATTCTTGGTTTGACATTAACGTTAACTGCCGGTCCGAGGGCACAAGCCGCGGATGTGCGGACCGCGGAATTGACGCCCGGCAATCTCGTGCTGCGCGAGGCAAATCTTCCGACCGTCCTGTCGCAAGCCGATATCGCGCTCTACCAACGCATCTTTAAGCTCCAGGACGCGAATCACTGGCAGGACGCCGATCGCGTCATCGCGCAACTCAGCGACAAGCTCCTCGTAGGCACTGTGCTCGCGCAGCGCTATCGCGATAGCGGATATCGCCCGAGCTATGCCGAGCTGCGGCATTGGCTCGAGCACTATGCCGACGAGCCGGATGCCAAGGCGATCTACGCCCTGGCCTTGGCGCGCCATCCCTCGGGCGCGCCGCTGCCGCCGAAACCCTCGGCCAATACCATCCTTCCGGCCGTCAATGATGAATCGGGGATCGAGCCCCGGGTCGACGATCCGCTCTTCGTCAAGCAGGACAAGAAGACGCTGCTTCCCGCCGCCGCGCGCCGCGCCGCCGCGCTGCGCAAGGAAATTCGCGATCTCGCTTCGGACGAGCCGCGCAAGGCCGAGCTGCTGCTTGCCGGCATCGAGGCCAAAGCGCTCATCGACACCGCGACGCGCGACCAGTTGCGCGCCGCGATCGCCGAAGGCTATCTCGCCCAAGGCGAGGCACAGCAAGCGCTGACCTTGAGCGCCGCGACCGAGACCAACGCCTATCAATCGGTGTCGAACTGGAATGCCGGCATCGCGGCCTGGCGGCTCGGCCGGCTCGACGAGGCGCGCAGCCACTTCCAGGCGGTCGCGCGCAGCGCCAGCCAATCGACCTGGGTCAAATCGGCGGCGGCGTTTTGGGCCGCGCGCGTCGAGCTGCGCGCCCGCCGGCCGGAGAACTACGCCTATTGGCTGCGCGTCGCGGCCGAGAATCCCCGCACCTTCTACGGCGTGCTGGCGCGGCGCCTCCTCGGCATGTCGCCGAATGTGAGCTTCGACGCCGATCGCTTCACCGAATTCGACGCTCAGCTCGTGCTGGGGACCGAGGCCGGGCGCCGCATCCTCGCGCTGCTCGCGATCGATCAGCGCGAGCTCGCGGCGGCCGAGGTGACGCAGCTCGCGGCCAACGGCTCGGGCACGCTGCTGCTGTCCCTGGCCGCGCTCGCCGATCGCGCCAATCTGCCCGGCGTCAGCCTGCAGCTCGCGGCGGTCCTCGCCAATGCCGATGGCCGCACGCACGACATCGCGCTCTACCCGGTCCCGCGCTGGCAGCCCATCGGCGGCTACACAGTCGATCGCGCGCTGATCTTCGCGCTGATGCGCCAGGAATCGCAGTTCCTGCCCGACGCGAAGAGCCAAGTCGGCGCCGCCGGCCTCATGCAGCTGATGCCCGCGACTGCGCGCTCCATGGCCGAGCGCGCCGGCGTGCCGCTCAATGCCAAGAGCCGCAAGGCCGAGCGCAAGGCGCTCAACGATCCCGAAACCAATCTGTTGCTGGCGCAGGAATATGTTCAACTCCTGCTCCGCGACAGCCGCATCAAGGGCAATCTGATCCTGTTCGCCGTTGCTTATAACCACGGGCCCACGGCGACCGCGCGCTGGGTCGCGGCCCAGCCCGCCTTGCACGACGACCCGCTGCTCTTCCTCGAAAGCGTGCCCTGGGCCGAGTCGCGCGTCTACGCCATGCGCGTGCTGACGAATTATTGGATCTACCGCATGCGCCTCAACCAGGCGACGCCCGAGCTCGACGCGCTTGCCGCCGGTCACTGGCCGACCTATATCGCGCAAGACGGCACTGCCGTCGCGGATATCGGTGGCCATGCCCAGAATTGACGAAACCCGCCCGTTCCTCGCGGTCAACATCGCCGTCCTGACGGTCTCGGACACGCGCAGCGAGGCCGATGACAAATCCGGCCAGACGCTGGTCGATCTCATCGCCGAAGCCGGCCATCGCGTCGCCGCCCGGAAGATCGTGCGCGACGACAAGGATGCGATCGTCAAGCAGCTCAAAGCCTGGATCGCCGATCCGGCGATCGATGTGGTGATCTCGACCGGCGGCACCGGCGTCACCGGCCGCGACGTCACGCCCGAGGCGTTCCATTCGGTCTATGAGAAAGAGATCAGCGGCTTTGGCGAGGTGTTCCGCTTTCTCTCTTATCAGAAGGTCGGCACCTCGACGATCCAGAGCCGCGCCACGGCGGGCGTGGCAGGCGGCACCTATCTCTTTGCTCTCCCCGGTTCGCCCAGCGCCTGCCGCGACGGCTGGGACGACATCATCAAGCACCAGCTCGACAACCGTCACCGGCCCTGCAACCTGGTCGAGCTGATGCCGCGCCTCAAAGAGCATTTGAAGCCCGTCCGAGGCTGAGCGGCAGAGGCGCTATTTCAGACGCTGGCGGGCCTCCTTCACGAGGCTGAGATCCGCATATTTCGCCATGTCGACATGGGCCTTGATGAAGCCGAGCTTCTGCACCGTGTCGACGTTGCGCTGCATCAAGGCCATGTTGGGAAGGCCATCGGGATTGCGCGAGAAATCCTTCTCGGTGAAGGCCCAGCCGGTCAGCCGCTCCGGCGGCTGCTTGAGGATCGAGGCGAGAATGGCAACAGCCGCATCGTGGTTCGCAGGATTGGCGTACCAGTGATAGGCCCGGATCGTGTCCTCGAGGAGGTCGACGAGCGCGGCACGGTGCTTGGCGATGAAGTTCCCCCGCGCGAGCCAAACCGACAGCTCGGCGCCGCCCATGGCGTCCTTCATCGTGAACATCACGCGCGTGTTGTCGACGAAGCTCGGCAGCTGGTCGAAGGGTACGGCTTGCGAAATGAGATCGGCCTTGTGCTGGAGCAGCATTGAGGTGGCGACAGGCGGCAGGGCTTCGATCTCGGCGTAGTCGCGCTGGTATTCGAGTCCGTGCTTCACGAGGATCGCCCGCATCGCGATGTCGGTGGCGGTGCCGATGCCGATGGTGGCGAGGACCTTGCCCTTGAGGTCCTCGATTTTGTTGATCGACGAGGTCTTGAGCACCGCATATTTGATCGACTCGTGATTGTCGATGCCGTCCTGGGTCTCGTCGGCGATGATGCGAATGTCTTTTAAGCCGGCATTGAGCACGGCCGAGGGGATCGAGGCGAAGTTGAGCGTCGCGATCTCGATATCGCCCGCCGCGAAGGCGCTGACCTGGGTCGAGGAGTTGGCGAAGTGGATGGGCTCGAAGTGATAGCTCTTGCCCTCGTGCTGTGCGACCCCGGGCGGCGCCTCCAGAATCGGAATGAGCGAGGCCGGCGTCACGATCCACGCGGCGCGGATGGTCACGGGCTCATCGGATCGCGCATCGCGGGGATAGGCGAAGAGCGCCGCAAAGGCAAGAAGCATGGCGAGCGATGTGATACGCATTGGCACCTCCCTAGGTCCTGGCGCCCGGCCGCATCATTCGCAGCGGGCTTATTTATCATGGCGTCGCCTGAACGGCGCCGGGCGCGGTCGCTTGCTCGTCCCGACCGTCCCCGAGGATGAAGCCTACGCGCGAGCCCGGATCGCGGCAAGGCTGCGTCAAGAAGGTTCTCGAAGGGCTTCCCGATCGACAAGCCGCAAGCCCGTCCGGAGTTGAGCGCCCCGAGCAAACTCACTCGGATTGGTCGCGATCTTCGGACAGGTAAGATTTCGGCTCCATTCCCTCCCATAGAACGCGAAGAATTATCGCGCTCTGGGTTCCGTCTTCCAACGGCCCGGGAACATAGTAGAGGATATGAGATGCCGCGCCGCTGCGCGCGGCGGCAATTCCAATATGAAAAGACCGGATGCCCTTTCCGAGATCATCGCGCGGCCTCGAGCCCGGGCGCATCGGATCGTTGCCGACCAGTTGGCCTGCTTGGTCGATCAGGCTCCAATACGCCTCGAACTGAACCGGGCCGAACTCTCGCAGGGTGTAACCGAGAATGTCATTGATGTCGTCATCGGCTAGCGCGGTCAGGCGGTATTTCTGACCCACGGCGACTTATTTGTCGCCGCGTTTGTCGGCCCGCGCACGGATCGCGCCGGCGATATCGGCGACCGATCGCCGAGAAAACCGTCCCCCGTGCGCTTCCTCGAGGCCGCGCCCGACTTCACGGCGAAGAACAGCCGCCTTTTCTTCGCGCACGGCCTTCTCATGGAGAAGGCGTCTCAATCCATCGCGAACGACCTCGCTCGCGGTGCCGTATTCGCCGGACGCCACCTCGTCTTCTACGAAGGCTGCGAGCTCGGAGGATAAGCTGACATTCATGGTCGGCATTGTGATCGCTCCCGTGAAAGACCGAGACCCGGCCTCCGTCGCCCTAGTCAGGCTGCGGCCGACGCATGACGCATAGCACAATTGGCAAACTTTGCCAAGCCAATGTTCTTGATTCGTTCATACGGCCCGTCGCAACCGATGATGGCTGGGGGCAGCGGCGATGAGGCAGCGCCGCCGCGGGCGACTGACCCAAATCAAAGCCAAGCCCGGTCAGCCTGCCGCAGACTGCGCCTGACCAAACGGGAGGCGGGCGCCGTGGCGGAGCAGAGCCGCGTTGAGCGGTCAAAAAGCACCGCGAGCAATCTCGGCTGGCTGTGCGGCATCGGCGTCACCGCCTTTGCCGTGCCGTTCCTCTTCTCGAGCATGCTGCACTGGCCGCGCGCGATCTTCCTTGTGCCCTATAGTCTCGTCATCGGCGCCGGGACGCTGCTTTACCTGCGCTGGGCCGGATTCCGTCCACGCGATCTCGCGCATCATTGGCAAGCGGGCCTCGTTTTAGCGCTCTTCGTCAGCGCTTTCGTGATCGCCAGTCTCGGGCGCTACCCCGCCTCGCCCGCGCCCGAAGGCCTCGCCTTCATCGCCTCGCTCGTTTGGGTCGGCGTCGTCTATGGCGCCATCGACGCGCTGCTCTTGAACATCCTCCCCGTCGTCGCGATGCGCAGCCTCGCTTTCGCCGCCATCGGCCGGTCTTGGCTGCGCGCCGCGCTGCGCGGCACGGCGGCGCTCGTCGCGAGCGGCGTGCTCGCGCTCGTCTATCATCTCGGCTATGCGGAGTTCCGCGGGCCGGGCGTCGTCTCGCCCGTCTTCGGCAATGTGGTGATCACGGCCACCTACGTCGTCTCAGCCAATCCGCTCGCGCCGCTTCTCACCCATATCGCCATGCATATCGGGGCGATCGAGCATGGCCTCGAGACCGTGCCGCAGCTGCCGCCGCACGAGCCGTCGCCCTAAGACGTTAAGTTCTTGATTTGTTCTCGCAAGAGCCGCATAATTCCGCGATGGACGAGGCGCTTCCCTCTCAGCCTCGCAAAGGGCGGGGCGCCGTCAGCAACGCCGCCGGGCGCTACGAGCCCGCGACGCGGGTTGCGACCGATGATGGTTGGGGCAGCGGCGACGAGGCAGCGCCGCCGCTCGAGACGCAATATCTCCGCGATACCGCCAAGACCATCATCGCGCGCAACGATTCGCCCGACGTGCCCTTCGACCGCTCGATCAATCCCTATCGCGGCTGCGAGCATGGCTGCATCTATTGCTTCGCGCGGCCGACCCACGCCTATCTCGGGCTTTCGCCCGGGCTCGATTTCGAAAGCCGCATCTTCGTGAAGGAGGACGCGCCGGCGCTGCTCCGCGCCGAACTGTCGAAGCCCGGCTATCGCTGCAAGCCGATCACGCTCGGAGCCAATACCGATCCCTATCAGCCGGTCGAGAAGAAGCTCGGCCTCACCCGCCGCATCCTCGAGGTGCTGAAGGAATTCCAGCACCCCGTCTGCATCGTCACGAAATCGGCACTTGTGCAGCGGGATATCGATATTCTCGGCGCGCTCGCGCGCGACCGGCTGGCAAGCGTCGCGGTTTCGCTGACGACGCTCGATCGCGGCCTCGCGCGCAAGCTCGAGCCGCGCGCGGCGACGCCCGAGCGCCGGCTCGAGACCATCGCCGCGCTGGCCGCGGCGAGGATCCCGGTCGCCGTGCTCGCCTCGCCGATGATCCCGGCGCTCAACGATGCCGAGATCGAGCACATTCTCGAAGCCGCGACCGCGCGCGGCGCGGGCGCCGCGGGCTATATCCTCTTGCGCCTGCCCTTGGAAATCGCGGGGCTCTTCGAGGAATGGCTCAAGACGCATTACCCGGGCAAGGCGAGGCATGTGATGTCGCTCATCCGCCAGAGCCGGGAGGGTAAGGTTTATCAAGCGCAATGGGGCACCCGCATGCGCGGCACCGGCGCCTATGCCGAGATGCTGCGCCTGCGCTTCGAGAAGGCGATCCATCGCCTGGGGCTCGATCAGCGGCGCGAGGCCTGGCAGCTCGATTGCTCGCGGTTTCAAGCGCCGGGGAAAGCCGGGGCGCAACTCTCCCTCCTTTAACCCGCGCGAGCCACACCGGCGCAGCGAAACGAAGGCGCAGACCTCTTGCCTTTTATATTAGCAATCCCTAAATAAGCTATCACTAATCTAATGGAACGCGGCAAGATGCGGGATTTCAATGCCATTCAATTCGAGCGCCGGGCCGAAGCGGTCGCGGCACTGCTCGGCGCGGTCGCCAATGAGCGGCGGCTCATGGTGCTGTGCAAGCTCGTCGAATGGGGCGAGGCCAATGTGACGGCGCTCGCCGAGGCGGTGGGCTTGAGCCAGTCGGCGCTGTCACAGCATCTCGCCAAGCTGCGCGCCGAAGGCATCGTCGCCTTCCGGCGCGAGTCGCAGACCCTGTGGTACCGGATCGCCGATCCGCGCATCGAGGAATTATTCGCAACCTTGCACCGTCTTTTCTGCCGGCCCGAGAAGGGCCGCAAACGCTAGGAGGTCCCCATGTCCCTTCCCTTGGTCGCCCCGCCCGAGGCCAAGCGCCTCGTCGAGAAAGGCGCGATCCTCGTCGATATTCGCGAGGATGACGAGCATCGGCGCAGCCACATTCCCGGCGCCTATCACATCGCGCTGTCGCGCTTCGAGCCGAAGCTGCTCTCGGACGCGTCCGGCAAGACCATCATTTTCCACTGCCGCTCCGGCGCGCGCACGCTCGGCAATGCCGCGCAACTCGCCGCGGGCGCCGGAGCGGGCTGTAAGGCCTATATCCTCGAAGGCGGGATCGAAGCCTGGCGCAAGGCCGGGCTCCCCGTCATCGAGGATCGCCGCCAGCCGCTCGAGCTGCAGCGCCAGGTCCAGATCGCGGCCGGCAGCCTCGCCTTTCTCGGCACGCTCTTGGGGCTCGCCGCGACGCCGTGGTTTTTCGCCGTACCGCTTTTCGTCGGCGCGGGGCTGATGACGGCAGGCTTTACCGGCTTCTGCGGCATGGCACGGCTCTTGGTGCGCGCGCCCTGGAATCGCGCGGTCCATTCGAAACCTGCGCAGGTCGCGGGCTGAGGCGAACGTGACGGGCTCACTCGCCGGAGCCGCGCTGGGATTGGGGTCGGGCTCGCTGGTGGGCTTCACCTTGGGACTGGTCGGCGGCGGCGGCTCGATCCTCGCCGTGCCGCTCTTGGTCTATGTCGTCGGCGTGTCGAGCCCTCATGTCGCCATCGGCACGAGCGCGGTGGCGGTCGCCGCCAACGCGGTGGTCAACCTCGCCCATCACACGCGCAAGGGCACGGTCAAATGGCCTTGCGCCTCGGTCTTCGCCGCCAGCGGCATGCTCGGCGCGCTGATCGGATCGAGCCTCGGCAAGATGATGGATGGTGAGCGATTGCTGGCGCTCTTTGCCGTGCTGATGCTGGTGGTGAGCGCGCTCATGCTGAAGGGAGGCGCGCGCGAGGGCGATTGGGCGGTGCGGCTCAATCGCGCAAATCTGCCGCGCCTCGCCGCCATTGGCGGCGGCGCGGGCTTGCTCTCGGGGTTTTTCGGCATCGGCGGCGGGTTCCTCATCGTTCCCGGCTTGATGCTCGCGACCGGCATGACGATCCTCAACGCGATCGCCTCCTCCCTCGTCAGCGTTGCGAGCTTCGGCGTCACCACCGCGGCGAATTACGCCCTCTCCGGCATGGTCGAATGGGGCGTCGCGGCGGCTTTCATCGCCGGCGGCGCGCTCGGCGGATTGGCGGGCGCGCGCGCCGCGCATGCGCTCGCCGGCCGGCGCAGCGTGCTCAACCGGATGTTCGCGATCCTCATCGCGGCGGTTGCCGCCTATATGCTGGCGCGCAGCCTTCCCGCGCTTGCGGCAACCGGCGCCGGCGTCTCATAGTTTCCTTGTCATGCCCAGCGCCGCGCCGACGATCGTGCTCTTCACCGATTTCGGATTGGCAGGTCCTTACACCGGCCAGATGAAAGCGGTGCTGCGTCGCATGGCGCCCGAAAGCGAGCTGATCGATCTCTTCGCCGACGCGCCGATCGGCAATCCCAAAGCGAGCGCCTATCTGCTCGCGGCTTACACCCCATGGTTTCCCGCCGGCACGGTCTTTCTCTGCGTCGTCGATCCCGGCGTTGGCGGAGCGCGCGCACCGCTCATCATCGAAGCCGGAGGATGCCGCTATGTCGGGCCCGATAACGGTCTCTTCGAGCTCGTCTTGCGCCGCGCAAGTGCGGCGCGCGTGACCGAGATCACCTGGCGCCCCGAGACGCTCTCGATGAGCTTTCACGGCCGCGATCTCTTTGCGCCGGCCGCGGCCAAGCTCGCCGCCGGCGAGGCGTTCGCGCGGCGCGAGCACGCGCCCTTGCGCTTTCCCCAATGGCCCGACGATCTCGCCGAGATCGTCTATGTCGATCATTACGGCAATGCCATGACCGGGATGCGCGCCGCGAGCCTCGCCAAGGAAACGGTGCTGACCCTCGCGCCGGACCGCCGCATCGCCCATGCCAAGACCTTCTCGGCCGTGAAGCCGGGCGATGCGTTCTGGTACGAGAATTCCAACGGGCTTGCCGAGATCGCGGTCAATCTCGGCCGTGCCGATGCGGCGCTCGGCCTCGCGATCGGCAGTGCGGTCGGCCTTGCGACGTGAGACTCGCAGCAGCGGTTGCGCTGCCACGCGAAATGAGTCACCACTTCTCCTGCGGCGGAATCTCGATGCTTGACGAGGGGGTGGGGCGCCGATGCCCGATTTCGCTTTCGAGAACGCGGCTTCGGGACTCGTCTGCGGCATCGACGAGGCCGGGCGCGGCCCGCTCGCCGGACCGGTGGTCGCAGCGGCGGTGATCTTCGACCGCGCGCGCGTGCCGCGAAAGCTCCGCCGCGAGCTCGACGATTCGAAAAAGCTCACGCGCGAAGCGCGCGAGGCCTTCATCGGCGTGATCGCGTCCTGCGCGCGCATCGGCATCGGCGCCGCGAGCGCCCGCGAGATCGACCGCCACAATATTCTCCAGGCGACGTTCATTGCGATGCGCCGCGCGCTGATGCGCCTCAACGTCGCGCCGGATCTCGCGCTCATCGATGGCAATTGCGCGCCGCCCGCGCTCCCCTGTGCGGTCAAGACGATCATCGGCGGCGACGGGTTGTCGCTGTCGATCGCCGCGGCCTCGGTCGTCGCCAAGGTAACGCGCGACCGGCTGATGCGCGCGCTCGCGCTGCGCTATGCCGGTTATGGCTGGGAGACCAATGTCGGCTATGCGACCGAGCTGCACCGTCAGGCGGTGCTGAGCCTCGGCCTAACGCCGCATCACCGCCGCAGCTTCGCCACCTGCCAGATGAGCCTCGATTTCGACGAGGCGGCCGCCGAGTAGCGGCGGCATCAGCGAGCCGCGCTCCGAGCCGCAAACGTTCTCGAAATGGACTCGAAAAGTTTCCCTTAACCCTTTGACTCCACAATAATATTGACCCCGCGACTCGGGCGGCGCATCCTGCACCCGGCTCGCGGGGAAGGTGATGGGGGAATCGGTCGAACGCCTGGGCTCGGTGATGGAGGGCGACTGCGTCGCGGTGATGTCGCGGCTGCAGGAAGCCTCCGTCGATCTCGTCTTCGCCGACCCGCCCTACAATCTGCAATTGGCGGGCGAGTTGCATCGTCCCGACAACAGCCGCGTCGACGGCGTCGAGGCGGAGTGGGACAAATTCGCCGATTTCGCCGCCTATGACAGCTTCACCCGCTCCTGGCTGCAAGCGGCGCGCCGCGTGTTGAAGCCCGACGGCGCGCTGTGGGTGATCGGCTCCTATCACAACATCTATCGCGTCGGCGCCATCCTTCAGGATCTCGGCTTTTGGATCTTGAACGACGTGGTCTGGCGCAAGACCAACCCGATGCCGAATTTCCGCGGCACGCGCTTCACCAACGCGCATGAGACCATGCTGTGGTGCGCGCGCTCGCGCGAGTCCCGCTACACCTTCAATTACCAGGCGATGAAGGCTGTCAACGACGGCGTCCAGATGCGCAGCGACTGGCTTCTGCCGCTCTGCGGCGGGCCCGAGCGCCTCAAAGAGGATGGCCGCAAGGCGCATCCGACGCAGAAGCCCGAGGCGCTGCTGCATCGCGTGCTGCTGACCAGCACCAAGCCGGGCGATCTCGTGCTCGACCCGTTTTTCGGCACGGGCACCACCGGCGCGGTGGCGCAGCGTTTAGGCCGCCGCTGGCTCGGCATCGAGCGCGATCCCAATTACATCAAGCTTGCGAGGAAGCGCATCGCCGCGGTGAAGCCGCTGGCGTCCGACGATCTCGAAGTCACGCCCGAGAAGAGCGAGGCGCCGCGCGTGCCGTTCGGCAGCTTGATCGAGCGCGGCTTGCTCAGCCCCGGCGAGGTGCTGTTCGATGCGCGGCGGCGCTGGACCGCCAAGGTCAGGCCTGACGGCACGCTGATCTCGGCGGAATCGCGCGGCTCCATTCACAAGGTCGCGGCCGAGGTCCAGGGCGCGCCCGCCTGCAATGGCTGGGAGTTCTGGTATATCGAGCGCAAGGGCACTTTCATCTCGATCGACGTGTTGCGCCAGCAAATCCGCGCGGAGATGAATTAATCCCGCGTAGCACGGGCACGGGGCGAATCTTCAGCCCTGCGCCGTCGTGCGAAGCGAAATTAAAACACCCACGTAGCACAGCGTGCGGCAGCACGCGTTGTGCGAAACGAAATCAAGAACCCGTAGCGCAGCGAGCATGCGAATTCAGCGTGCGAGCGTCGTGCGAAGCAGATCAAAAATCCGCAGCACAGGCGCGGGGCGAATCTTCAGCCCGCGCCGTCGTGCGAAGCAGAATCAGCCCGCGAGATAGGGCGGGTCGTCCTCGCCCAGAAGCTCGACGAAGTCGAGCGCGTTCTTGAAGCTGCCCGAGATCGAATAGTGATAGGCGGGCGTGCACCCCAGCGCCATTCACGGTTTCCAGTTCTCCTGCTTCAACTCGGCGGCGGCCTCTTTGACGAAGCTGAAATCGAAGAAATGCGAGGGCGGCGGTAGCTTCGCCGGATCGAGGCCCAGCATCTGCGCGCGCACCTTGAGCTCGAGCGCCTGATCGGCATCCGAGGTAATCGCGGTCGGCGACATGGTCATGGCGTATTGGTCGTAATTCTGCTCGGCTGCGGTCTCGGTCGATCCGTGCTTGACGAGCGCGGCGATCGTGTCCGCGCGCTTGCTGCGCACCACGGCCAAGCCCTTCATCAGCGCGCGCACGGCGCGGTGCACGAGATCGCGATGCGACGTGATCATCGCGTCCGATGTGGCATAGCCGCCGAACACCATGTGCACCTCCTTGTTGAGGTTGATCAGCATGTGCAGCTTGCCGAGCCGGCCCGATTTCCGCATATCGGCGACGTCGCCCGAATCGATCAGCGCGCCGGGAAAATTGCCCGACTGAATCGCGGCGAGGCGGGCGACGCCCGGGCCCAGCGGCGTATAAGAAATATAATCGCCCGGGAGGTTGTGCTTGGCCAGGATATAGCGCATGCCGATCTCGGTGGTGTCGCCGCGGCTGATGATGCCGATCGCCTTGCCCTTCAGGTCCTCGAGCGTCCTGATCTCGGGCTGGACCCAAAGCTCGAAGGCCGACTGGTCCGAGCCGACGAAGATCGCCTTCAAATGCGCGCCTTTCATGTCGGCGCTGAGCGCGACCGAGGGCGAGCCAGAGAATTGCAGATCGCCCGAGATGAGCGCGGGCGTGGCGACGCCGCCGCCCGCCTGGACGATTTCGACCTCGATGCCTTCGTCTTTGAAATAACCCTTGTCCACGGCGACGAACAGCGCGCCGTAATTCACCGTCGGCACGACATAGGACATCTTCACGTGATCGAGCGCAAAGGCCGGCGATGCCAGCAGCAGAGCCGCCACGCCGGCGGCGATCGTCAACCGCTTCATCTTGTCTCCTCCCCGTTCTTGCTCGTTGTCATGATCGTGCCCGAAGCAGGGCCGCGCGGCAACCGCGCCATGCTGGCAAAGGCAATCACCTTCTTCATCACCGTCGGCAAGGCTTGGGTCTGAAGCGCCTGCGGCAGCACCCAGAGCAAGTCGCTGGGCGCGCGCGTGGCCTTGCCGGCGAGCACCTGCAGCTCGAGATCGAAATGCGTGAAGCTGTGGCGCACGACGCCGCTGAGCAGCGTCCAGCGCGCCGCTGGCAGCGGCGCCGCTTTCTTCGCCTCCTCGATCTCCCAAGCCTTGCCGCGCCATTCGGTCGAGGGCACTTCGATCATCCCGCCGAGCAGCCCCTTGGCAGGCCGCCGACGCAGCAGCACGGCGCCGCTCTTGTCCTCGATCCAGAAGGCGACGCCGCGGCGCATCGGCTTCGCGCGTTTCGGCGTGCGCAGCGGCAGGCTCTCGGCGATGCCCGCGCGCCGCGCCGCGCAATCCTCGCGCCACGGGCAGAGCACGCATTTGGGCTTTTTCGGCGTGCAGATCGTCGCGCCCAGGTCCATCGCGGCTTGCGCGAAATCGCCTTGGCGCCGCTCCGGCAACAGGCTTGCCGCAAGCTCGCGCAGCCGCGGCTTCGCGTTGGGCAAAACCTCGCGCACGGCAAAGAGCCGCGCCACCACGCGCTCGATATTGCCGTCGACCGGCATGGCCGGCCGATCGAAGGCGATCGCGGCGATCGCTGCGGCGGTATAGGCGCCGATCCCGGGAAGCGCGCGCAGCTCGGCTTCGGTTGTGGGAAAGGCGCCTCCGTGCTCCGCGACGAGAGAGCGCGCGCAGGCATGGAGGTTGCGCGCCCGCGCGTAATAGCCGAGGCCTTGCCAGGCATGAAGCACCTCGTCGAGCGACGCAGCGGCCAGGGCCTCGACCCGCGGCCAGCGCTCGAGGAAGCGCTCGAAATAGGGGCCGACCGCGACCACCGTGGTCTGCTGCAGCATGATCTCGCTGAGCCAGACGCGATAGGCATCGGGGCGCTCGCCGGGCGGCGCGCGCCAGGGCAACACGCGGCGATGGCGATCGTACCAGGCGAGGAGACGCAAGGCGCGGTCGCTGGAGGCTGCGGGTGAGCGGTCGGGGCGTGGCAAAGGCGGCATTCGACGGATAAAAGACTCGGCGCTAGCATTGCACGCGCAACAGAGTCAGGCCAGGAGGATGGCGGTGGAGGAAAGGCGCGGCGGCATACGCGCGATTGCCGCCGAAGTGCCGCGCGTCGCGAAAGCGGCGCTCGGCAAGCGCGGCTTCGGCGAGGCGCAGCTCGTCACGCAATGGGACGCGGTGATCGGCCCCGAGCTTGCCGGCAAGCTCGCGCCCGACCGGCTGAGCTTTGCGCGCGGCGAGCGTCGCGACGGCGTGCTGCGGCTGCGCGTCGCCTCGGCCTTCGCCGTCGAAGCGCAGCATTTGGAGCCGCTCATCATCGAGCGCATCAACGGGTTTTTCGGCTATCAGGCGGTCGCGCGCCTGGTCCTCGTCCAGGGTCCGCCGGTGCGGCGCGCCGAAGCCCCGCCGCGGCTCCGCCCGCTCGATCCGGCTGAGCAGCGCGCGCTCGACGAGCGCGTGGCGGCGGTGCCGGATCAGGGCTTGCGCGCGGCGCTTGCCCGGCTGGGCGCGGCGATCCTCGGCTCGCGGCCGCCGAGACCCTAGCCTCTAGCCCCGCTTGCATCGCCGGGAAACTCGCCTTAGCATCTATATTTAGTAGGTGGAGTGGGAAAATGCGTAAGATTTTGTTGGCACTCGCCGCCTTCGCCGCGCTGGGCGGGGTTTGGGTCGCGCCGCAGGCGCGGGCCGACGAGGTGCCGCAGATCGCTCCGGACGACCGCGTTCAGGGCAAAGCCGACGCGCCCATCACCGTGTTCGAGTTCTTCTCGCTCACCTGCCCGCATTGCGCCGATTTCGAGGCCAATACCCTGCCCGAGATAAAGAAGAACTGGATCGACACCGGCAAGGTGAAATGGGTCTATCGCGACTATCCGCTCGACCGCAACGCCTTGAAGGCGGCGATGGTCGCGCGCTGCGCGCCGCCGGACCGCTATCCGGGCTTCGTCGAGATCCTGTTCGCGCAGCAGGCGAATTGGGGAATCATGGACGACCCGACCCCGGCGCTGAAACGCATCGCCCTTCTCGGCGGCATCAACGCCGAGCAATTCGACAAATGCATCAGCGACGACGCGCTCTCCAAGAGCATCGTCGCCGCGGAATACGACGCGCAGAAGAAATACGGCGTCGATTCGACGCCGACTTTCTTCGTCAACGGCAAGAAGGCCGTAGGCGAGATGCCCTATGACCAATTTGCCAAGCTGCTCGAGGGCGAAGGCGGCGTCTCCGCGGGCCCGTCGAGCCCCGCGGCCCCGCCCGGCAAGGCCGCGGCACCCGATCCGGCGCCGCTCCCGCCTTCATCGCCGACACTCATGGAGCGGGTGCACGGCTGGATCGACTGGATCAAGAGTTGGCTGTGAGACGCGCCTTCCCTTCCCCTCCATCGCGAGCATAGGTCCCCTTTGCATTTCGCCAAACTTCGGCTCAGCGGCTTCAAATCCTTCGTCGATCCGACCGAGCTTTTGATCGAGCCCGGCATGACGGGCATTGTCGGGCCCAATGGCTGCGGCAAATCGAATCTGGTCGAGGCGCTGCGTTGGGCCATGGGCGAGAATTCGGCCAAGCGCATGCGCGGCGGCGAGATGGACGACGTCATCTTCGGCGGCACCGGCGCTCGCCCCGCGCGCAACGTCGCCGAGGTCGCCCTCTCGCTCGACAATGCCGGGCGCGACGCGCCCAAGCCCTATGACGCGGTGAGCGAGATCGAGATCGTGCGCCGCATCGAGCGCGGCACCGGCTCGGATTATCGCATCAACGGCCGCGAGGTGCGCGCGCGCGACGTGCAGCTGCTGTTTGCCGACGCGGCGAGCGGCGCACATTCCGCCGCGCTCGTCAGCCAAGGCCGCATCGGCGCGATCATCAATGCCAAGCCCTCGGAGCGGCGCATGCTGCTCGAAGAGGCCTCGGGCATCACCGGCCTCCATTCGCGCCGCCACGAGGCCGAGCTGCGCCTCAAAGCCGCCGAAAGCAATCTCGTCCGGCTCGAGGACGTGCTTCGCGCGCTCGAAACCCAGCTCGAGAGCTTGCGCAAGCAGGCGCGCCAGGCTGGCCGCTATCGCCGCCTCTCCGATCACATTCGCCGCGCCGAGGCGGTGCTGCTGCATCTGCGCTGGAAATACGCGACCGCCGAGCACGACGCCGCCGTGGCGCGGCTCAACGCCGCCGAGATCGAGGTCGCCGACCACACCGCCGTGGCGCTCGCCGCAGAGCGCCGGCGCGAGGAGCGCGCCGCCGAGCTGCCGGGCCTGCGCCAGG
>DATEKH010000183.1:0-4038 GCA_035277525.1 Allostellaceae bacterium
CCAAGGGAAACGGCTTCTCACTGCGTGCGGTCGTAGCGGAAATTGTCGGCGTAGCTCTTCGGCTTGAAGAGGCGCTCTTGCGGCGGATCGACCTCGTATGGGATGCCGTGCTTGTCGGCAAACGCCTTCGCCTCCTCGAGCGTCGCAAAGCGCAGGCGCACCTGATTGAGCGTGTCGCGCGCGCTCGACCAACCCATCAGCGGATCGGGCTCGCGCGGCGTCGCCGGCTCGTATTCGAGCACCCAGCGTCTCGTCTCCGCCTTGCCCGATTGCATCGCCGTCTTGCTCGGTCGATAGATGCGCGTGCGCGTCATGCTGGTCCCTCGTGCTGCGGCCGTCTCGTCTGGTCGGGGCGAGAGGATTCGAACCTCCGGCATCCAGCTCCCAAAGCTGGCGCTCTACCAGGCTGAGCTACGCCCCGGAACATCGCAAAATCCGGGGCTTTCTATGGCCGGCGCATGGCTGCGGTCAAGCCGCGAGCCAAGGCCAGAGGCGGAAGAACACGAGGTCGAGCACCGCGAGCCAAGGCAGCAGGCACAAACACGACCAGCCGAGAAAGCCGAAAAAACTCGGCATTTTGATGCCCTGGCTTTCGACCATGGCCTTCGCCATGAAATTGGGCGCGTTGCCGATATAGCTCATGGCGCCGAAATAGACCGCGCCGCCGGAGATCGCCGCCAAAACCGGCGCAAGCGGGCCGGTCAACACCGCCGGATCGCCGCCGGCAAAGCCGAAGAACACGACATAGGTCGGCGCGTTGTCGAGAACCGCCGAGAGCGCGCCGGTCGTCCAGTAGTAGAGCGAGGGGTCGGGCGCGCCGGCGTGAAGCCGCGCGGTCAGCGCCGCGAGCGGCCCCTCCTCGCCCGCGGCGATCATCGCCATCACCGGCTGCAGCGTCACGAAAATCGCGGCGAAGAGGATGGCCACTTCGCGCATCGGCTCCCAGGTGAAATCATTGGCCTTGCGAATGCCGGCGGGCGTCAGCACGAGCGACAGCGCGGCGATCAAGGCCAGCAACACATCCGCCGCCGCGTCGCCGAGCGTCCAGACCACGCCCAAGAGGGAGACGCTGCCAGGCGGATTCCACCACGCGCGCAGCAACACCACCGCCACCGTCGCCGCCAGCAGCGCAAGGTTGAGCTTGCCATCGAGCCCCAGGCGCTCGATCTCGCCGAGCGACGCCGGCTCGCTTGCCGCGCCGCCGCGGCGATGCATCAGGCGATCGAGGCCGTAGAACAGGGCGAGCAGTACCGCGGCGAGAAACAACGTCGGCAAGGCGAGATGAATCGCCGGCCAGAAGAACGGCACGCCGAGGAGATAGCCGAGGAACAGCGGCGGATCGCCCAAGGGCGTGAGCGCGCCGCCGATATTGGCGACGAGCAGGATGAAGAAGACGAAGACGTGCTTGGCTTGCGCGCGATGGCGATTGGCGCGGATCACCGGCCGGAGCATGACCATGGTCGCGCCGGTCGTGCCGATCACGCTTGCCATGCCGGCGCCGATCGCAAGCATCAGGGAATTGCCCGCGGGCGTTCCCCGCAGCGTTCCCTTGATCCGCAATCCTCCCGCGACGGTGAAGAGCGCGCCAAGCAGGAGGATGAAAGGAAGATATTGCTCGAGCGCGGCGCCGAGGATTGTCGCGAGCGCGGCCCGCGCGCCGCGGATCGCCGCATCGGGCAAAACGAAGGCGAGCGCCCAGAGTAGCGCCGCCTTGCCGTAATGCCGATGCCAGGCATGAGGAGCCAACAGCGGCGCGATCGCGATCGATAGAAGAAGGCCGATGAAGGGAAGCGCCCAAGCGAGGCTCGAAGGCGCGGCCATGTCGCTCGGCGCGTGCATGGGTGCAACTATGAAGTCGGCGATGCGCGAAGCCAAGACGCGCGAGGCGCCGAGGCTTGCCCCATGGTTGTCGCCGCGCTACGGTCGCGCCGACACCGATAAAAATCAGACGGAGGCGCAAACCATGGACATGACTGGCGAATACCGCGTTGCGGCACCGCGCCAGAAAGTCTGGGAAGCGCTCAACGACCCGGACATCCTGAAACAGTGTATTCCGGGCTGTGAGAAGATCGACAAGCTGTCGCCGACCGAGATGACCGCGACCGTGCGCGCGAAAGTGGGACCGGTGAGCGCGCGCTTCGGCGGCAAGGTCACGCTTTCGGATCTCGATCCGCCGAACGGTTATAAGATCTCGGGCGAAGGCACCGGCGGGCCCGCAGGTTTCGCCAAGGGCGGCGCCACGGTGAAGCTCGCCGATGATGGCGACGGCACGAAGCTCAGCTATGTCGTCGAGGCCAATGTCGGCGGCAAGCTCGCGCAGATCGGCTCGCGCCTCATCGATGCGACCGCGCGCCAGATGGCCGAGAATTTCTTTGCCAAATTCGCCGAGGTCGTCGGCGGGCCCGCGCCAGCGGCTGCCGCGGCTCCGGCCGCCGCGCCCGAGGCCGCGCCGACGCCGACGGCCCAACCCATATCTCGGCAGCCGGCGCCGCTGCCATCGCCGCCTTCGGCGCGCATGTCACCGGTGCTCTGGGTCACGATCCTCGCGGCTGCGGTGATCATCATCCTCTATTTCTTCACGCGCGGCTGAGGATTGCCGTCCGGGGCGCTTGACCGGAGCGCCGCCGCGCACGAAACTTGGGCCAAGGGGCTGTAACGAGGGAGAGAGACGAATGGCCACCGTAACGATCACGGTGAACGGCAAAGCGGAAACCCGCGAGGTCGAACCGCGGACTTTGCTGGTCCAATTTCTGCGCGAGCATCTCGGGCTGACCGGAACCCATGTCGGTTGCGACACCAGCCAGTGCGGCGCCTGCGTCGTCCATATCGACGGCTATTCGGCAAAGAGCTGCACCATGCTGGCGACCCAGGTCAACGGCTCCAGCGTTACGACCATCGAAGGCCTCGCCAAGGGCGACCAGCTGCATCCGATGCAGGCCGCGTTCCGCGAGCATCACGCGCTGCAATGCGGCTTCTGCACGCCCGGCATGGTGATGAGCGCGATCGATCTGCTGCGCGTCAACAAGAGCCCCAGCGAGCAGGAAATCCGCTCCTGGCTCGAGGGCAATCTCTGCCGCTGCACCGGCTATCACAACATCGTCAAAGCCATCGACGCCTGCGCCAAGACCATGGCCAAAGGGGCGTAGCATGCCCGCCCGGCCGCTTGGCGCGCCGGTCCGTCGCAAGGAGGATCTGCGCTTCCTCACCGGCAAGGGGCATTATACGGACGACATCAACCGTCCGAACCAGCTCTTTGCCGTCTTCGTCCGCAGTCCCCATGCCCATGCCGAGCTCGTCTCGATTGACGCGGCGAAGGCGATGCGTGCGCCGGGTGTGGTCGCGATCTATACCGGCGCTGATCTGGCCGCAGCCGGGCTCGGCTCCCTCCCCTGCGGCTGGGGCGTCAAGTCGAAAGACGGCTCGCCCATGGCCGAGCCGCCGCACCCGGTCCTGGCGGTCGGCCGCGCGCGCCATGTCGGCGATCCAGTGGCGATCGTCATCGCCGAGGACAAGGACCAGGCCGAGGAAGCGGCCGATCTCGTCGAGGTCTCCTATAAGGTTCTCCCGGCTACGGTCGAGGCCGAGGACGCGGTAAAGCGAGGCGCGCCGCTTCTCTTCGACGCCGCGCCGGGAAACATCTGCTACGACTGGAGCATCGGCGATCACGCCGCGGTCGATGCGGCTTTCGCCAAGGCCGCGCATGTGACGAGCATCGACATCGTCAACAATCGTCTCGTCGCCAATGCGATGGAGCCGCGCGCCTATATCGGCGAGTATGATCGCGGCACCGGCGATTACACGCTCTACACGACGTCGCAAAATCCGCACGCCATCCGCCTCCTGATGGGCGCCTTCGTGCTGCATCTGCCCGAGCACAAGCTGCGCGTCGTCGCGCCGGATGTCGGCGGCGGCTTCGGCTCGAAAATCTATCACTATGCCGAAGAAGCCGCGGTCACCTGGGCCGCGGGCCAGCTCGGCCGGCCGGTCAAGTGGACCGCCGAGCGGCATGAGAGTTTCGTCTCCGATGCGCAAGGCCGC
>DATEKH010000184.1:0-2349 GCA_035277525.1 Allostellaceae bacterium
CGCCTGGGGCGGCGGGCTCATCTACGATCATTTCGGCTCTTATGACCGCGCCTGGCAATTGGGGGTGGTGATCGGCCTCATCGCCGGCATCGCGCAAATGATGACCGACGATCAGCCGGGGCGGCCGATCCTGCGCGAAGCCTCGGCCTGATTGCGCCGGCACCGCCGACAGCCCTCTCCGCCCTTTGGGGGGAGAGGGTGCGAGCGAAGCGAGCGGGTGAGGTGGGCACCTATGTCAGAACTATTGCGCGACGGCGCTACACCTCACCCTCCCCATCGCTCTGACGAGCGATGGGACCCCTCCCTCTCCCCGCTGTTCGCGCGGAGAGGGACGCGATGCCGCGCCTTGTCCAATAGCCCGGACGAGCGCTGTCAGAAGGGGTGGGACCGCGCCGCCGGGAGCCAATCGGGCGCGCGCGGCAGATCCTCGCTGGCGGCGAGCGCGACATCGATCGATTTGTCGGAATGGCAGATCGGCCCGGCGACACCTTTCGGCGCGGCGATTTCGGAAAAGCGCACGCCCGCGACGTCGCGCAGCCAAAACAGCGGACGCGCGTTGCCTTGTGCGGCGTGCGCTTCCTCGGCGGCGGCCCGCACGCGCCTGAAGCGCAGCCCGTCGACGCTGAGGCCGTCGACATGGCGCGCGAAAAGCAGCTTTGCCGGCAGCGCGCCGAACATGCCGACCTCGGGATAGAGCGCCTCGCATTCGGGCGGAATGAGCTCGGCGATGGCCGCCGCGCGCGCGATCGGCATCCAGCCGCCGCCGCGCTCGCCGGCATCGTCGCTTTCCGCCACCAGCTCGATATCGCTGAGCGAGACGCGCTCGATGCGGTGGTCCGGAATGCCGGAGACGATGATCGGAAAGCCGAAGCGGTCGCAGCGCAGCTTTTCGACCGTCACATCCGCGAATTCCCGGACCGCGGCGCCGGGCGGCGCGCTCAAGCGCCGGCCGAGACGCAGGAAGAGCGGCGAATCCTGGATGTTGCTCAGGGTGACGTTGCGGATGTCGACGCGCGTCAAAGGGCCGCCATCGACCGCCAGCAGCGGAATGCCGAGCCCGTTCGAGATGACGCAGTCCTCGATGAGGATGTCTTCGAAGCCCCAGCAGGATTCCGTGCCGAGCTTGATGCGGGCCTTCATGCCGTCCGCCGCGCCGATGGGAACGCGCCGGCCATCATGGAGGGAGCCCGGCGCGAAGCCGCCGGTCACGAAGCAGCGGCGGATGCTCACCTTGCGCGTCGGCTGGCAGCGGCCGAGCGCGGCCGAAGCTTTGAGCGCGATGCTGTCATCATGCGGCGTGTTGAGGACGAGATCCTCGAGCACGACGTTCTCGCAGCAATCGATGTCGATGCCGTCGCGGGCGACATCGATCAGGAGCCGCGCCGCGCGGAGATTCTGCACGCCGCTCGCGAGCACGCCGAAATGCGCGCTGCCGGTGAGGCTGAATCCCTCGAGCGCGACATTGCGGCAGTCCTTGAGCGCGATAACCTTGTCGGCGACGCCTTGCGTGCGGGAGGAGGGGGTCGATCCTTCGCCGCGGCTCATGCCGTCGCCGCATAGGAGGCCGGGCCCGCGGATCGTCACGTCGCTGACGCCGACGCCGCAGATCATGCTGTTGTGCCAATGATTGTGGCCGTAATCCTGATAGGCCGCCCAGGGATTGGGCTCGACCGGATCGTAGCGGCCGGGGGATGCCGCGCGCAGCACGGCGCCGCGCTCGAGCGCGAGGGTGACGCCGCTCTTCAGATGGAGCGTGTGGCAGAGATAATCGCCGGCCGGCACGCGCACCGCGCCGCCGCCCTTGCCCGCGACGAGCTCGATTGCGCGGTTGATGGCGTGCGTGTCGAGAACATGCCCGTTGCCGATCGCGCCGCAAGAGCGGATGTCGAGCGCGCTCGCATCAGCGGGCGCTGAATCCTCGGCCGCGGCCGCGCGACCGGTCAGGGCGATCAGGAAAGATTGCAGCAGCGCCGCCTGCAAGAGCTCGCGCCGCGTCGGCCGCGCGCCTAGCATGGCGCGCCCCGGCATGGACGATCGAGAATTCCTCGCGAAAAGGCCGCGAAGCGAATGTACGAAACCGACTTCCGGGCGCATTACCGTTGTTGAATTCCCTGTTCCCACCCTTCAACGAGGATAGCAAAACCGCGCCTGCCCGCACGCCCGTTTTTTCGCGCGGAGAGGGGCAATCCCATCGTCTCGAAACCCGCTCTACCGCGCCTGCGCCGCGATCATGTCGTCGATCCAAGCCGCCTCGCCGCCGATCGAGCGCAGCTGCGCGCGCATCTCGGCTTCGCTCATGACGCAAGAGCGCACGAGCGCGAAATCCTCTTCCGGCCCGTTGCGGTCGGT
>DATEKH010000185.1:0-2018 GCA_035277525.1 Allostellaceae bacterium
TCCGAAGCTGGCGCACCGCCTCCACCGGCTGAGCATGCCGGTGCTGATGATGCGCGGCGCGAGCGATGGAATCGTCTCGGCGGAATATCTCGCGCGTTACGCCAAGCTCGTGCCGCATGCCCGGATCGAGACCATCGCCGCAGCGGGCCATCTGCCGCAACTCGAGCAGCCGGAAGCTTTCGTCGCAAGGGTCGTAGACTTTTTCGAGCAGGGGGTGTGATCGCCATGCGCGCCTGGCATTTCAGCGAGAACGCCTATCCCTTCCTGCCGCCGGTGGATGACTATCCTTCGATCCGCGTAACCCTGCCGAATCGGCTCTACGATCCGAAGAAAGGCGCCGCGCTCTATGACCGCTTCCTCGAAGAATGGCAGATCGCTGAGGAAGAGGGTGTCAATATCATGCTCAACGAGCATCACCAGACTGCGACCTGCGTCGATCCGGCGGCGCCCTTGGTCCTCGCGGCGCTCGCGCGCTTGACGCACAAGGCGCGGCTTCTGATCCTCGGCAATCCTATCGCCAATCGCCGCCAGCCGCTGCGCGTCGCCGAGGAGATGGCGCTGATCGACGTTCTCTCCAAAGGCCGGCTCGAAGCCGGCTTTGTGCGCGGCGTGCCGACCGAGATCTTGCCGGCCAACAGCAACCCGGTGCGCATGAACGAGCGCCACTGGGAGGCGCTCGACATGATCGTGCAGGCCTGGACGAGCCATGACGGGCCGACGAGCTTCGAAGGCCGCTTCTTCCATCACCGCAACATCAATATCTGGCCGCGCCCCTATCAGAGCCCGCACCCGCCGATCTGGGTCTCGACGACCAGCGCCAGCGGCGCGGCGCAAGTGGGCGTGCATGGCTATATCCAGGCGACCTTCCTCACCGGCTTCAAGGGCACGCCGGGCATTTACGATGCCTATCGCAAAGGCTGGCGCGAAGCCGGCCGCTCCGGCGTGGTGCCGGTCAACCGCCTCGCCTACGCGGCAATGGTCTATGTCGCCGATAGCGAGGCCAAGGCCCGCGCCGGGGCCGAGAAGCTGTTGTGGTACATCACCGCGAACAAGGTCTCGCCTTGGTTCCGCAACCCGCCCGGTTACAGCCCGGTCGCGGCGAATGTGCAGATGATGCTCGGCGATGCGGCCGGCGGCGGCTTCGGCAATTTCGGCGGCAACGCCTCGGTCGAGGCCGCGCTCGCCAACGGCACGATGTTCTGCGGCACGCCCGACCGCGTCTTCGAGCAGATCAAGAAATTCTATCATCATGTCGGCGGGTTCGGGAATTTGCTGCTGATGGGCCAGGCCGGCTTCCTCGACCACGAGGAGACCGTCGCCGGCATCCGCTGTTTCGCGCGCGAGGTTTATCCGCGCCTTCAAGAGGAATTTCCCGACGACGTGCGCTCGGGTCGCGATGTCGCCGCTGCCGAATAACAGAGGGGGAGTGAAAGCATGAAACGGAATTTGCTCACCGGCGTCGCGCTGACGGCGCTTCTCGTCGTCGCACCGGCGCTCGCGCGCGCGGCGAGCGATCAGCAAAAGAAGGACGCCCAGGCGATCGTCGACAAGAACGCGCAAGCGATCTGGGACATCGGCGATTCGATCTATTATTTCGGCGAAATGGGCATGCAGGAGTTCGAGAGCACCAAGCTCTTGAAGGAGGTGATGGAGGCGGCCGGCTTCAAGGTCGAGCTCGGCGGCGCCGGCATGCCGACGGATTTCTGGGCGACCTACGGTTCGGGCCATCCCTATATCGTGATCGAGAGCGAGATCGACGCGCTGCCCGGCGGCAATCAGACGCCGCTCGAATTCGACCACAAGCCAATGGTGCCGGGCGCCCCCGGCCATATGGAGGGCCACAACACGCATGGCGGCGTCGCCACCGCCGCGGCTTTCGCCGTGAAGCAGGTGATGGAGAAGTATCACCTGCCCGGCACGATCGCGGTCAATTTCGGTCCGGCCGAGGAAGAGATCGCGAGCCGGCCCTTCATCGTCCGCGCCGGCTATTTCAAGAATGTCGACGCGGCGATCTATCT
>DATEKH010000186.1:0-3612 GCA_035277525.1 Allostellaceae bacterium
ATCGTCAACACCGAGTCGACCTATGATTGGTGCCGGCGGATGCTGAGCGCGGCCATCAAGCACTATCGCCTCAATGTTCAGAATTGCAGCGACGGCGCGCTGATACAAGGCGCGCGGCCGCGTGTGCCATCGAGCCTCGAGATCACGACGCCGATCGCCGATCATGCCGCCTTCAAGGCCGAAATCGCCCGCGGGCTGCAGCGCTATCGCGCCGGCGAAATGCTCGAAGAAGCGCAGTTCGCGCCCATCATCGAGAAGACCCATCAGTTGTTTGACGATCTCGATGCGCTGTTGGCCGAGCTTCAAGCCGGTGAATCCGATTTCGGCGCCGTCTATGACCGGATGGTGAAGTTTATCGAAGAGGCGGGAGGCCGTTACGCGCAGACGGAAGCGATGGTGTGCGGTTCGCTTCAAGGCTTGCCCAGGATCGCGATGTTCTATGGATATCGCATCGACGACCGAGCGACGCGGCAACGCTTCTTCGCGCTCTTCATGGCTGAATTCCGCGCGATCGTCGCTTACATGGCGAAAGAGATCTACGCGCTCTTCGACGAGCTCGGCGAACGCGCGCAACTGGCGTTGCGCCCGGTCGCGCTCAGGGGAGGTCGATAAATGTCCGCGCGGAACGCCGCAAATCTGGCCGGGCCGGAGCCGCACCCCCAAGTAATTGGAGTGTCGTCGGAATTTCGGCCGATCGATCTAACCAGGAACCCGCAGCCCACGACCTATATGCGCTGGCGTCCGTGCCCTGTCTGCGGCGGCGAGCGCCATCGGCCGCTGATCGAATTCAGCGATTTTCAGTTTTATTCGGATGCCGCCGTGCCGAAGCGGGTCAATATTCGGCAGGTCCAGTGCCTCGATTGCTTCGGCGTTTTCATGAATCCGGTTTTCACCGGCGATGGCTTTGCCGTTCTCTTCGCCGAAGCGGGCGCGTCTTATGGAAGCACCCCGACGCGGGTTGCCGAACAGCTCGGCTGGCTCGGCGAGCGCGGCCTGCTCGAGCCTGCGACGACGTTGTTGGATATCGGATGCTATGACGGGTCTTTCATCGGCAAGCTTCCGGCGGGCGTCAAAGGCATCGGCGTCGACATCGATGAGCCGGCGATCGCTCGCGCGCGTCAGCGCTTCGCGGATACGGGCCATCGCTTCATTTATGCCGATTTCGAGGCCGTGGAGGTTTCGGAGCCGGTCGATGTCATCACGATGTTCCATGTGTTGGAGCACTTGCCGCGACCGGTCGAAGTCTTGCAACGGCTTGCGGCACTGGCGACGCCGCGGACGCGCCTTCTGGTCGAGGTTCCAATCGTCGAGAGCGTGATTTATGGCGATGTCTGCGGCTTTTTGACGGTTCAGCATCTGACGCATTTCAGCAAAGCGAGCTTGCAAAACGTGATGCATCGGGCCGGCTGGGACGTGCTGAGCGCTCAGGCGATGGAAGACTATAATGGCTTCCGCGTCATTGCTCGGCCAGCCAGAGCCAAGAAGCCTCGGCCGGAACCCGGCGACCTCCAGCTTTATACGCGCTATCTAAGCCGCTGGTACGAAGCGGTTGCGCAATTGGAGATGAGGTTGCAGCACGCCACAGCGCCCCGCTGCGTCTTGCGCGGCGGCGGCCTTCAGACGGAATACCTGTTTCATCTGACCAGCCTTTTCGCGGGCGACCGCAGGTTCTGCGTTGTCGATGGCGATCCCATGAAGCAAGGCAAGACCTGGCGCGGCATCGATATCCTCGGGCCCGATCGCCTCGCCTCCATCGACTGGCGCGACACGCAAATCGTGTTGAGCTCTTATTCTCATCAAGAGGCGATGCGCGCGGAAGCGCAAGCTTTGGGAATTCCGGCACAGGCTGTGATTTCGCTCTACGACCGGATTTGGCGGTACTAGACTAGGAATCCCCCGGCTCCCGCGAGCTTGCGGCGGCCTTTCTCGATTGCGTCTTCGCAATTAAATGAGAAGCGACAGCACCGCCGGGTTCGACCCGTCGGCGGACGTGGAGCTCGAACTCGTTCCGAGAATGTCGTAGGGAGAGGTTGCCACTTGCGCTGTCGTGCTCATCTGCTGCAGCGCCGTGCTGAGCGTCGTGCTGTTCCCGAGAGCGAGCTTGATCAAATTCTCCTGAATTTGCGCTTGTTGATTGAGCTTGTCGGTCTGGGCAGAAATGTAGTCGCTGTTCTCGTTCTGCATTTCCGTGATCGTTTGATTGATCGAATTAATTTGCGACGTCAGGGTGGAAGCGATGTTGTAAGCAAGGATTTGGTTCGAGGTTTGTATCCCGGAAAGCTGAATGACCAGGCTCTGGGCATTTTGGACATCCGCGGTGGCAGCGGCTTGTCCGGCGGGGGTCGAGAGATCATAGCTGGCCGAGCTTTTGATCCCGAGCCCGTTGGTTTTGAACGATTCGAGATTGTCGGCTTGGTAAGGCGCCGTGGGCGGGGCGATGACCAGATTGCCGACGTCGTTATTGGCGAACTCCAACGCCAAATCGAAGCTTTGGGAATCGCCGTTGCCGATCGCCGTTTGCAGGGCGGCGAGCTGGGTCGTCAAGTCGGAAAATACGTTGCCGTTGCTCGAGAATATGGTCGCTAGCTTGTTGTTGGTCGTGAGCTGGTCATTGAGCTGCGAGACCGTCGCCTGATCCGCCCGAATCTGAACCGTATCGGCCGGACCCTGAAGCGCGTCGATCTTTTGCCGGGTCTGCTGCTGGATGCGCCCGTTGATGATGTCGACTTCGATCGAGGTGCGCGAGTTGGCTGCGGTCGCATAAGCGGTCGCAAGCGCAGTGAGCAGGGTCGAGCTGGATGCCGAGACGGCCAAGTGAGATTCCTCAGCGAATTCCGTGGTTTGCAGCCGCCGATTTGTCCTCTTAAGGGTAGCGCCAAAGCTTAAAGGAGGGTTTAACGCCCCGCCCGATCGTTAACCGGCATGGGCTCGCGCGCAACGAGCCCCGCGACCTCGCGCCAGCTCGCATCGGCGTTGGAAATCCGCGCGTAAATCGCGCGCAGAAACGCCAAATCCTCGGGCTCGGCCAGCATCCAGCGCTGTTCGACCAGCTCGCCGCCGGGGCCGGCAAGGTTAACGCGGCGAAAGGTCCGGTTGCGGCGGATCCAGGAGGTGACCTGGCGCCGGTCGGCGGGATCGCTGGCGATCTCGTGCGCTTCTTCGAGGGATTCGACGGTGAAGGCCTCGCAATCGAGGCCCCGCGGCCAAGACGGCGGCATGTTGTTGGCGGCGTAATCGGCATCCTCGGCCATGCGCAGGCGCAACAGCTCGCCGCAAATCTGCGGATCGATCAGCGGACAATCGCTGGTCACGCGCAGCACGATGCCAGCGCCCGCCGCGATCGCCGCGGCATGATAATGGGCTAGCGCGTCGGCCGGGGCGCCGCGAAAGACGGCGGCGTCGAGCCGGTTGGCGAGGGCGGCGATGGGCTCGCCCGCAGGGCCGGCCACGGTCGCGCAGACCACCTGGTCAATGCCGGGAATGGCGCGGCAGCGGCGCAGCACATGCGCCAGCGCCGGCTCGCCCCCCAGCGGCGCCATCAGCTTGTCGGGCGCGGCATTCGCGCCGAAGAGGGCCTGCACGATGCAGACCGTGGAGGCGGCGGAGCGCGGC
>DATEKH010000187.1:0-5069 GCA_035277525.1 Allostellaceae bacterium
CGGGCTACGACCTCGCGCCCTTCGCCGCTTTCTTTACGAGGCTCGAGCAAAAGCAGGGCGATGGCGAGCTGCCGATCGGCTTCCTGCACAGCCATCCGCCCAGCGCGGAACGCGCGCGCCTCATCGCCGCGGCGCCGCCGGGCGGGCGGGCGGCTCTCGACGCGCGCGGCTGGGCAGCGCTCAAAGCGATTTGCAAGTAGCGCTTCGGTCGTGCCGGGCCGGCACGAGACAGGCCTTAGCGGTTGACCCTTGGCAAGGGAATCCTTAGGGTGCAACCGGGCCGCCCGGGCTGGGTGACGCAACAATCATGGGCGGCGGCAACAGGGAGAGTCGCCATGGCTACGAGCGAAGCGGTCGCACCCCGAGCCCTCTTTCAGAACCGGTGGTGGATCGTTCCCGCCTCGCTCATCGGCAACATCGTCGGACCGGGACCCGCCGTGATCTTCACGGTGAACGTGTTCATGGTGCCGGTGACGACCGAGCTGCACTGGACCCGCGGCATGTTCTCCTCGGGCTTGCTCGCCAGCGCCGTCGCCTCGCCAATTCTGACGCCTATCTTCGGCAAGCTGCTCGATCGCTACGGTATCAGACGGGTCGCTTTGCCGACCTGCTTCCTCTACGGCCTCGCGCTGTGCAGCCTCGCGCTCTTGCAGTCAAACGCCTATTGGGCGCTCTTCATCATGGTCGCGGCCTCGGCCGGCTTCGGCGCCTGTCTCGGCCCGATCGTCTATTCGAAGTCGATCACCGCCTGGTTCGACAAGGAGCGCGGCATCGCGCTCGGCGTCGCCACTTGCGGTGTCGGACTCGGCACGCTGGTCTTGCCGGAAATCGCGCATTATTTCGTCGTCGGCTTCGGCTGGCGCGCCGCTTACATCGCCATCGGCGTTTTGACCTTCATCCTCTCTTTCTCGATGATCGCGCTGTTCGTGCGCGAGCCGCCCGGCTATCTCGAGCGCATGCACGCGGTGCAGGCGCATGCCGCGGAGGGGCCGCATCCGCTCGGGCTCACCACGCAAGCCGCCTTCCGCACGCGCCAGTTCTGGCTGCTCGCGGCGATCTTCCTGATCGAGGGAACCGCCTGCAACGGCATTTTGAGCGGGAATTTCGTGCCGCTCTTGACCGACCGTGGCTACAGCGTAGCCGCCGCCGTGGCGCTGCTCGGCGTCTCGGGCCTTGCCGCCATGGTGGCGCGGATCCTGGTCGGCTTCGGGCTCGATTGGCTGCATGGCCCGATCTTCTCGGCCATCGTCATGGTCCTGCCGCCGGTCGGGGTCGGGCTTCTCTTGACCCATGCCGGCGCGCCGGTGCCGTTCTTCTCGGCCGTCTTCATCGGCTTGGCCATCGGCGCCGAGGTCGATCTGCTCGGCTTCTTCGTCAGCCGCTATTTCGGACGCCGCTCCTTCGGGTTGCTCTACGGGCTGATCTTCGCCCTCTTCGTCATCGGCGTCGGCACTGGCCCCGCCTATCTCGGCTTCGCCTTCGATCACTTCCACAGCTACGATCCGGTGCTGCGCATCTTCGTCGCGCTCCTCATCGTGGCCGCGCTGCTGTTCCTGCCGCTCGGCAAGTACCGCTACCCGAAAGGCAGCGAGTGATCGCGACCGCCGGCATCTGACAGCCGTCTAGCCATTCCTTCGCCGAGAACGCGCGGACTCTCGCCGTCCGGGCGCGGGGCTGCTATGCATGGGCGGTTTGAGCTTGGGGCGGTGAAAGCGCCGTGAACAGCTACGACACGATCATCATCGGCGCCGGATCGGCCGGCTGCGTGCTCGCGGCCCGGCTGGGCGAGGATGCGGCGCGCCGCATTCTTCTCCTCGAAGCCGGCGGCGAGGACAAGCACTGGCTCCTGCATCTTCCGCTGGGCGTCGGCAAGGTGTGGAACGATCCGCGCTGGAACTGGAGCTTCAGGAGCGAGCCCGAACCCCATCTCGACAATCGCCGCATCGATCATCCGCGCGGCAAGGTGGTGGGCGGCTCGTCCACCATCAACATCATGGCCTATGTGCGTTGCCACCGGCTCGATTACGACCGCCTGCCGCAAATGGGATTGCAAGGCTGGTCCTTCGCCGACGTGCTTCCCTATTTCAAGCGCTCCGAAGGTTTCGACGAAGGCGGCGATGCCTATCGCGGCGGCAGCGGGCCATTGAAGACGCGCAAGAACTTGACGGACGACCCGGTCTACGACGCCTTCATCGGCGCCGCGCGCGAGCTCGGCTATCGCGTCAACGAGGATTACAACGCCGCCGAGCAGGAAGGCTTCGCCCGGCTGCAGCACACCATCGGCAATGGCCGGCGCTCGAGCGCCGCGGTCGCGTATCTGCGCCCGGCGATGAAGCGCGGCAACATTGCGCTCGAGACCAACGCGCTCGCGACGCGCATCCTGTTCGATGGCCCGCGCGCCATCGGCATCGAATATATGAAGGGCGGGCAGCGCTGCGAGGCGCGCGCCGAGGATCAGATCATCCTCGCGGGCGGCGCGTTCAACTCGCCGCAGCTCTTGCTGCTCTCCGGCATCGGCCCGGCGGACGAGCTGCGCGTGCTCGGCATTGAGCCGCGCGTCGATCTGAAAGGCGTCGGCAAGAATCTCTGGAACCATCCGGTGCTGGCGACGCAATGGCTCAGGGCCAAGCATGGCGCGTTTCATCGCGGCCTGCGCCTCGATCGGCTGTTGCCGAGCCTTGCCCAGGCCTATCTCTTCGGCACCGGCTTTGCGACGCGCGTGCCCGCCATGGGCACGGCCTTCACCAAGAGCGCGCCCGATCTCGAAGCGCCCGATCTGCAATATTTCCTCGGCGGCGGCGGCTTTCTCGCGCGCGAATGGTTCCCCTTGGTCCATCCGGCGATGCCGGATGTGTTCGGTCTCACCTATTGTCACTTGCGGCCGGAAAGCCGCGGCAAGCTGTTGCTCCAGTCGAGCGATCCCGCGGCTGCGCCGCGCATCTTCAACAATTTCCTTGCGACCGACTATGACCGCCGCGCCATGCGCGAAGGCCTGAAATTCGCGCTGCGCACCGTCGAGGAGACCAAGGCCTTCGCCGGCCTCGCCAAAAGCCGCGTGCTGCCCGGGGCCGATGTCAAAACCGACAATGAGATGGACGCCTATATTCGCGCCAATACAGCGACCATCCATCACCCCGCCGGCACCTGCAAGATCGGCACCGATGCGATGGCCGTGGTCGATCCCGAGTTCCGCGTGCGCGGCACCGAGCGCTTGAGAGTGATCGACGCCTCGATCATGCCCGATCCCATCGGCGGCAATCTCAACGCGCCGGTGATCATGATCGCCGAGAAGGCGTCCGACATGATCCGCGGCCGCAAGCCGCTGCCGCCGGAAGAGGTGGCCGGCCACCCGAAGCTTTAGCGGAGGGTGGCGTCCCCGGGGTCACTCGAACACCCGGCCTGAAGTTTCGGAAGCTGTTGCTCTATCCGGCCGACCTCTGGGGAAGCCCATGCGGATCGCGCCCCTCTTTCTGACGGCAGTCAGCGCCATGACCCGTGTCGCATATCGGGCTTGACGGAAAATCGGCGCTGTGGTTATCATATCATATAAAAGACGTTGTCTCATATATGGGACATTCTTCGGTCCGGCCTCGCCGGAGGGAGAGCAGATGCCCGATTACAATCCGTGGATCGATCACCACCCGGATCATGGCGACGGCAAGGGCGGTCCGGCGACGGTTGAAGTGCCAGGGCGAATCGAAAACGTGCCATGGCAGACACGGCCCGCCGTCCCGTCCGCATACGAGAGCGCGCTCGCCGATACCTTGACCGCGATTTTCGCGGCGGACATCGGCGCGCTGCCGCAAATCGTCGAACGGCTCAATCGTGCCGGGCCAAAGCCGCCTGACGGCGGCGATTGGACCGAGGAGCGGTTCGTCGCCGAGATGCGTCGGCTTGGCGCCTGAGGGCGAGGGAGGAAGGCGTGTCGGCACCGCGGCTCGAGTTTCGCAACATCACGAAGCGCTTTCTCAAATCGGGCCGGGGCGAGGCCGCAATCACCGCCGTCGCCGGGGTGACGTTCTCGATTTCCGACGGCGAGATCGTGTCACTGATCGGGCCAAGCGGCTGCGGGAAAAGCACGCTTCTCAACATGGGCTCCGGCCTCGACCTGCCGAGCGAGGGCGAGGTCTTCGTCGACGGCGAGCTGGTGACGCGGCCCAATCCCCACGTTGCCTTCATGCTGCAGAAAGATCTGATGCTGCCCTGGCGGACGATTCGCGAGAACGTCGAGTTCGGCCTCGAAATCCGCGGCGTCGCATCCGCCGAGCGACGCGAGCGCTCGAGCATGCTGCTCGCCAAGTGTCGGCTCCAGGAGTTTGCCGACCACTATCCCTATCAACTGTCGGGCGGGATGCGTCAGCGCGCGGCGCTCGCGCGCACCCTTGCGGTCGATCCGACCGTGCTGCTGCTTGACGAGCCTTTCTCCGCGCTCGATGCGCAAACCAAAATGGTTTTGCAGCAGGATCTCGGACGCACGCTCGATGAGACGGGAAAGACGGCGCTTTTTATCACGCACGACCTGGCCGAAGCGGTCGCTTTGTCCGACCGCGTGCTGGTGATGAGCGCGCGGCCGGGCTGCATCATCGACGAAATTGTCGTGGAGATTCCATTTCGCGGCGACGTGATCCGGCGCCGGGAGCACCCCGATTTGGGACACTATATCGCGAAGCTGATGGCGTTGCTGCGCGTCCGCGAGGCGGCGGCCTAACAGGGAAGGCTCATGGGAAAGGACCGGGACATGATGAAGACGACACGCGGGTGGGGCAGGAAGGTCTTTGTGTCCGGAACGCTTGCGATCGCCGGCGGGCTCGCGCTCCTGGCGCCGATGCCGGCGGCGCAGGCGGGCGAAAAAGTCACCTATCTGCTGCCGGCACCTGCCTTTCTGCCCGCTTTCGGCCCGTGGATGGTCGCGAAAGCGCGCGGCTATTACGCGAAGGACGGCCTCGATGTCGATTTCGAGGCCGCCAAGGGCGGCGCCGACGTCGCCAAACAGGTCGGCGTCGGCAATGCCGTGATCGGCGGCGCCATCGGCGACACGCCGATCATCGTGCGCGCGAACGGCGTGCCGG
>DATEKH010000188.1:0-10022 GCA_035277525.1 Allostellaceae bacterium
GACGGCTTGATCCCAATCGGTCGCGGCGTAAAATACGACTTGAAGCGCCCCAATGCTGTGGCCTTGTAACACGATGGATTTATAGCCAAGCGACTTGGCAGTGGCCACAGCAGCCTCTATATCGCGACGCAATTCAAAAAAATTCGCCATATTTACGCGCTCGTCATGCTGCCGATTGTTGATCGACAAAGCGGCATAGCCCTTGGACGAGAGCGCGCGGGCGATCTCGGGCTGTGGCGATCCAGCGAAATTCCCACCGCCGCCGTGGACCTGAACGAGAATGGTCGTTTCGGCGGGTGGCCTGCCCTCGGGCTGCCAGAGAGCGGCCGCCACCGTGAAGCCATCGATTGCCTTTATCGACAGGAAGCGCAAGGTCGCTCCAGGCAACGGCTGCAAGTCACCCGGAAGTCCCGCCGGTGGCGTGGTGGTTTCGTACTCAATGCTGGCGGCGATCTGCGCTCTATTCATTGAACACCTCCACGTCCCGCGCGCACATCTGGCGACGTCCCTTCACCGAAGCCACAATAGCCGTTCGCCGCCGATAAATCCGTCTGCCTAACCGGTCGGTAAAGGCTTGACGAAGCGGCGGTCGATGAGCTGGTCGGGATCGACTGGGGATTTGACGAGGCCCTGGCTGCGATACCACTCGGCCTGGTGCAGCACGTCCTTCACATCGATGCGCGCTTCACGATCGACATAGACAATGCCCTGCTTCACCCGCTCCGGCGTAAGACCGGTGTAGCGCGCGATGATGCCGGCGACGGCTTCGGCCTGGGCGCCGTCGGTACGGCGCTCGTCGGGGCCCGTGAAAGCGTCGTGATAATCGTGCACGCCCTTCACGTAGGCGCGAAGGAAGCGCTCGATGAGCATCGGGTTCTCCGTCGCCGTCTTGGTCGAGACGAAGATGGCCCCGAGCTGCCACGGCGTCTCGTCGCCGCTCCAGCCGAGGAGCTTCACCTGGCCCTTGGCTATGACGGGAAGCACCGCGGCGCCGAGCAACGCGCCCGCGTCGGCCTGACCCCCCACCAGCGCCGAGACGATATTCGAGATCGACTGCAGCGGCAGGAGCCGCACCGATTTGAGGTCGAACCGGTATTTTTCGGACAGGAGCGCGAGGGCGTAATGCGGAGGCGATCCGACCTGCGAGATACCGAAGCTGTGGCCGGGGAAATCCTTGTAGGAGCGAAGCCCCGCCTCCCATGCCTTGTTCGACACGACATAGGCGCTGAAGTTGAAGCCCGGCACCTCGCGCGAAGCGCCGGAGACGATGCGGAGGGCGCCTTGCGCAGCGAGAGCATAAAAGCCGCCGCTGAAGCCGGTCGCGCCGAACGTTACATCGCGCGACATCACGGCGAGGGCAATGGGCTGCGACGAATCGAAGAACGCGATTTCAGCCGCGAGATTCTCCGCCGCGAAATAGCCGCGCTCGCGCGCGAGATAGAGTGGCCCGCCAGCGATGCTCTTGAGCATGCCGACCTTGATCTCTTCGGCCCGCGCCGGCGCCGCAAGAAGCGCGAGGACGAAAGCGAGCCCTATGCCGCGTGTCACCGTAATGCACGTTTTCCGCATGTGTCACCTTCAGGTTTCGCGTGACCTGGTGCCACCGTATCCGAGAAAGAGATAATGAAGTAGTTCGTCTTTATGCTGTATACTTAACTAAACCGTTATGACAGCAGATCACGACCATCGCTGGGAAGCTCGCATTGGCCGACGCCTCAAATTGCGCGACCTGCACATCCTGCTTGCCGTCGTGCAGTCGGGGAGCATGGCAAGAGCCGCGGCGCAACTTGCCGTCTCGCCGCCCGCCGTGTCAAAGGCGATCTCGGACTTGGAGCATACGCTTGGCGTGCGTCTCCTCAATCGCAATGCGCGAGGAGTTGAACCGACCACCTATGGCCAAGCCGTGCTGAGCCGCGGCACCATCGCCTTCGACGAATTAAAACAGGCGATCCGAGACATCGAATTTATCGCCAATCCGAATGTCGGCGAAGTCCGCATCGGATGTCCGGAATCGATTGCTGCCGCAATCATCCCTCCCGCGATGGAAAGCCTCCATCGGCGCTACCCTGGCATTGTTCCGATCATCGATGAAGTGGGCGCTCCGACCCTCGATTTTTCAGAGCTGCGCGCGCGAAAGGTCGATCTCGTCTTGGCGAGGCTCGTCGCGCCCGTCGTCGGAGGCCAATCCCTCGCGGATCTGAACGTAGAAATTTTGTTCGAGGATCGGATTGTCGTTGCCGTAAGCGCGAAGAGCCGATGGGCGAGACGCCGGAGGATCGACCTTGCCGAGCTTGCCGACGAGCCGTGGATTCTGGCGCAGCCGGATAGTTGGAACACGCTCACCGTAGCCGAAGCATTTCGGCTGCGCGGGTTGGAACCTCCGAGAATTGCGTCGATTACTCTTTCTGTTCACATTCGCACCAATCTTCTTGATAGCGGCCGGTTCATCACAATCCTGCCCCGTTCCGTGTTTGAGCTTTATGCCCGGCGCTTCGCATTGAAAGCACTGCCCATTGACTTACCGCAGCGTCCGTGGCCCGTCGCGGTGGTTACACTTAGGAATCGAATGCCGAGTCCAGTGGTAGAGGTTTTTATCGAGCATTTGCGTATCGTCTCCAAGACCTTGGCGCGCCGGCACGCGGCGTAGAGCTTTCTATGCTTTTCGGGCTCGCGATCTCTGCCTGGGGTCAAACCCGGCCCAAGCTCTCGAGCGAGTTCACGTCGGGTTCGGGGGCTCTTCCTGAAGAACCCGCGATGCCAGCGCGCCAACTCACGGCGGGTAAATTCAAACCTTTCGCTGTTCGGAATACTGTCCAGATGTGGAACAGGATTACCTCAGAATTGTCGGAGAATTTTACATCTAGAGTTTCGCTCGTTCGCGATCACATTGATTATCGAGGTTTATCTCGATTGGCATGCGGCTTGCGTGGGAAGCGGCGGTCCGATGGCGGACCCGGGCGTCGGGTGTGCCAAGGCTGCCACCGTGGAGGCATGCGATGCCCCGAATCCTCCCCATCGATGACGCTGATGCATTGCGTTATGGCGAGAAGCACAGGCACAGGCGCAAGCGCTTTCTGCGCCATTCGCTGCGCGTGACGGCGCTGCCGTCGATTTTGTTTCTCGGATTGGGCATCACCACATTCGCCAACGCTGAAACGAGAACGATTGGCCCTCCGACGGTGGGCTCCGGCACCCCCGGCACCACGATTTCCGGCGGCACGGGCGGCACCGGCGGGACAGGCGGCACCGGCACGGCCAATGCGGGCCCGGGTCCCGGTCCCGACGCGACCAACACCGCGACGGCCACCGGCGGGACTGGCGGGATGGGCGGCAGCGGACGCAATGCCGGAGCGGGCGGTCAGGGCGGAACCGGCACGGCGAGCGCGACAACGTCGATCTCTTCCGGCACGGCGACGGCGACGGCAACCGGGACCGGCGGCAATGGCGGAGCGCCGGGAAGTCCCAATGTTGGCGGGTCGGGAGGAACGGGGGCGGCGGGTGGCACGGGCGGCACCGGATCCGCGACGGCCTCCTCCGCAACCGGCGGCTCGAGCAGTTCAACGGCGAGCGCGACCGGGACGGGCGGCAATGGCGGTTCCACCGTCGTGGCCGGCGATAGCGGCGGCGCGGGCGGAACGGGAACAGCAACGGCGACAGCCAGCTCGGACACTGGCACCGTCACGGTCACCGCCACCGCGAAAGGCGGTAGCGGTGGCGGCGGCCTTGGCGCCGGCGACAATGGCGGGGCTGGCGGCAGCGCGAGCCTCACCGACGCGGTCAGCGGCTCGACCGCCGGGACTCTCAATCTCAATCAAACCGCCCAGGGGGGCGCCGGCGGCACCACCTCGGGCGGCGTCGCCGGCGCGGGCGGCAACGCCAACTCATCCCTGACCGTCGACGACCTGGCGGCCAGCAGCCTGCAGGTCAAAGTGCAGGCGAACGGCGGCATTGGCGGCTTTGCAACCACGGGCACGGCCGGCGCTGGCGGGATGGCGAGCGGCGCGACGGCCGCGAGCGGCGTCGGCACGGTGAGCGCAACGGCGACCGTCATCGGCGGCGCCGGCGGCGGCGATAATGCGGGCAACGGGGCTGACGGCGGCAGCGCCGATGCCTCTGCATCGGGCACGACCACCGGCTCTCACCTGTCGCTCACGACGAGCACGGCGAATGGAGGCGTCGGCGGCAGCGGCAAAGGCGCCGGCCATCATGGCGGCACCGGCGGGAGCGCGACGGCATCGGCCGACGCACATTCGGACAGCGGTGCCGCGACGGCGTCCGCCCAGGCGACCGGCGGCAATGGCGGCGCCGGCAGCAGCGGCGCCACGGGCGGTAGCGGCGGAGATGTGAGCTTGTCCGACATGGTGAGCGGGTCGACGGCAGGCGCCTTGACGCTCGATCAATTCGCGACCGGCGGCAAAGGCGGCAACGCCGCGGACCAGAGCGGAGGCGCGGGCGGAAACGCCGCTTCGTCGCTGACCTTTACGGATGGCACAGCCGCCAGCCTCAGTGGCGAGGTGCATGCCACGGGCGGTGCCGGCGGTACGGGCGGAACCGGCAGTTCGGGCGGCGCGGGTGGCGACGCCACGGCGGCGATTTCACTCACCTCCACCCGCAGCGGGGCGAATGTCTCCGCCACGGCCAAGGGCACGGCCGGGGCCGGCGGCACCGGCACGCCGAATGGCGTTGCGGGCGCGGCGAGTGCAAGCGCGCAGGCGACAGCCCTCGGACCTGGGAAAGCATCCGCGACGGCCGTGGTCGCCAATGGCGCCAGGTCCGGGATGGCGCAGGCGAGCAGCACGTCGAACACCGGCACGGGCACGAGCGTTTCCGCGTCCGCCGCGGCGCCGGTCGGCGGCGCCGGCACGGCAATTTCGCAAAGCATTCTCGGCGGCGCCGGCCTCCTCGCACCGGCTATCAGTTTCGTTGCCAACGGCACCAGCGCCTCCTACGTGACGGGTCTGCCGACCGGCCCGTTCACGGCCGATGCGGCGGTCGAGGCGGCGGCGTTCAGCGGCGGCACGCTCTACGCCCTCGGAGAGATGACCAACGTCTATGGCAACACGGGTCAATCGCTCAGCTACACCACGACCGCCCATTTCAGTTTCAACTACGCGGCCAACAGCCAATTCCGCCTTGCAATCGGCGGCGACGCGGCGATCAACACGGGTTTTGACTCGTCCGTCCTCCGCGTCCTCGTCGACGGGGTCGAGACTTACGATAAATCCTTCGCGAGTCTGTCCGACTGGACGAGCTTCTTCTTTCCGGGCGCGGGGATTAATCCGATCGATGTCGGTGACTTGCTCCCCGGCGGTCTCGCGGATGTCGAGCTCATCTTCACGCTGGCGGAAAGCAGCAGCAATAGCGGGTTCCAATTCGATTACGCCTTCGGCGCCGTGCCGGAGGCGTCGGTGAACGCGGTGCCGGAGCCCGCCGCTCTTCCGCTCTTCGGTACCGGCCTCGGTGTCGTGGGTCTCTTGGCCTGGCGCAGCAGGAGGAAGTCCGCGGTGTTTTCATCGCGCGTCTGAGAATGACGCCGGGCGCCGGCGATTTTGTTGGCACGGCTGCAATTCGATCGCGCGTGCCCTGAGCTCGACGAAGGGCGAGACGCGCAGCTCGTGCTGCGCTCCTCAGCATGAGGTGACATGGGAAAATGGCGTCATCGTTTGATGCCATAAAAATTCTTACCTCATCCTGAGCAGCGCTCCGCGCGCGCGGAGCGCGTGTCGAAGGATGCACGGCGCAATTGCAGCGTTGATTGCGAAAAGCGCGGATGAAGCGGCGCGATGGTTAGCTTTCGGCAATCGACATCGTCATGCTTCGGATGTCGTTCCGTGATAAACTCGTCGCCGTTGCGTGCCCCGAGAAAGCAAAGAAACAGGGGTCTTTCTGGAGGAGGCAAGCATGGCGCGAATGCAGATCGACTGTCGGCAAATGCCGAGCGAGAAAAACTGCACCGTCTCGATCGCGGCCGATAGCGAGCGCGAGCTGCTCGATGCGGCCGCGCAGCACGCGGTCGCGGTTCACGGTCACAAGGACACGCCGGAGCTGCGCGCGCAATTGACGAAGATGTTCAAGCCGCAGACAGCGTAGCGTTTCGTCCGCGCGGGTTGGGTCAAGGTGCCGTTGGGGCGCGCCGAGCCCCGTCTGCCGGCGCGCGGCGCCAGAGTTGTGAGCAGGTTTCGTTGCAACGCATCGCTGACAGGAGGGAGAGGCTCGATGACCGCATTCAACGCCGTGCGATTCCGGGTGAAGCCCGGCCGCGAGCAGGAGTTTCTCGACGCCCACAAGAAGATCGCCGGCGATTGGGCGGGCCTCAGGCACATCAACCTGATCAAGACCGGCGAGCGCCGCTATTGCATCATCGCCGAATGGGCCGACATGGACGCGCTCGCCAAGGCGCGCGCGAGCATGATCGCCGCGCTCGATACGATGCGCGATACGCTCGAGGATCTGGGCGGCGGTCTCGGCGTGACCGATCCGGTTTCGGGTCCGGTGGTGCTGGCGCTGAAATAGCGCGCGGCGTTTTTTGTCTCTGCAGATGCGGGGTGGGTCCTTCGACACGCGCTCCGCTTCCGCGGAGCGCCGCTCAGGATGAGCTGAGAATTTTTACGGGCATCGAACGATGATGCCATTCTCCCATTTCTCCGCATCCTGAAGGAGCGATGCGTAGCATCGCGTCTCGTCCCTCGACAGGGATGAGGGGACGCGCGATTGCGATGCAGCGTTGATCGAGAACGAGAGCGAAACGCTCACCCGACCTGATGCGCCCGGACGCTCGCGGCGGTCTTCAACAGCTCGTCGAGCACGTCATCCATGAAGCGGTCGATCTTCGCGCTGATCTCGGGATTGAGCCACACTTCCGGGCTGTTCTGGCCGCGCGGCAGCGCCGGCTTCTGGCCTCGGCGCAGCGCCGCGACGAGCGCCGCATCGGCGCAGTCGATGACGCCGTCGGCGATCGCCTTTTGCAGCCAGAGGCGGCGCGTCGTCGGGCTCTTCACCTCGGGCATGAAATCATAGGCCGCCGACATCTTGACGCGCCGCGCCCGCCACAGCCGCGTCAGGAGATTCCACGCCGTGGTGTTGCGGTAATCGGCGCGGCCGATCGCCTCTTCCCAGCGCGTGCCGACCACGGCCAGCATGCGGAAATAGGCGTCCTGATCCTCCTGGCTGTAGCGCGATGGCATGGACCGGCTCCCCATCTCCCCGGCAAGGCTGGTTTTGCCATGAAAATCCGAGACTTGCAACAGGATTACGCCGATCGAAGCGCATTTTTACGCCAATATTGACATTGACGGTAGCCTGCCCTATATTTGGATCGTCGCTGGGGCATTCGGCGCAGCCCGCCTTCGCGGACCGCCCGCCCCGAAAAGGAGGACATCCATGTCGTTCCGGACCCCGATGGCTTCTCACCGCAAGAGCCTTGCGTTTGCCGCGATCCTCGGCCTGGGCGTCACCGCCGCGGCCGTGAGCTCGACGCCTGCCAAGGCCGATGCGTTCTTCTCGTTCGGCGTCGCCGTGCCGACCGCGCCGGTCGTGGTCGCGCGCCCCGCGCCGGTCTACGGCTACGGCTACAATTACGCCTATTACGGCTATCCCTACGCCTATTACGGCGCGCCGCGCTATGTCGTCCGCGACCGCGACGATTGGCGGCGGCATGAGTGGCGCGAGCACCACGAGCATCACGACTGGGATCACGATTGGGATCACGATCGCCGCTGAGCGCGGCGAGCGAAGCGAACCCCGCATCTTTTGAAAGCGCTCATCGCGGAAAGGCCGCCCTCCGGGGCGGCCTTTTTGTTGGTGCAGATCCATGGTGGGTCCTTCGAGACGCGATGCTGCGCATCGCTCCTCAGGACGAGGCGAAAGTTTTTCTGGCATCTAATGTAAAAGTTTTTCTGGCATCTAATGTAGATGCCATTTCCGATTTCACCTCATCCCGAGCGAAGTCGAGGGACGCACCCTGCTCATGCAGCGTTTCAACAACCTGCATTTTTGCTGCAATTTCGGCGAGCGTCCCTCGACTTCGCTCGGGATGAGGAAGGTATCTCATGGCATCGGAAGATCGATGCGGTAAAGCGATGCGCAGCATCGCGCCGCGAAGGCTCACCGCCGCCGCATGCGGCGTCGTTTGACTGCGCGGCGCTGCGCGGCGGCGCCCGTCACCCGGCTTTTCTGCGTCGCGCGGGCTTGGCGGCTTTCTCCTCGGCCGGCGGTTTTTTGCCGCCCGCGACGGGCAGGAGCATCGAGCGCTGGCGCTGATCGGCTTTGGCCTTCTTCGCCGGCCGTTTCTTCGCGGCCTCGCTCTTCGCCGTCTCGGCGCGCGCGCCGCCGGCCTGGTTGAGGCTCTTTCGCAAAGCCGCCATTAGATCGATGACATTGGTCGCTTCGGGGGCGGGCCGCGCTTTCGGCGCGGGCATCTTCTTCTCCTTCGCCTCGATCAAGGCGCGCAGCGCGTCTTGGTAGCGATCGTGAAACTTCGAGGCTTCCCATTTGCCCGCGAAGCGGTCGATGATCGATTCCGCGAGTTCGACCATCTCGTCGTCGATCTTGCCGTGAAAGTCGAACTCGGCCTGGCGCACTTCATCGGCGGCGCGCAGCGTCGTCATCAGCAAGCCGCCCTCGAACGGCTCGAGCATCACCGGATGCTCGCGGGTCGAGAGCACGACCCGCCCGAGCGCGACGCGGCCCTTGTTCTCGAGCGCCTGGGCGATGACCCGATAGGCTTCCTGGCCGGCCTTGTCCGGATAGACGAAATAGGGATCGCCGATGAAGAGCGGGTCGACGCTGTCCTTGTCGACGAAGCTCGTCAGCTCGAGGACGCGGTTGCTTTCGACCGCGAGATCCTTGAGCTCCTCGTCGGTGACGATGACATAGCGGCCCTTATCGACCTCATAGCCGCGCACCAGCCCCGAACGCTCGACCGGATCGCGCGTTTCGGAATCGACGGGCTGCATCGAAATGCGGTTCCCGGTCTCCGGATTGATCATGTTGAGACGGATGCGCTCGGCCTCGCTCACCGCCGGCGACAGCGAGATCGGGCAGGAAACCAGAGACAGCTTCAGCATTCCAGACCAAGATGCGCGCGGCATGGGAGGTCCTCCTCGCGCGGCATTCTACCCTCTCCGCGCCGCAATCGCGACTCGGCCCTGCCGCGGCGCTGGCAACACGCCGGCGCGATTGTCGCCGAACGTCGTTAACGCTTTGTTCGCAAGCTCAGCCCTGCGACGAGCCCCCGACTGCGCGGTTGCCCAAGTGCAATTGCCTAAGCGCAATTATTGGTGGTGTCGTTTTGCGCTCCGGCGCGGCGTCCGAAAGGCCATCTCGACAGGGGTTGAGAGGCTGCTTATGTTTTTAGCGGCCGTTGGCGGTCGCCTTGCGGCGCGCCGGCGGGTGGGAGATCGGACAAGCAACCCGACATCGGAACCCGCGTGTGAAGCCCGACACGAATCATCGCAAACCCCGCCATGAACGAGCCTTCTTCGCACCCGCGACCTAACGATCGGGCACGGTCGATCGTCGAGGCGACGCACGAGACCTGCGCGATCGCGCGCGCGCGGACGGCGCGCATCGCGACGCTTGTCGCCCGCGCGCAGGAAGCGATCCTGCGCAGCCTCAACGCGATCGTCGAAAGCGAAACCTTGCTGAAGCAGGTCGGCATCGACGCGCGCCAAAACCGCGCCGCGCCGCTTCGCATCGAGGACGACAAGCCGATGGAGGAGACGTCGGCGCGCTAGGCCTTAGAGCTTGAACACGCGCTTGGCGTTCTCGCTGTAGAGCTTCTTCTTGTCGCTATCGGCGATCGGCGCGGCGTCGATCGCCTCGACCGCGGGCTTCACCTCCTCGAATGGATAGTCGGCGGCGAAGAGCACATTGTCGATGCCGAGGGTCTGGATGGTCATCAGCAGCGGTGCGGTGAAGTTCATCCCGCTCGTCGTGACGGCGATGTTGTCGCGCACATAATCGCTCGGCTTGCGCTTCAAGGCGGGTGCGCGCCCCGACATGCCGTGCTCCCAGAAAAAGCG
>DATEKH010000189.1:0-8093 GCA_035277525.1 Allostellaceae bacterium
GCGGCGGCGATCGTGATCCTCATCGCCCATTCGCTGGTGCCGCATAAGGAGTATCGCTTCATCTATCCCGCGATCCTCCTGATCCTGATCCTCGCCGGGCTTGGCCTGGCCCAGCTCATGTCATGGTTTGCTGCGCGCGCGGCCGGCGCATCGCGCGCCATCGCCTTCGCATCGCTTGGGCTCGTCGCCCTATCGAGCGCGGTCTTCGCCGCCTCGGCCGCGATGCGGCCGATGTGGAGCGCGGGCAGCGATCTGATCGCCGCCGCCTCTTATATCCACGGCCTCGATCATGTCTGCGGCATTGGCGCCGACGGCACCTATGCCGGCTACGCCTATCTCCACCGCGACGTGCCGTTCTACTGGATGACAAATGCCGTCGATCTCGCCGATGACGAGGCGGGTTTCGACGTGCTGATGACGACGCAGACGCCGCCGCAGGGTTATTCGATCTTGCGCTGCTTCGGCGCGGTCTGCGTCGCCCGCCGGCCCGGAACCTGCCTGCCGATCTCGCCGCGCCCGTTCATGACCACGCCGCACGCACCTTAGCGCGGTCTCACGGAACCTCGTGCTGCTCCACCTGCGCGCCATAAGCCGTGCCGTAATCGCCGGCAATCGATTGCGTCTCATGGATGAAGACGAGGAAGAGGATGGTGAGGCAAGCCTGGGCCAAGGCGAGGCTCGCCAGGAGCCCGCGCGACAGTGCCGCGGCCTCGGGCGCGTCGCCGGCATTCGCGCGCTCGAGCCAGGCGAGCCACAGCGCCGGCAGCGCAAAGGCGATGACGAGATAATGGAGATAGACCGGCCGCGCCGTCGCGGTCAGCAATAGTCCATAGCCCCAGAACGCGGCGTTGACCGCGAGCGCCGTCGAAGAGCCCGAGGCAAAGATGCGCTCGGCGACATGGCTTGCCTCGCGCCGCAGCCGCAGCGTGAAACGCAGCAGGATGGTCGCGAAGCAGGCAACGAGGAGACCCAGAAACGCGCCGCCGAGATAGGTCGGCCAGCCGAGAAATTCGGGATAGGCGAGAAAGCGGCGGAAATCATTGCCGAGCGCGTAATGGAGATCGAGGCCGAGCGCGAGCGCAAGCCAATGCTGATAGAAATCGGCGGTGATAAGCGCGGCGAGATCGGCGCTCTCGACCGGCGGGTGGAGCTCGACGATCGCGACGAGCCACGGGATCAGCGGCAGCGCGCCGAGGAGGCTGCCGATGAGCCAGGCGCGCCAGCGTACGCTTTTGCGATCGAACAGCGCGGTGGCGGCAACGAAGGCCGCGGCAAAGAAGAAGCCGCAAAGCTGCACCTGTCCCATGAGCGCGCCGATCGCGCCCCAGGCGAATGCGCCCCACCAGCGCTCGCGCTTCCACCACACAGAGAGCATCGCCACGGTGAAGAGCGGCAGGATGTCGGGCGGCCAGATCTTGCGGCTGAACAGCACGGCGAGCGGATTGACCGCGACCAGCACCGCGGACCAGAGCCAAGGCTCGCGTTCCTCGCGCCCCACGACGAAGCGCGCGAAGAGGGCCAAGAGCAGGATCGCCGCGACGTTGGTGAGCGCCACCGCGCGCGCGAGCGCGACCGGATCGAGCGCCGGCAACAGCGCGCTCAAGCCGATGAAGGACCAGAGGCTCAGCCCCGCATTGGGCAGGCCTGCGCTCGAGCCCATGCCAAGCAAGGGAAGCGCATGAGTTTGCCAGAAGGCGCGTACGTGATCGTAGGTCCAGGCTTCGTCGCCCTTCCATTCCATGTCCAAGGGCCAGACGAGGCGGAAGACGATGCCGAGCCCGAGCGCGAGTCCGAAGCCGATCGCCCAGCGCTGGCGCCACAGCGCTTGGCCCAACGCGCGGCGCAAGCCGTGCAGCGCCGTATCACCGTCGCGCGAGGTCAAGGCTTGCTTGCTCCGCGACCGCGATGCCGGCGTCATATTCGCGCCGCATCGTCCAGACGATGAAGAGAAGGATCAGCAGCGGCGTCGCAAAGCCCGCGCGAAACACGGTTGGCGGGTTGAAGAACGGGCTGACCCACAAGAGCACGAGGAACAGCGTCTCGGCGAGGCGCAATCCCCTCGCCAGCCCGTGCGCGAACACCAGCGCCGCGGCGAGGCCCAGCATCAGCGCGTCGTAATCGATCACATGGGGTGCCGCGAGCAATGTTGCGGCAAAGAGCATGGCGAGCTGGACCTCGCGCGCCATCGGCCGGCGATAGGACCACCACACCACCGCCGCGGCACCGGCCATGCCGAGCGCCTGAATCGCATTGGCGAGCGGCGCCGACGCGCCCAGCAAAGCCGCATAGGTATAAAGGCTCTGGCCGTTCAAGCGCGCGATCGCGCTCCATTGGACGAAGAGCGCGCTGGGGCGCGTCATCACCGCGAACCATTGCTGCCACGGCTCGATGCCGAACACCGCGGCGCTCGCGATCGCAAGGAGCAGCGCGCACGCGGCCGCGGCGGCGAGCGCCTTCCATTGCCGCGCCGCGATGAGCGCCACCGGCACCATCAGAAAGAGCTGCGGCTTGTAGGTGAGCGCGCCCAGGAGCGCGCCCGCCAGCACCGGCCGGCGCGGCAACAGGCCGAACCCGCCCAGCATCAGCGCGCAAGTGAAGAAGGTGTTCTGGCCGAGGCAGACCGTGATCGCGCTCGCCGGGCAAAGCGCCGCGGCCGCCGCGATGATCGCGCGCGAACGCGGCGCGGCGACGCAGGCAAAGCCCGCGGCGAGGAGGCTGAGGAAGCCGAGCGCCAGAAACAGAATCCCGGCGGGAAGAAACGGCAACAGGCCGAAGGGCAGGAGCAGCAGCAGGTAATGCGGCGGATAGAGCCAGGGATGAAGCGGCAGCGGATGCGCGAGCCAGGCGGCGAACCTCGCATTGAGCAGCCGCGTCAACCCGTCGCCGTCATAGAGCAGCGCGAGCCGGCCGTCATAAAAGGTACGGATGGCGGTGTCATAGACCATCCAATCCTCGCCGCGCTCGCCGGCGAAGGCATGGATGTAAAAGGCCCAGGCGGCAAGGCCGAACACGCCGGCAAGGCCCGCCGCGAGGCCCAAATTCTTCTCGACCGACATGATGAATCCCGCGCCCGATCGCGCCCTCGGCAGCTTGGCAGGGGAATGGCTTAGAAACTGTTAAGCCCAAGGCGGCGAGGCGGCGGCGCCCCTGCTATACTCGCGCGCAAGACCGGTAAGGCCGGCACACACGGGAGGAAAGCGATGGTGGCGGTCGTCCGTTTGCACCGGCGCGGCGGGCCGGAGGTGCTGAGCTACGAGCAGATCGAGCTCGGCCATCCCGGCCCGGGCGAGGTGCGCTTTCGCCAGCGCGCCTGCGGCGTCAATTTCATCGACACCTATATCCGCACCGGGCTCTATCCCTCGCCGCTGCCCTGCATCCTCGGCAATGAAGGCGCGGGCGAGGTAGTGGAGGCCGGGCCCGGCGTCACGGAGTTCAGGCTCGGCGATCGCGTCACCGCGATCCATCGCTTGGGCGGCTACGCCGAAGAGCGCATCGCGCCGGCCGACCGGCTCGTGAAGCTGCCCGATTTCGTCTCGGACGAGATGGCGGCGGCGCTGATGTTCAAGGGCCTCACCGCGCAATATCTGCTGCGCCAGACTTTCCGCGTCGCGCCGGGTCAAACGATCCTCTTTCACGCCGCGGCGGGCGGCGTCGGCCTCGTCGCGTGCCAATGGGCGAAGCTTTTGGGCGCGACGGTGATCGGCACGGTCGGCAGCAAGGCCAAGGCCGAGCTCGCCCGCGCCCATGGCTGCGATCACGCGATCCTCTATCGCGAAGAGGATTTCGCCCAGCGCGTGCGCGAAATTACGCGAGGCGCGCTCTGCGACGTGGTCTATGACGGCGTCGGCGCCAGCGTCTTTCCCGCCTCGCTCGATTGCCTGAAGCGCCGCGGCGCCTTCGTCAATTTCGGCAACGCCTCGGGCAAGATCGCGGCGATCGATCCGATGCTGCTGCACGACAAGGGCTCGCTCTGGGCGACGAAGACCAATCTCTACGATCACATGCCGACGCGCGAGGCGCTCCTCGAAGCGGCCGCCGATCTCTTCAAGGCGGTGCGCCGGGGCGTGAAGCCGCTGATCGGCCAGCGCTATGCGCTGAAACACGCGGGCGAGGCGCATCGCGATCTCGAATCCCGGGGCACGATCGGCTCCTCGGTGTTGTTGCCTGGGTGACGGGCCACGCTCGTGGCCGTGCCCTAACCATATTCGGGCTTCGCTCCGTCGCCCGGCGAAGCCCATCCGTGATCACATGGGCGCAACTTTTATGGGGGTCGCCATGAACAATCTGACAAAGCTCGGTCTCGCTGGCGCGGTGTTGCTCATACCGGCGAGCGACGCGTTCGCGGCAAAGTATCTGCAGCCGACCGTGACACAGCGCTCCTATGCGGCAGGGGTCGAGACCCGCGGCGGGCGCATCGTCTGGCTCGCCGGCATGGGCGGAACCGCGAAACCCGACGGCACCAAGATCACGGATTTCGCCGAGCAGACGCGGCAGGCGTTTCGCCGTATCGAAGCGACCTTGAAGCAGGCGGGCGGCAAGCTCGACGATCTCGTCTCGATGACGGTGATGATCCGCAATCAATCGGACGGCGACACTTTCGTGAAAGTGCGCGGCGAGTTCTTCAAGAACAACAAATTCCCCGCGAGCATGCTGATCACGGCGAAAGACTTCGCCAATCCGGACCTGCTGGTCGAGATCCAATCGGTGGCGGTGATCGGCGATACGATGAAATAGGCGTTCGAGCGCCGGGCCATTCCCCGCTGCAGGACGATCCTGCGTCCCTCGACAGAAGCTCGGGATGAGGTGGAATTGACGACGGCATCAAAGATTGATGCCATTCAAAAAAATTTCCTCATCCCGAGCGAAGTCGAGGGACGCACGGCGCTCATGCAGCGCGAAGCAGCGCTGCAGCGCGCGCCCCTCACCCTTGCTGCGTCAGCGAGAAGCGCGGATCGGCGGCGCCGCATTCCGCCTCCGGCAGGCCCAGCTCGCGGCGCACGATGTTGGTGCCTTGGACGAGCGAGACCATCTTGAAGAAGGCATGCTTGCGGCTCATGCCCTCGCGCCCCATGCCGCAATCCGACGAGATGACGAGGCGCTCGGGGCCGATCCATTTGAGCGCCTTCCTGATCATCCCCGCCACCTCATCGGGCGTCTCGACCTGCAGCGTGTGATGATCGATGACGCCAATCGCGATTTTCTTGCCCGCGATCTCCTTGCCGATGACTTCGAGATCCATGCCGCCCGAGGTGCAGGTCTCGAAGGTGAGCACGTCGGCATCGCATTTGTTGTAATGGCCGAGCGAGGATTTGTAGCTCTGGTTGGTCGCGAACATGCGCTGCTGCGAGGGATTGCCCCAGCAGCTATGCCCCCACACCTCGCATTTCGCGCGCAAGCCGCGCACGGTGCGGTTGAACACCTCGACGAGGAAGTCGAACGTCAATTCCTGGTCGATCGCGCCGCGGAGCGGCGCCAGGTGAAGCTGCGGCTCCTCGAGCTGGATGACCGTGCAGCCGGCCGCCACCACGCTCTCGAGCTCGTCATGGAGCGCGTCGGCGATCGCCATGATGCGCTCGCGCCGGCTCTTGTAATGAGTGTCCTTCAAGGCGAGGCCCAGCAGCTCGGCGGTGATGGTGCCGAACTTGATCGGACGCTTCGTCAGGCTCTGCGCCGTTAGGTACAGCGCGGAATATTGCAGCTTGCCGCGGCCGATCGGGCCGGCGATGACTGGCTGGAGGCGCGCTTCTAGCCCTTCGTGGAGGATATGCCCGCGCGGAAACGGCACGCGGCCCATCAGGGTCGGCCTTCCATAGGCGCTCGCATAATCGATCCCGTCGAGCCGCATCAGCGGATAGGAGAACCAGGAATAGCCGCCCACCTCGGTGTCGAAGCGCGCATCGCCATCGGTGACGATGTCGAGCCCGGCCAGCTCCTGGTCGCGCAGAAAGCACGACACCGCGTCGGTATATTGCTCGCGGTAGCGCGCATTGATCATCGCTTCCATGAAGCTGCGGTGCCCGAGATTCTCCGTGTACCACAGCGGCCGCGGCAGCGAGCCGGTGATGGTGGTCGCAAGCTTGATGTCTTTGGTCGCGGTATACATGGGACGCCCTCCCTTGGCGGTGTTGGCGGAAGTCTAGCCCGCGCGCGGCCAAGGCAAAACCACGTAACAGGTTCTAAGAGTACCTCCGCCGTCATCGCGAGGCCGCGAAGCGGCCGTGGCGATCCAGGAAACAGCAGGAATTCGCAGGTTCCTGGATTGCCGCGTCGGCCCTTCGACGGGCTCAGGGCCTCCTCGCAATGACAGTGCAGACCGGGCTGCGGACGATACGCCGGCCTTCGCCAGCGCTCTAAGCCTGCCGCGCCGCCACGCCGTTCTTGCCCGGCGCGTCGTAGAGCGCATGCGCGCGCGCCTCGAAGGCCCCGACCATGCGTTTGACCGCTTCGTTGAACAGCACCTTGACGATTCCCTGGAGGAAACGCGAGCGGAACTCGAAATCGACATAGAAGTCGATGAGGCAGCCCTCTTCCTGCGGGATGAAGAGCCAGTGGTTGGTCAAGTATTTGAACGGACCCTCGCTGTAGCTCACATCGATGCGGTCGGGCCGCGAGAGCACCACGCGCGAGGTGAAGCGCTCGCGCACCATCTTGTAGCCGATGAGGAGATCGCCGAGAATTTCGTCGCCCTTGCGCTCGCGGATGCGCGCGCCGACGCACCACGGCAGGAATTCGGGATAGCGCTCGATATCGGCGACGAGATCGAAGAGCTGCGCCTGGGTGTAGGGAAGAAGCTTCTTCTCGGCGTGGGTCGGCATCAGCCGGTGGCCGGCGCCGCGAGCTTCGCCGCGCGCGCCGCGCGCAGCTTCTCGAAATCATCGCCCGCGAGATAGGAAGAGCGCGTCAAGGGCGATGCCGCGACCATGAGGAAACCCTTGCCGAAGGCGTGCTTCTTCAACCCGTCGAACTCGGCCGGCTCGACAAACCGCGCCACCGCGTGATGCTTCAAGGTCGGCTGCAGGTACTGCCCGATGGTGAGGAAATCGACATCGGCCGCGCGCAGATCATCCATCACTTGATGGACTTCGGAAATCTCCTCGCCGAGGCCAACCATCAGCCCCGATTTGGTGAACATTTGGGGATCGAGCTCCTTGACGCGATCCAAAAGCCGCAGCGAGTGGAAATAGCGCGCACCCGGCCGCACGCTCTGATAAAGCCGCGGCACAGTTTCGAGATTGTGGTTGAAGACGTCGGGCCGCGCCTCGACGACGCGCTCGAGCGCGCCGTCCTTCTTCAGGAAATCCGGCGTCAGCACCTCGATCGTGGTCTTGGGCGCGGCGGCGCGGATCGCGTTGATGGTGGCGACGAACTGCCCCGCCCCGCCGTCATCGAGATCGTCGCGATCGACCGAGGTCACGACGATGTGGGAAAGGCCGAGCTTCGCCGCGGCCTCGGCCACATGAAGCGGCTCGTGCGGATCGAGGCGATCGGGCCGGCCGGTCGCGACGTTGCAGAAGGCGCAGGCGCGGGTGCAGACAGAGCCGAGAATCATCACCGTCGCGTGCTTTTCCTTCCAGCACTCGCCGATATTGGGGCAGGCCGCCTCCTCGCAGACGGTGTTGAGCTTCAGCGCACGCATCAAATCGCGCGTCTCGAAATATTCGCGGCTGTTGGGCGCCTTGACGCGAATCCAGGCGGGCTTCTTCAGCGCGGGATTGTCGGGCTTGTGGGCCTTTTCGGGATGGCGGAGCGGCGGGATTTCCATATCGCTAGGACAATAAGGCTGGACGAGCGCCGTGCGCCCTTCGACTGCTCGCCTTCGGCTCGCGCTCAGGGAGAGGTCCGTTTCTCAATGCCATAACCAATTCATCCTCATCCTGGCCGACCCGCCCGCTCGCTTCGCGAGCCGGCCCGCAGGGTTCGATTGTAAAGCGATCGAACGGAGTCGGCTGTCGAAGGACGCGAGATAGGTTTGCAGCGTCTTGCGCTCCTCATGTGGCGCGCGCGGGCGGCGGGATCAAGCCGCGCCTCAAATATGCAGCGCGCGGCCCCAGGCTTCGAGCACCGATTCATGCATCATCTCGGAGAGCGTCGGA
>DATEKH010000190.1:0-24156 GCA_035277525.1 Allostellaceae bacterium
CGTCAACCTTGACGAGACATTACCCGCTCGCCTCGACGAGCACGCGCAGCCCGCGCATTAACGTCCGATTCAAATCCGTTTGCCTAATGTCTCGCTCTATCCATCGCGGACAAAAAAGGATAGAGGCAGTGGTCAGAAAGATCCTCGCGGTCGCGGAACTCGAGCAAATCCTCCTCGCCGAGCTGCGCAAGGCGAAAGGTTGCGCCGGCGCCGAGCAGGTCACCGTCATGCCGCGTGCCGGCCAGGAATGGATCTGCGGCTCGTTCCGCGCCGGCACCGCGCAACACGCCGATTGCCGCGCGGCGCTGAGCGCGCTGGAGCGGCGCTTGCGCAATGTCTACGGCGTCAATGCTTGAGCGCGACGCCGCTCACCGCAGCAGGAAATAGAGCAGCGCCGGCGCGGTAGCGATCGCCGTCACGGTCGATACCACGACGATTCCGGCGATCTCCTCCGGCTGGTTGTTCCAGCGCAGCGCGAAGAGATAGTTGAAGACTGCGACGGGCATCGCGCTTTGTTGGATGAGCGCCGCCTTGGCCGCGCCGTCGAGCCCGAACAGCGCCGTGACCGTCGTCCCGACAACGACGCCCATGCCGATCCGCAAGAGCGAAAGGCCGAAGGCGCGCGGGAATGCGGCGACGCTGAGCTTGCCGAGCGAGACGCCCAGCATCAGGAGCATCAGCGGCACGGTGATGCCGCTCAACAGCCCGAGCGTGTTGTCGAGCCAGAGCGGCAGCGGTCGGTTGATCGCGGCGAGCGCGACGCCGATGACGACCGCATAGATGATCGGCATGCGCCCGATGGCGCGCCAGTTCACCGTGCCCGCGGCGATCGCCTGGCCCAGGGTGAAGTTGCTCAGCGAGCAGAAAGCGAAGAAGACGATCGCGTAAGACAGGCCCTCCGGACCGAAGGCATAGAGCGCCAGCGGCAGGCCGAGATTGCCGGTGTTGGGGAAGGACATCGCCGGCAGGTAAGTGCGCAAGCTCAAGCCCGCCAAATGAAGCGCCACGGCGCCGACAGCGAGAAAGCAGAGCAGGATGGTGACGGCGGCGGCCGCGCTTTGCGCGAAGGCGGCCGGCGGGATCGCCGTCTTGGCGAAGGTCGAGACGATGAGGCAGGGTGTGCCGATATCGGTGACGAGCAGGGTGAGCGCGGTGCTGTCGAAGCCGCGCCCCGCGCGCGCCCAGCCATAGCCGATGGAGGCCGTGAGCAGCACCGGCACAACTGCGCCGAGGATGGTCTCGATCATCGGCGCAGCGTCAGCGTTGAAGAGGAGGCGAGCAACGGGGCATGACCGGCATCCTCTCTATCAGCCCGGCTCGCTCCTGTCTGCCGCCACGGGCTTCGCCCCGCCGCCCGCGGCTCCTCGCTTATCCTTGAAAGCCGCTTAAGGCTCGGGAGGGCTGGCCGCCCGCGCCCTGCGGCGGCCGTGGGCCGCGACGCCGCCGACGCGGTCCCTGCGCCGCTTGGCGGCGCTTGCCTTGCGAGCTTTGTGGCGGAGCGGCTTGAGGCGCGCAGGCTTGCGCCGGGGCGAAGCGATGCTCGGCGATAACGAGGCTCTGCCGCGTCAGCTTTTCGATGTCGCGCAGGAAGGCGCGCTCGGAGGCGTCGCAAAACGCGAGCGCGACGCCATCGGCTCCGGCACGCGCCGTGCGTCCGATGCGGTGCACATAGCTTTCGGGCAAGTTTGGCAACTCGTAATTGATGACGTGGGTGATGCCGTCGATGTCGATACCGCGCGCCGCGATGTCGGTCGCGACCAGGACCCGCGCCTTGCCGTCGCGAAAATTGGCGAGCGCGCGCTGACGCGCGGCTTGCGACTTGTTGCCGTGGATCGCTTCGGTGCCGATCCCGCTTCTCATCAATTGCTCCGCGACGCGGTTGGCGCCGTGCTTGGTGCGTGTGAAGACGAGGGCACGCGCGACGGTGCGATCCTTCAGGAGATCGGCGAGGAGCGCGCGCTTGTTGGCTTGATCGACGAAATAGACGCGCTGCGCGATACGCTCGACCGTCGTCGCCTGCGGCGTGATCGCGATCCGCACCGCGTCTTTCAGCATGCCGCTGGCGAGCCGCGCCGCGGCTTCGGGCAAGGTCGCGGAGAAAAAGAGCGACTGGCGCTGCTGCGGCAGGGCCGCGATGACCCGTTTGATGTCATGGATGAACCCCATATCGAGCATGCGGTCGGCCTCGTCGAGGACGAAAATCTCGACCTGGTCGAGGCGCAAATGGCGCTGCTCGATGAGATCGAGAAGCCGCCCCGGCGTCGCCACCACAATATCGAGCCCGCGGGCAAGCGCCTCGACTTGCGGTCCCTGACCGACGCCGCCGAAGATGACGGCGGAGCGCAGCGCGAGATGGCGCCCGTAACGGCGAAAGCTCTCGTCGATCTGGATCGCCAATTCGCGCGTCGGGCTCAAGACGAGCGCGCGCATTTGGCCGCGGCGCGAGGCGACGCGCCGCGCACTCAGGCGCTGCAGGATCGGCAGCGCGAAGGCCGCAGTCTTGCCGGTGCCGGTCTGGGCGATTCCCAGCAGATCGCGACCGGCCAGGAGCGGCGGGATTGCCCTAGCCTGGATCGGAGTGGGATGTTCGTAGTTTTCGGCGCGCAGGGCGCGCTGCAACGGCTCGACGAGGTCGAGCGTCGCGAAGGAGAAAGTCACGTATGCTGCTTTCTATAAAAGGCAACCCGAAAAACGATCAGCGCGTCAACGGCACGGATGGCCGGATTGCTTGTTGCTCTTTGCGGCCGGCCCGTGCGCGCCCGGGTGCCTTGGTACCTATCAGGGATGATCTCGAAATGCCGCCGCGCCGGTCAAAGATCGGTCGGGCTTCGCGCGATTGCGAGCAACGATAGTGACGGGACAATGGGCCTTGGATGCGGCAAAAGCAAGACCCGCTTACAACAACTCGCTCTCGACCGCCATCCGCTCGTGTCCGTCGGTCACGGATTTGATGCGGTATTGGTGAATGCCGCGCTCGCTCGGCATGACGCGAACGATCTTGAAGACGCCGAGCGGCTTCGGTTGCACGCCGCCGCCGGCGAATTCCACGGATTGGCCGATCTTGAACTTATGCAACTCGCTCACAGGGGCTGTGCTCCTCGTGCCGTTGAAGAAAGGACGTGTCATCGCGTCGCCGAATGCCGGCCCGTCGCCTCGTTGCGCTTGGCGAGCCGCTCGGCCGCGCGCGTGCCCGAGCGTTTGATCGAGGCGATCGCGGCGCGCGGCTTGCCCGAGCGTTCGGCAATCTCGCGGTCCTGCGCCTCGATCGCGGCGCGCACCGAGCCGTCGAAATCCCATTCCTCGATGGTCGCCGTCGGCACCTTGCGGTTCGAGCTTCGCGTGCCGTCGTCGTAAAGCACGTCGAAGAGGAGAAAGGCGCCGAGATCGATCGGCTTTTTCTTGCTCATGGTCAACTCACATTGCAGCGCATGGGCGCGCGAAGGCGCGAAGTCAACGGATCGGCGTGAAACCAGTCGCCGGGGCGCGGCTGCCGTCTCCTGCCGCGGAGGCACGAGGCGGCTGGCGGCTGCAGGGCCGGTTGGAGCGCACTATGGCGGCTCCGCGGCGCGCTTTCAAGCCTCGGGCTCGCCTTCGACTCGGACGGCGCGTGCTGCTTACGGCGCGCGCGTGCGCTATTGCATCGGCACGATGTAGCGCTTCTCGAGCACGCTCTCGCCGTCAATCTCGTCCTTCAGCATCTTCTGCGACTTGAACCAGGCGATCTGATGCAGGATGTCCTTGACGTCGAGGCGCGCGTCGCGATCGACATAGGCGACGCTCAAGCGGATCTTCTCGGGCTCCTGGCTGGTGTATTTGGACAGGATGGCGAGGTCCTCCTTCGCGCCGGGCCCGTCTTTGCGCGTCTCGCCGGGGCCGGCGAAGGCGTCGTGATAATCGCGCGTGCCTTTCTTGAAGGCGCGCAGAAAGGCCTCGACGATCTTCGGACGGGTCTCGATCGTCCTGGTCGATGTCAGCGTCACGGCCGCCTGCCACGGCGTCTCGTCGCCAATCCAGCCGACGAGCTGCGCGGTGCCTGCGATCAGCATGGGATTGACAGCGGTCGCGGTCGTTACCGACGCATCGACCTGGTTGCCTTGGATCGCGGAGACGATCTGCGGCACGCCCTGCAGCGGCTCGATACGCATGGATTTGAGATCGAGGTGAAACTTCTCGGCGATGAGCGCCAGGCTGTAATGCACCGGCGATCCCACCTGGCTGATCGCGACCGAATGGCCGGGCAGGTCCGTGTAATGCTTCAGTCCCGCCGCGAAGGCCTTGTTCGAGGCCATGATCGCGAAGTTATGAAACCCGGGGTGCTCGCCATACATGCCCGAGATGATGCGCAGCACGCCCTGGCCGGCGAGCGCATACATCCCGGCCGAGGTCGAGGTGCAGCCGAAATCGAGCGAGCCCGAGGCGACGCCCACCGCGACCGGCTGCGCGGAATCGAAATAGGCGAAACCGACATCCAGGCCCTCGGCGGCGAAATAGCCTTTTTCCTTGGCGATGAAGGCCGGTCCGACATTGGCGGCCCGAAGCGAGCCGATCTTGATCTTGGTCATCTCCGCGCGCGTCGGCGCGATGCCGAGCGCGGCCAGCGCCGCGCCGAGCCAAAGCGCGGCGAGGGCGGCGTGTCCGCCGCGGCGGAATGCGGCTGACGAAATTCTCATCGCGATCGCTCCCCCGAAAAAATAGATAAGCGGCGCCATCATTCCCGCGGAAAGGGGTGAGGGCAAGGGCAGGCAGTCACGGCCGAGAGGCGGGGCGGGCCTCTTGCCAAAGCGCGCCCGACGCCCTATTTAAGGGCGCGTTTTCACTTCAACCCCACACGCGGGGATGCGGCGCTTTGCAACAGCGAAACGCCGCTCCGGTGCCGATCGGACCTCTCCGGCCGGTAAGCTCCCGCGGCGGATAAACCGGAAAAGGAAGCCTCATGGCGATTCCGACTTTTACGATGCGCCAGCTTTTGGAAGCGGGCGTGCATTTCGGCCATCATACGCGGCGCTGGAACCCGAAGATGCAGTCCTACATCTTCGGCGTGCGCAACGGCGTGCACATCATCGACCTCGAGCAGACCGTGCCGCAGCTGGCGCGCGCGCTGCAGGCGATCCGCGACGTGGCCGCATCGGGCGGCCGCGTGCTCTTCGTCGGCACTAAGCGCCAGGCCCAGGAGGCGGTGGCCGAGGCGGCCAAGCGCTGCGGCCAATATTACGTCGATCACCGCTGGCTCGGCGGCATGCTGACCAATTTCAAGACCATCTCGCAATCGATCAAGCGCTTGCGCGAACTCGACGAGCGCATCAGCCAGCCCGAGGCTGGCATCACCAAGCGCGAGCTGCTCGAATTGACGCGCGACCGCGACAAGCTCGAGCGCGCGCTCGGCGGCATCAAGGAGATGGGCGGGCTGCCCGACATCCTCTTCGTGATCGACACCAACAAGGAGGCGATCGCGGTGCAGGAGGCGAACAAGCTCAAGATTCCGGTGGTCGCCATCCTCGACAGCAATTCCGATCCGGACGGCATCGCCTATCCGGTGCCGGGCAATGACGACGCGATGCGCGCCGTGCATCTTTACTGCCAGCTCGTCTCGGATGCCGTCCTCGACGGGCTCCAGGCCGAGGCCGCGGCTTCGGGTGTCGATATCGGCGCGGCCGAGCGCGGTCCGATCGAGCTGTTGACGCCGGCCGAGGCGTCGGGCGACGAGCAGCCGGCGGCCTGAGCGGGGGGCAGCGAATGGCAGAGATTTCCGCCGGACTGGTGAAGACCCTGCGCGAGAAGACCGGCGCCGGCATGATGGATTGCAAGCGCGCGCTGAGCGAGACCCAGGGCGATCTCGACAACGCGGTCGATTGGCTGCGCAAGAAGGGGCTGGCCGCCGCCGCCAAGAAAGCCGGCCGCGTCGCGGCCGAAGGCCTCATCGGCGCCGCGGTCAGGGGCAATGTGGGCGCGCTGGTCGAGGTCAATGCCGAGACGGACTTCGTCGCGCGCAACGATGTCTTCCAGAAATTCGTCGCGACGGTCGCCGATTTGGCGCTGACCCATGTCGATCTCGACCGCCTCAATGCCGCGCCCTATCCCGGGACGGGCCGTCACGTCGCCGAGGAGCTCGCCCACCTGATCGCGACGGTCGGCGAGAACATGTCGCTGCGGCGGATGGCGCGGCTGCACGTCCCGCATGGCGCGGTCGCCGCCTATGTCCACAACGCCGTCGCGCCCAATCTCGGCAAGATCGGCGTGCTGGTGGGGCTCGAGGCCACGACCGGCGCCGATCACCTCGCCGGCGTCGGCCGGCAGCTCGCCATGCATGTGGCGGCCGCCAAGCCGCAATATCTCGATATCGCCTCGGTTCCCGCCGGCGATCTCGCGCGCGAGCGCGACGTCCTGACGGAGCAAGCCAAGGCGAGCGGCAAGCCCGATGCGGTGATCGAGAAGATGGTCGAGGGGCGCTTGCGCAAATTCTACGAGGAAACCGTCCTGATCGAGCAGATCTTCGTCATCGACAACGAGACCAAGGTGGCGAAGGTGCTCGGCGCGGCCGCGAAGGAAATCGGCGCGCCGGTGAAGATCGCGGGCTTCGAGCGGCTGGTTCTGGGCGAAGGCGTCGAGAAGGAGCAGACCGACTTCGCCGCCGAGGTCGCGGCGACGCTGAAACACTGAGCGGGCGCGTCCTCAAAGGGGAGACGCCGGCCCCGGTCTCCTGTATGATTTCGCCCCGTTCGAGCCTCGGGTGTGAGTGATGCCAGGCGAACCGAAATACCGGCGCGTGCTTCTGAAGCTCAGTGGCGAAGCGCTGATGGGCGAACAGGGCTACGGGATCGATCCCGAAACCATTTCCCGAATCGCCGCCGAGGTGCAGAGCGTGCATGCGCTCGGCGTCCAGGTGGCGATGGTGGTGGGCGGCGGCAACATCTTCCGCGGCCTGTCGGGCGCGGCGGCGGGCATGGAGCGCGCAACCGGCGACTACATGGGCATGCTCGCGACCATCATCAACTCGCTCGCGCTGCAAAGCGCGCTCGAGCGGCTGGGCGTTCAGACCCGCGTGCAAAGCGCCATTCCGATGCAGACCGTGTGCGAGCCCTATATCCGCCGACGCGCCATCCGCCATATGGAAAAGGGCCGCGCGGTGATCTTCGCCGCCGGCACCGGCAATCCTTTCTTCACCACCGACACGGCGGCGGCGCTCCGCGCCTCCGAGACCGAATGCGAGGCGCTCTTGAAGGCGACCAAGGTCGATGGCGTCTACAGCGCCGATCCCAAGAAGGATGCGGGCGCGCAGCGCCATACGCGGCTCACCTATATCGAGGTGCTGACGCAGGATCTGCAGGTGATGGACGCCGCGGCGATCGCGCTCGCGCGCGAAAACCGGATTCCGATCCTCGTATTCTCGATCTACGACAAGGGCGGATTCGCCGATGTCGTCGCCGGCAAGGGACGCTTCACCATCATCTGCGAGGAGGGGGCGCGAGCATGAGCGAAGACAAACTCGTCACCGATCTACGCCGCCGGATGGAGGGCGCGATCGAGGTCTTGCGCAAGGAGTTCGGCGGGCTGCGGACGGGCCGCGCCTCGGCGAACCTTCTGGAGCCGGTGCATGTCGAAGCCTATGGCAACAAGATGCCCTTGACCCAGGTCGGCACCGTCAGCGTGCCCGAACCGCGGCTCATTCTCGTCCAGGTGTGGGACAAGGCCAATGTGAAGGCGACCGAGAAAGCGATTCGCGAGGCGGGGTTGGGCCTCAATCCGCAGACCGAGGGTCAGACCATCCGCGTGCCCGTGCCCGACCTCAGCGAGGAGCGGCGCAAGGAATTGACGCGCGTCGCCGCCAAATACACGGAGCAGGCGCGCGTCTCCGTGCGCAATGTCCGGCGCGACGGGCTCGATCTGCTGAAGAAGCAGGAAAAGGACGGAACCATCACCCAGGATCAGCACCGCAAGCTCGACAAGGAAATCCAGAGCTTGACCGACGCTACCATCAAGAAAGTCGATGACATGCTGGCCGCCAAGGACAAGGAGATTCTCCAGGTCTGATGTCGGCGAACGACAAGTCTTCGGGGCCGGTGCCGCCGGCCCATGTCGCGATCATCATGGACGGCAATGGGCGTTGGGCCAAGGCGCGCGGCCTGCCGCGCATTCAAGGTCATCGCCGTGGCGCGGAGGCGGTGCGGCGCACCGTGACCGCCGCCGCCGAGCTCGGCATCGCCTACCTCACGCTGTTCGGCTTCTCCTCGGAAAATTGGAAGCGGCCGAGCGACGAGGTCGACGATCTCATGGCGCTGTTGCGGGTCTATCTGCGCGGCGAGATCGCCGAGCTCCACCGCCAGGGCGTGCGGGTGCGCGTCATCGGCGAGCGCAAGCGATTGGCGCCCGATATCGTCACGCTCATCGCCAATGCCGAGCAGCTGACGCAGGACAATTCGCGGCTCAATCTCACCGTGGCCCTGTCCTATGGCGGCCGTCACGACATCGTCCAGGCGGCGCGCCGCCTCGCCGCCGAAGTGAAGGCGGGAAGGCTCGCGCCCGAGGCGATCGACGAGGCGCAATTCGCCGCGCATCTCTATACGGCGGGAATACCCGATCCCGATCTCCTCATCCGCACCAGCGGCGAGCAGCGGATCAGCAATTTCCTGCTGTGGCAGACCGCCTATACGGAGCTCGTTTTCGTCGACACGCTGTGGCCGGATTTCGGCGCGAGCGATCTCGAAACGGCCGTGCGCGTCTTCCATGGCCGCGACCGCCGCTACGGCACATCCGTTGGCTCAAGCTAAGGAGGCGGCCGAAGCGGGCGCCAAGGCCGTGCGGCTGAGCGCCGGCGGCCTGAAGCTGCGTCTTGCCTCCGCTTTCGTGCTGATGCCGCTCGCCGTGGCGGCGGTCTGGTACGATGGCTGGTATCTCGCGGCCTTGGTCGCGGTTGCGGCCGCCGGCATGGCACGGGAATGGGCGCGTCTCTCCGGCGCCGCCACGGCGCTGTTGCGCGCTTGCGTGATCGCCACGGCGCTCATCGCCGTTATCTTGGCGGCGCTCGGCGCGCCGCTCGCGGCTTTGCTGTTCACCGTCGCGGCCGCCCTCGCGCTTGCCGCTCTCGCTGTCGCAGCGCGCGCGCCAGCGCCGCTCTGGACCATGGCGGGCACGCTGTGGCTCTCCATCCCGTGTATCGCCATGGTGTGGATCGGCACGGGCGGCGAGGGGCGTCTGTTGCTGCTCTGGCTCTTGGCCGTGGTATGGGCGAGCGATGCCGGGGCGTATGCTGTTGGCCGCACGCTGGGTGGCCCGCGGCTTGCGCCGGTGCTCTCGCCCAACAAGACGTGGTCGGGCGCTTTGGGCGGTTTGGTCTGCGCCGGGATCACGGGTTTGGCGGCGGCGTTGCTTGTCGGCGCCGCGCCGTCCGGAATGGTTGCGCTGAGCCTTGGGCTTTCGCTCCTCGCCCAGTTTGGCGACATGGTCGAGTCGCTGGCAAAACGCCGCTTCGGCGTCAAGGATTCGGGCACGCTCATTCCCGGTCATGGCGGTCTGCTCGATCGGCTCGACTCGCTTTTGACCGCGACCGCGGGATTGGGCGCGCTGCTGCTCGCCGGTTGGGGACCCGTCTTTGCCGCTCATCCCTAAACCGCTGTGAAAATTGGAGTTTTTTTCATCAATCGCGGTGCAATTTTTTGCTATGGTTAGCGCCACCCGTTCTCGCAGGTTAAAGTCATGAGCGTTCTGACCGGCAGCCTCGACTACATCGTTCCGTTCGTCGTCGTCCTGACGGTGCTGGTGTTCGTGCACGAGTTCGGACACTACATCGTCGCGCGCTGGAACCGCGTGCGCATCGAGGTGTTCTCGATCGGCTTTGGCCCGGAGCTCTTCGGCTGGAACGATCGCGCCGGCACGCGGTGGAAGTTCAGCCTGATGCCGCTCGGCGGCTACGTGAAAATGTTCGGCGATGCCGACCCTGCCTCGATGCCGGCCGGCGAGCTCGCGGCGATGACGACGGAAGAGCGCGCCGTCTCGTTCCATCATAAGCGGCTGCCGCAGCGTTCCGCCGTGGTCGCGGCCGGACCTGTCGCGAATTTCGTCTTTGCAATCGTGGTGCTCGCGGGAATTTTCGCGACCGCGGGTGAGCCCTTCACGCCGCCCCAGGTCGGCAAGGTTTTGCCCGGCAGCGCGGCCGAGCAGGGCGGGATCAAGCCGGGCGACGTGTTCGTCGCCATCGATGGCGAGTCGATCGCGCGCTTCGAGGATGTGCAGCGCATGGTCCGGCTCGATGCCGGCGTGCCGATGAACCTCGTCGTCCGCCGCGGCGGCGAGGACGTGACCCTCACGGTCACGCCGAAGATCAGCACCATCACCGATCGCTTCGGCAACAAACATCAGTTGGGCCTGCTCGGTGTCGAGGGCGGCGGCGTCAAATATGTGCGGCGCGGTCCGCTCGAGGCGGTGTGGCGCGCCGGCGCCGAGACTCTCAACATGACGACCGGCACGCTCGAGGCCGTGTGGCAGATGATCATCGGCGCGCGCGCCACCGACGAGTTCGGCGGACCTTTGCGCATCGCGCAGATGTCGGGCGAAGTCGCGCAAGGCGGCGTTGTCGCCACGCTCTGGTTCATGGCGGTGCTGTCGATCAATCTCGGCTTGATCAATCTCTTCCCGATCCCCGTTCTTGACGGCGGACATCTTCTGTTTTATGCCGCTGAAGCGATCCGGGGGAAGCCGCTGGGACAGCGGGCACAAGAATACGGCTTTCGTCTGGGCTTGGCGCTGGTCTTGACGCTAATGGTTTTTGCCACCTGGAACGATCTCGTTCATTTGCGAGTCGTTGAGTTTCTGAAAAGCCTGGTGACCTAGGTCGGCGGCGGCCTGGGATTCGTCGATAAGGGACTCGCGCGGGGGACAGGGGGACGTGTTGGTGAATTTCTCCGGAGTGGCGCGCCGCCTCCTCCCCGCGATTGCGCTGATATCGATCGCCATCCTGCCCGGAGCCGCCCGCGCGCAGGCGCCCGCGCCGGTCACCGGCCCGGCTGCGCCGCCGATCCAGGCGGCGCCGATACCCGCAGGCGGCGTCATCACCGAAGTTCGCATCGAGGGAACGCAGCGCGTCGATCCCGATACCGTCAAATCCTATCTCCAGATCCAGCCGGGCGACGTCTACGATCAGCAAAAAGCCGACGCCTCCTTGAAGGCGCTGTTCGCCACTGGACTGTTCTCGAACGTCGAATTGAACCGCCAGGGCTCGGCGCTGATCGTCAGCGTCACCGAGAACCCGGTCATCAACCGTATCCAATTCGAGGGCAATCACAAGCTCACCGACGACAACCTCACCAGCGAGATTCAGCTCCGGCCCCGCGTCGTCTTCACGCGCGAGAAGGTCCAGAGCGATGTCGGGCGGCTGCTCGAGCTCTATCGCCGCTCCGGGCGCTTCGCCGCGACGGTGCAGCCGAAGATCATCCAGCTGCCGCAGAACCGCGTGGATCTGATCTTCGAAATCGACGAAGGTCCGTCAACCGGCATCCGCGGCATCACCTTCCTCGGCAATAAGGAGTTCAGCGAATCAACGCTCAAGGAAGTGATCTCGACCAAGGAGACGCGCTGGTATCGCTTTCTCAGCAGCGACGACACCTACGATCCCGACCGCCTCACCTATGACCGCGAGCTGCTGCGCAAATTCTACCTCTCGCAGGGCTATGCGGATTTCCGCGTCGTCTCGGCCACCGCCGAGCTGGTGCCCGACCGCTCCGGTTTCATCATCACCTTCAGCCTCGAGGAAGGCGCGCGCTATCACTTCGGCAAGGTGTCGGTGAGCAACGAGTTGAAGGATGTGAACCCGGCGCTGCTGCGCGCGCTCTTGACCTTCAAAGAAGGCGACTGGTACGACGCCGATCAGGTCGACAAGTCGATTCAGGCGATCACCGATGCGCTGGGCGATCGCGGCTACGCCTTCGTTCAGGTGACGCCCGCCGTCAAGCGCAACGCCGATACCAAGACCATCGATATCGGCTTCACGGTGAAGGAGGGGCCCGAGGTTTATGTCGAGCGCATCGACATCACCGGTAATGTCCGCACCCAGGACAAGGTGATCCGGCGCGAATTCCGGCTGGTCGAAGGCGACGCATTCAACTCGACGAAGCTCCACCGCTCGGAACAGCGCCTCAACAATCTGGGCTTCTTCAAGAAGGTCGACATCACCAACACCCAGGGCAGCGCGCCCGACAAGACGGTGATCCACGTCAACGTGCAGGAGCAGTCTACGGGCGAGTTCCAGATCGGCGTCGGCTACTCGACCTCGGACGGGCCGCTCGCCAATATCGGCATTCACGAGCGCAATCTCCTGGGCCGCGGCCAGGATCTGCGCATCGACACGACCATCGCCTTTCTGACGCAGCAGGCGGATCTAAGCTTCACCGAGCCCTACTTCCTCGACCGCAATCTCGCCGCCGGCTTCGATCTCTTCGCCTTGCAGCGCGACAACACGACGTTTTCGGGCTATCAGCAGCAATCCTTTGGCGGCTCGCTGCGCGCCGGCTATCAGTTCACCGAATCGCTGCGCCAGACTCTCACCTATACGATTCGCGACGACACCATCAAAGACATCGTCCCGGGCGCCTCGCAGTTCATTCTCGATCAGCGCGGCTCGCGCATCGCCTCGATCGCCGGCCAGCAGCTGCTTTACGACAAGCGCGACAACCGCTTGCGCCCGACTTCGGGCTATTATCTGCAGGAAAGCAACGACATAGCCGGGCTCGGCGGCCAGGTCTATTTCCTGCGCAGCGGCGTCAATGCCGGCTATTATTACCCGGTGGCGACCAACTGGGTGGCGTCGGCGACCGGCGAGGCGGGCTACATCTTTGGGCTTGGCGGCGATCACGTGCGAATCGAAGATCGTTATTTCATCGGCGGTGACAATTTCCACGGCTTCCAGACCGGCGGCATCGGCGCGCGCGACACGGTGAGCGACGACGCCCTCGGCGCCAATGCTTATTGGCTGGGTGCCCTGCAGCTCAGCATGCCCCTCGGCCTGCCTAAGGAATTCGGCATTTCGGGCCATGTCTTCACCAATTTCGGCAGCGCCTGGAAGATCGACGACCATGGCCCGACCATCGCCGACGTCAACGCGATCCGGGTCTCGGTCGGCTATGGCTTTTCATGGGATTCGCCGGTTGGCCCGGTGCGCATCGATCTCGCGGTCCCGATCGTGAAGCAACCCTTCGACAAGTCGGAGTTCTTCCGAGTCGGGTTTGGGTCGCAGTTTTAGATGCCGCGCCGCCTCGGCTTCGCCGCCGCCCTGGCGTTGAGCCTTCTTCTCTGCGCACCGCGCGCCTCTGCCCAGACGGTCGCGCCGCCGGTGATCATCATCGTCGACGTGCAGCAGATTCTGCGCGACTCCGTGGTCGCCCGGAACATCCAGTCGCAGATGTCGCAGCGCACCGAAAGCTACACCAAGACCGTGACCGCGCAGGAGGACGAGCTGCGGCGCGTGCAGGACGAGCTCGAAAAGCAGCGCAACGTCCTGGCGCCCGACGAATTCAATATCAAAATGCGTGATTTCCAGCAGCGCTACGACGCGCTCGACCACAGCGTCCAGGTGACGCGGCAGGGGCTGCAACAGGCTTATAATGACGCAATGACCAAGGTCGAGAATACCGCGCTGCAAATCATCGCCGACATCGCCGCCGAGCGCAAAGCGAACCTCGTTCTGACCAAAGCCGCCGTGCTGTTCGAGGCGCCGGGGCTCGACATCACGCAAGAGGTGATCCATCGGCTCGACATCAAATTGCCGCTCGTGACGCTGGCCGTGCCCGCCGAGCCCAATCTCGCGGCGCCTTCGGTTGGCCCGGTCACGCCCGGCGCGCCGCCCGGCGGGCCCGCGCTCGCGCCCGTCCCGGCGCCGCGGTGAGCCATGGCCGATCCCCGCTTCTTCACGCGCGCCGGCTCGTTCAGCATCGCGGAGATTGCACGGCGCATCGGCGCGGAGGTCGCAGGCGCGGGCGACGCGGGCCGCGTGTTGCTGGATGTGGCAGCGCTTGAACACGCGGGCCCGGACGATCTCGCCTTCTTCGACAACCGGCGCTACCTCGAGGCCTTTCGCAACACCCGGGCCGGGGCGATTATCGTCAGCCCGAAGCTTGCGGCCGAGGCGCCAGCGGGCGCCGCGTTGCTGCTCACGCCCGCGCCCTATCGCGCCTATGCACGCGCCGCGCAGGCCTTCTATCCGGAGCCGCCGCCCATGCCGGGGATCGCGCCGAGCGCGGTGATCGATCCGACCGCCGAGCTCGGCGAGGGCTGCGCCGTCGAGGCCAATGCGGTTATCGGCGCGCGGGCGCGGCTGGGCCGGCGCTGCCTCATCGGCGCCAACGCCGTCATCGGTTCCGCAGCGGTGCTGGGCGATGATTGCCGCATCGGCGCCAATGCCAGCGTGAGCCATGCGATCATCGGCGCGCGGGTGCGCATCTATCCAGGCGCGCGCATCGGCCAGGACGGATTCGGCTTCGCGCCCGATCGCGAGGCGCCGGTCAAGGTGCCGCAATTGGGTCTCGTCGTCATTGGCGACGATGTCGAGGTCGGCGCCAACACCACGATCGACCGCGGCGCCGGGCCCGACACGATGATCGGCTCGGGCACGATGATTGATAATCTCGTGCAGATCGGGCACAACGTGCAGATCGGGCGCGGTTGCGTGATCGTCGCCCAGGTCGGCATTTCGGGAAGCACCCGGCTCGGGGATTTCGTGATGATCGGCGGACAAGTGGGAATGGCCGGTCATCTCACCATCGGCGACGGCGCGCGCATCGGCGCCCAGGCGGGCGTGATGAGCGATATCAAGCCGGGCGAGACGGTGCTGGGTTCGCCGTCCATGCCGATCAAGGAGTTTCACTACATGACGGCCTATATCCGGCGTCTCGCCGCCAGGAAGAAGGGCGAATAGCATGGACACGACGGCAAAGCCCGAGATCACGCTGGAGATCGACCTGAAGCGGATCATGCAGATGATTCCGCATCGCTATCCCTTTCTCATGATCGACAAGGTGATCAATGTGGTGCGCGGCGAGAGCGCGACCGGCGTCAAGAACGTCACGATCAACGAGCATTATTTCCAAGGCCATTTCCCGCGCTGGCCGGTCATGCCGGGCGTTCTCATCGTCGAAGCGATGGCGCAGACCGCGGCCGTGCTGGTGGTCGACGCGATCGGCACGCAGGCGGCGGGCAAGCTCGTCTACTTCACCTCGATCGACGACGCGCGCTTTCGCCGGCCCGTCGTGCCGGGCAGCACGCTCTTGATCCATGTCGAGCGCAAGGCGAGCCGCGGCCCGGTGTGGAAATTCCATGGCCGCGCCATGGTCGAGGACAAGCTTATGGCCGAGGCGACCTACGCCGCGATGATCATGGACAACAATATCAACACCGATGGCTGAGATTCATCCGACGGCGGTCGTCGAAAAAGGCGCCAAGCTCAGCGCCTCCGCGCGGATCGGCCCATTCTGCCATGTCGGGCCGCATGTCGAGCTCGGCGAGCGGGTCGAGCTCCTCTCGCATGTCGCGGTGGCGGGCCGCACCGCGGTGGGCGAGGGCACGCGCATCTATCCCTTCGCCTCGATCGGTCACCCGCCGCAGGACTTGAAATACAAGGGCGAGGACTCGCGCCTCGTCATCGGCCGCGACAACATCATCCGCGAGCACGTGACGATGAATCCCGGCACGGCCGGCGGCGGCATGGTGACGCGCATCGGCGACCGCTGCCTCTTCATGGTCGGTGTCCATGTCGCGCATGATTGCGTCATCGGCGACGAAGTGATCATGGCAAACAACGCGACGCTCGCGGGCCACGTCGTGATCGGCGAGTGCGCGGTCTTCGGCGGTCTCTCGGCGGTGCATCAATTCGTGCGTATCGGCAAATACGCGATGGTCGGCGGCGTCACCGGCGTCGAGCGCGACGTTATTCCCTATGGCTCGGTGATGGGCGACCGCGCGCGGCTTTCCGGCCTCAACATCGTCGGCATGCAGCGCCACGGCTTCAACCGCGAGGAGATCCAGGCGCTGCGTCAAGCCTACCAGCTCCTGTTCGAGGGCGAGAACGGCACCTTCGCCGAACGGCTCGAGACCGTCGCGGCGCGATTCCCCGGCCTGCGCGCCGTCGAGGATGTGCTCGCGTTCGTGCGGGCGGACTCCTCGCGCGGGCTGTGCCAGCCGAAGGCGGGGAATGGCGCCTAAGCTCGGCATTCTCGCCGGCTCCGGCGGTTTGCCCTTGAAGCTGATCGAGACCTGCCGCGCAACCGGGCGGCCGTTCTTTGTCCTCGCCTTCGACGGTTCCTGCGATCCGGCGAGCGTTGCGGACGCGCCGCATCGCTTCATCCGCTTGGGGGCGGGCGGCGAGGGCCTGCGTATCCTGCGCGAGAATGGCGTTGAAGAGCTGGTCATGGCGGGCGGCGTGCGGCGGCCCTCGCTCGCGGGCCTGCGGCCGGATTGGCGCGCCTTGCGCTTCTTCATGAAGATCGGGCTCCGGGCGCTGGCCGATTTCGGCGACGACGCGCTGTTTCGCGCGATCATCGCGGAGCTCGAAAGCGAAGGCTTTCGCGTGACCGGCGCTGACCGAATTCTCGGCGATCTGCTGGCGCCCTTGGGCCCCTTGGGCCGTATCGCGCCCGATGCCGCGGCCGAGCGCGACATCGCGAAAGGCCTCGAAGCGGCGCGCGCGCATGGCGCGCGCGATCTCGGCCAGGCGGTGATCGTGCGCGAGGGCCAAGTGCTGGGCGTCGAAGGCGAGGCCGGCACGGATGCGCTCGTCCGCAGTTGCGCAGCCTCGGGCGGCGTGCTCGTCAAAACTGCCAAGCCCGGCCAGGAGCGCCGCGCCGATCTCCCTGCGATCGGTCCTTCGACCGTCGCCGCCGCAGCCGAAGCGGGCTTGCGCGGCATCGCCGTCGAAGCGGGCGCGACGCTTGTGCTCGATCGCGAAGTCGCGGTCGAAGCCGCCGACCGCGCCGGCATCTTCGTCGTCGGCGTCAAGCCGGAATGATGCGCTGCATGAAGATCCTGCGCCCTTCGGCTACGCTTCGCTCCGCTCAGGGTGAGGTGAGATTTTCGATGGCACGAAGAAAAGCGCCTCATCCTGAGCGCAAGCCCGAGCGTGGCGAGGGCGAGCAGTCGAAGGACGCAGGCTGGTCTTTCGGCGGTCGGGCATGAACGCTGCCCCGCCGCTCATCTATCTCGTGGCCGGCGAGCCCTCGGGCGATCTCCTGGGCGGCAGGCTGATGGCGGCTTTGCGGGAACGAACTCACGGCGAGGTGCGCTTTGCCGGCATCGGCGGCGAGACCATGGCGGCGCAAGGCCTCGCGAGCCGCGTGCCGCTGTCGGAGCTCGCGATCATGGGCGTCGCCGAGGTGCTGCCGAGCGCGCGCCGCATCTTTCGCCGCGTCGCCGAGACCGTCGCCGACATCATCGCGCAACAGCCTGCGGCGGTCGTGACCATCGACTCATCGGGCTTCACCTGGCGGATCGCGCAGCGCTTGCGCCGGCAAGGCCAGACCCTGCCGCTTATCCATTACGTGGCGCCGATGGTGTGGGCGTGGCGCGCCGGGCGCGCCCGGCGCATGGCGCGCTGGTACGATCATTTGCTGGCGCTCCTGCCGTTCGAGCCGCCTTATTTCGCCGCGGTCGGGCTTTCCTGCGCCTATGTCGGGCACCCCGTGGTCGAGAGCGGCGCCGATCGCGGCGACGGCGCGGGTTTTCGCCGCCGCCATGGCATTGCGCTCGAAGCGCCGCTTGTGACCGTGCTGCCCGGCAGCCGGCGCGGCGAGGTCGCAACTCTGCTGCCGATTTTTCACGCGACGGTTGCGCGGCTCTTGCCGCGGCATCCGGGCCTGCGCATCGTCGTGCCGACGACCGAAATCGTCGCATCGCGCGTGGCGCGCGCGGTCGAGCGCTGGCCGGTGCCGAGCATCGTGCTGCGGGGCGCCGTCGAGAAATACGACGCCTTTGCCGCCAGCAACGCCGCCTTGGCGGCCTCGGGCACGGTCGCGCTCGAACTCGCCATGGCGAGGCTGCCCGCGATCGTCGCCTATCGCATCAATCCGTTGACGCATGCTTATGTCAGCCGCGTCGTCAAGGTGGACTACGCCAATCTCGTCAATGTGATCCTGAAGCGCGAGGCGGTTCCGGAATTGCTGCAATATGATTGCACGCCGGAGAAGCTCGCAGCAGCGCTCGAGCGGCTGCTCGACGACAAGGCGGAGGGCGCCGCGCAAATCGCCGCTTGCCAGGAGGCGCTGCAAGTGCTCGGCTATGGCGGCGTGTCGCCGAGCCTGCGCGCCGCCGACGAGGTGCTCGGCGTGATCGCGCGCAAGGCGGCCAAGCGCTGAAAAGGAGGCATTGATGGACACCGCGACCAGCTCGAAGCCGGCGACCGGCATCGACACCAGGCGTTTCCGGCTCCTGCACACCATGATCCGCGTCTTCGATCTCGAGCGTTCGATCGATTTCTATTGCCGGCTCATGGGCATGAAGCTGTTGCGCAAGCGCGAGGTCGAAGCCGGGCGCTACACCATCGCCTTCGTCGGATACGGCGATGACGCGACGCATACCGTGGTCGAGCTCACTTATAATTGGGATCAGAAAGAGCCTTACGCGATCGGCTCTGGCTTCGGCCATTTGGCGATCGGCGTTGCCGATATCTACGGCACCTGCAAGGCGCTCGAGAAAGAGGGCGTCAAAATTCCGCGCCCGCCCGGCCCGCTGAAATTCGGCACCGTCAACATCGCCTTCATCGAAGACCCGGACGGCTACAAGATCGAGCTGATCGAGCGGGGGTGAGAGAGCGTCAATCGCGCGGTCGCAAGCCCTCTCCCCCGCTTCGCGGCTCCCCAAAGGGCGGAGAGGGTGAACAGTGCCGTGTTCGCCGCTCCGCCAGCGCCGCGTTCTCGATGCGAATGCGCCAGGCGAGGAGCGCGAGGTTCAAGACCGAGAAGACGAGCGCCACCCGCCATTCGCCGAAAACCAAGGGCAGCACGGCGATCTCGCCTATTACAACGACGTAATTGGGATGGTTGAGGAAGCGATAAGGCCCGCTGCGGATGAGCGGCGCGTCCTGCGGCACGATCACCCGCGTCGTCCAATAAGGCCCGAGCGTCGTAATCACCCAGAATCGCCCAACTTGCAGCATGAGAAAGACGCCAAGCCAAAACCAAACCGGCGTCGCGCCTCTCGGCGCAAAGACCAGGATCGACAGCAGCCATACGGCATGAAGGGCGACGATCAGCGGATAATGCCCGCTGCCGCGCTCGATTGCGCCGCGCGCAAAGAGGCGCCTGGTGTTGCGTCGCGCATGGACGAGCTCGACCCCTCGCTCAATCGCCACCAGCGCGACGATGAGCGCGGCCCAGCTCACGCTTCCAAGAGCTGAAAGCCGGCGGTGAAGCCAGGCCCCAGCGCGGTCATCAGCATCGTGCCGCGCGTGCCGGCCTTCAGCGCGCGCTCGAGCACGAACATCACGGTTGCCGCGGACATATTGCCGAAATCGCTCAACACCTCGCGGGCATAGCGCAGGCTTCCTTCGGCGAGGCCGAAAGCCTGCTCCAGCGCGACGATCACCTTGGCGCCGCCGGGATGGCAGACGAAGTCGCCGATATCGGCGAGCCGGCGGCCATGGCGCGCGAGAAACTGCTCGGTCGCCGCGCGCAGATCGCGCTCGATGAGCGATGGGATGTCGCGCGAGAAGATCGCCTTGAGCCCGTCCTCGGCGACGTCCCAGCCCATGATGTCGAGCGAATTGGGCCAGGTGAACTCGCCGGCTTCGGTGAGGATCGGTCCCTCGCCCGCGCAGGAAATCACCGCCGCCGCCGCGCCATCGCCGAAAAGGGCGGTTGCCACGAGGTTGCTCTTGGTGAAATCGCCGCGGCGGAAGCACAAGGCGCAAAGCTCGACGACGAGGAAAAGAATCCGCGAGGCGGGCGCGGCGCGCGCCAGATCGGCGGCGCGCGACAGGCCAAGCACGCCGCCGGCGCAGCCGAGCCCGAAGACCGGAAGGCGCTTCAAATCGGGGCGCAGCTTCAGCCGGCCCATCAGCATGGCGTCGAGGCTCGGCGTGGCGATGCCCGTGGTCGAGACCGCGACCACCGTGTCGATCTGAGCGGCATCGAGATCGGCCGCGGCCAAGGCCTTGCGCGCAGCCTCCTCGATCAGCGACAGCGCATGCTCGAGATAAAGCTCGTTGCGCTCGGCCCAGCCATGCGGACGCTCATACCAGTCGACCGGAACGGTCGAATAGCGGGTCTCGATGCCGGCATTGCCAAAGACCGCAACCATGCGGTCGAGATCGCCCACGCCGGCATGGCCGAAGACATAGCGGGCGCGCTGCGCAACCTCGCGCTGGCCGAGCTCGTGCTTGGGGACCGCCGTGGCGAGCGCGAGCAGGTGCGGGGCGTTCGTCACTGGCGGCAATCCCTTCGCGCGGTTAGAGTGCGGGCCAATACATCGTCGGTGTAACCTAAACCGAAGGCCCCGTCGGGTTGGATCACATGTTCGAGCGCTCTTTATCGGCCGTCCGCGGATGCGACGAGACGGGCGGGGCACAGGGTCGATACCCCCGGCAGCAACGGCAGGCCGCGGGAACGGTTCCATGAGCGAGAGCCTTCCGCCGGCATCCCGCCGCAAGCGTTGGCTGCCCCTGGTCGAACATTTGCGTGGCTATTTCATCGCCGGCATCCTCGTCACCGGCCCGACGGCGCTCACGCTTTATCTCACCTGGGTGTTCATCCGCTTCATCGACAATTCGGTGGGCTCCATCCTGCCGAAGGAATACAACCCGGAAACCTATCTGCCCTTCTACATTCCGGGCATCGGCCTCGTCGTCGCGGTCGTTGGCCTGACGCTGATCGGCGCCGCGACCGCGGGCGTGGCCGGCCGCGTCTTCCTGCGCTTGAGCGAGCGCGTGCTGGCGCGCATGCCAATCGTGCGCGGCGTCTACAGCGCGGTGAAGCAGATCTTCGAGACCGTGCTGGCCAAGCAGTCGAACAGCTTTCGCGAGGTGGTCCTGATCGAATGGCCGCGGCGCGGCACCTGGACCATCGGTTTCGTCACCGCGACGGTCGAGGGCGAAATCGGCGAGCGGGCGGGCGAGGACGCGATCGCGATCTATGTCCCGACCACGCCCAATCCGACCTCGGGCTACCTGGTCTTCCTGCCGCGCAAGGAGGTCACGACTCTGGCGATCTCGGTCGAGGATGCGATCAAATACGTGATCTCCACGGGCATCGTCACCCCGAGCGAGGTCCGCAAGCCCGATACGTGATTCGCGCGCGGCGTCAATTCTCCGGCATGATGAGCGCGTAACGGGTGTCGACGACATCCTTGGGATCGAGCGTCGCCTTCATCAGATGCTGCTCCCGGTACCACGCAATCTGGTGCGCGAGATCGCTCATCACGACGCGGCCCTCGCCATCGAGATAAGGCATGGCGCGATCGATCAGCGGCGCGGGGATGCCGGTAAATTTCGACAACAGCGTCAATATCGCCGGCGTGTCGGGTCCGTCGGCGCGGCGGTCGTCCTTTGTCGCAAAGGCGTCGTGATAATCGCGCGAGCCTTTGCGGTAAGCTGTCAAGAAGCGCCGTACGAGCTCGGGCTGTCCGTCCGCCGCCCTGGCGGAGGTGAAGGCGACCGCGCCCATCCAGCCCGGGATGAGGTCGCTCGCCCAGCCCAGGAGCTTGATCGAGCCGCGATCGATCAGAGGCAGCGTCGGCGTCGCCGGCAACACGGCGGCGTCGATCTGGCTGCCGCTCAATGCGGTGACGACATTGGGAATGGTTTGGAGAGCGCGGATGCCGATCGTGTTGAGCGCGAAATGATCCTTCTCGGCCAACAGTCCCAAACTGTATTGCAGGCTGGTGCCGATCTGCGTGACCGCGAAGGTATGGCCGGGCAGCGCATGAGCCGAGGTGAGGCCGGCCTCATAGGCTTTGGGCGAGCCAAGAAAGGCGAGGTTGTAGAAGCCCGGATGCTCGATCGCCGCCGAAGCCAGCACGCGGATTTGTCCAAGCGAGGCTAGCGTATAAAAGGCGGCGGAGAGGCCGGAGACGCCGAAATCGACATCGCCCGACGCCAGGGCCACGGCCATCGGCTCGGCCGAATTGAAGAACACCATCTCGGCATCGAGGCCTTGCGCCTTGAAATAGCCACGCTCGATCGCGATCGGCACGGATGGATAAGACAGCAGCCGGGTGAGCGCGATCGTGATGGTCTCGGCCTGCGCCGCCGGCGCCGCGACGCCGCACGCCGCCCAGATCATCATGCCGGCGATCGCCGCGCGCTGCGAGACCTTCGACCAAGCGCCCGCGCGCGCGGCTGGGCTCATTTGCTGGCGAGCAGCGGCAGCGCGTAGCGGTGATCGATCAACTCGTCCGCGCGCACATCGCCCTTCAAGAGGTTTTGCGATTTGTACCAGGCGATCTGGCGCGCGATATCAGCGGTGTCGACCCCGCCTTGCGGATCGAGATAGGGGATGGACTCTTCGAGCTGGTTCGGCGGCAGGCCGGTGAATTTCGCCATGATCGCCATGATGGTGGGCGCGAGCGGTCCGTCCTTGCGCTCGCCATTGGCGCCGACGAAGGCGTCGTGGAAGTCGCGCGTTCCCTTGCGATAGGCGGCGAGGAAGCGCTTCACGAGATCCGGCTTCTCGCCGGCGATCTTGGTCGAGGTGAAGAGCATCGAACCCGAGAAACCCTCGGTGATCTCGCCGATATAGCCGAGCTTGTGGATCTCGCCCTTGGCGATGAGCGGCATCACCGGGCTGGTCGGCATCACCGCCGCGTCGATGGTTCCGCCCTTGAGCGCCGAGAGGACGTTTGGATTCGATTGCAGCGGCTTCACCCGGATGCTGCTCATCGGGAAGCCGTACTTCTTCGACAGGAGCCCGATGCTGTAGTGAAGGCTGGTGCCGACCTGGGTGATGGCGATGTCGTGGCCGGCCAGGTCCTTGGGCGTCTTGAGCCCGGCATCCCAGGCCTTGTTGGCGACAACGACAATGAGCGAATAAAACCCGGGATGAGCGGCCGAGCCTGAGGCGATGATGCGCAGCTGGCCTTGCGCGGCGAGGTTGTAAAAGCTCGCCGACATGCCGGAAATGCCGAAATCGAGATCGCCCGAGGCGGTCGCGACGCCGATCGGCGCGGCGGAATGGAATTCGACCATGTTCACGTCGATTCCTTCCGCCTTGAAATAGCCGCGCTCGAGGGCGACCGGAACGCCGGCATAGCCCATCAGCCGCGAAATCCCGACTTTGACCGTCTCGGCCCGCGCCGGGAGCGAGACGCCGGACGCGACCGCGATTATTGCGGCTGCGACGAGGGTGAAAGCGATGCGCTTCATCACGGGTCCTCCCATGGTTGGTTCAGCGGCGTGTCTGCGGTTCATCACGCCGGTCAACCCGACCTGATGTAGCGCACCGCATGGTCGCGGCCAAACAGATAAAGCATGGTGCGGAGCGCCTCGCCGCGCGGGCTTGCGAGCGCCGGATCGCGCGCGAGGATGAGTTGCGCGTCGGCGCGCGCGGCGGCGAGCAGCTCGCCATGGATGGCGAGATCGGCGAGCCGCAGCTCGGGCAGGCCGCTTTGCCGCGTGCCGAGAACCTCGCCCGCGCCCCGGAGGCGCAAATCCTCCTCGGCGATGCGGAACCCATCCTCGCTCTCGCGCAGGATCGAGAGCCGCGCCTTGGCCGCGGCGCTCAAAGGCGGCGTGTAGACGAGCAAGCAGCTCGAAGGCTTGTCGCCGCGCCCGATGCGCCCGCGCAGCTGGTGAAGCTGGGCAAGGCCGAAACGCTCGGCATGCTCGATCACCATGATCGTGGCGTCGCGCACATCGACGCCGACCTCGACGACGGTGGTCGCGACCAAAAGATCGACGCCCGTGCCCGCAAACTGCTCCATCACCTTGTCGCGCTCGGCGCCTTTCATCTGGCCGTGGACGAGCCCGACCCGCGCGCCGAAGCGGTTGCGTAGCTCGTGATAGCGATCGCTCGCGGCTTTGAGATCGCTCGCCTCGGACTCCTCGACCAGCGGACAGATCCAATAGATCTTGGCGCCCTTCTCGAGCGCGCGCTTCGCCGCGGCGATGACCTCCTCGATGCGCTCGGCGGGGATCGTACGCGTCGCGATCGGCTTGCGCCCGGCCGGCTTCTCGTCGAGCCGCGAGGACTCGAG
>DATEKH010000191.1:0-3048 GCA_035277525.1 Allostellaceae bacterium
GGCATCATCGGCGAGATTTCACGCAATCCCGCATCGGCGACGTCATCGCCAGTGAAGATCGCGACGACGCCGGGGCTTTGCGTCGCGGCGCTTTTGTCGATCTTGCGGATCGCTGCATGGGCGCGGTCGCTGCGGCGGAAACACGCGTAAAGCTGTCCGGGCAGGTTCCAGTCCGAGGTGTAGAGGCCGTGCCCGGTAATGAAGCGTTGATCCTCCCGTCGTCCCGCGCCTTTTGCCGTCATCTGCCTCGTCCCGATCGTTGTTTCTCCGCCCATTTAAGCAGGCGGCCGGCGACAAGGGCAATGCTCGACGCGCTTGTCGGCGGCGTCGCGCATTTCTATTGTCTTGGCAATCAATCGAGGGAGGCGACCATAAAAGCCATTCTCCTGCGCGAATTCGGCCCGCCCGGCGTGATGCGCCTCGAGGAGGTGCCGACCCCTGAGCCGGGGCCCGGCGAGGTCTTGATCGAGGTCGCGGCGGTCTCGGTCAATCGAACGCTCGATTGCATCGTGCGTTCGGGCAAATATCCGCGGCCGGTCAAGCTGCCGCATATCCCCGGCGTCGATCCGGTTGGCACAATCGTACTGCTCGGCGAGGGCGTGACAGAGCGCAAGCTTGGCGACCGCGTGGCGGTGTCGCTCCATCTCGGCAAGCCGGGCGCGCCTCTCCATCTGCTCGGGATCGATTGCTGGGGCGGCTATGCGCAATATGTGAAGCTTCCTGTCAAGAACACCTATCTGCTGCCGGAAGGCCTCGACTTCCACACCGCCACCGTCGTCGCGCGGCATGCGCCGCTGGCGCACAACATGCTGCGGCAGAAGGTGAAGCTCAAAGCCGATGAGTGGGTTCTCGTCATGGGCGCCGCCGGCGGACTTGCGAGCTTTCTCGTCCAGATCGCACGCCAGGCCGGCGCGCGTGTCATCGCCGCCGCCGGCACCGATCACCATGTGGAGGTCGCCCAAGGCCTGGGCGCCCCCTACGGCGTCAATTATCGCCGGCAGGATTTGACCGCCGAGGTGATGAAGATCACCGGCGGACGCGGCGTCGATGTCGTGTGCGAAAATATCGGCGATCCCGAGCTGTTCCCCAAGGCGTTCGCCGCGCTCGCCCCGCGCGGGCGGCTCGTCACCGCCGGCGGGCATGGCGGCGGCACGGTGCCCTTGAGCATCTTCAATCTCTATGTGAAGGGCATCACCATCTTTGGCAGCACGGAGCAGACCGACGACGACATGGTGATGAGCCTCCAGGCCGCTGCCGAGGGGCATCTGCGCGCGCTGATCGACCAAGTTCTTCCACTCGCCGATGCCGCCAAAGCGCACGACATCGTCGAGGGCCGCGCGGGCACGGGCAAAGTCTTGCTCGCGCCCGGATAAGGACCTTATTGTCGGGCGGCGTCACCCGGGGGAGGCAGAGATCAAAGCCATCGTCATCCGCGAATTCGGCCCGGCCGAGGTGATGAAGCTCGAAGAGGTGCCGACACCCGATCCGGGGCCAGGCGAGATTCTCGTGCAAGTCGCGGCGGTCTCGGTCAACCGCACGCTCGACATCATCGTGCGCAGCGGCCAGTACGCACGGCCGGTGAAACTGCCGCATGTGCTGGGCGTCGATCCGACAGGCACGGTCGTGGCGATGGGCGACGGCGTCAGGAAGCGCAAGCTCGGCGATCGCGTGTGCATTTCCTCGCGCCGCGTCGTGCGCGGTCCCAGCGCCGCGATGAAAATGCTCGGCATCGACAGTTGGGGCGGCTATGCGGAGTATGTGACGCTGCCCGAGGACATCACCGCCCGCATTCCCGACGCGCTCGATTTCCACACCGCGACCGTCGTGGCGCGCCACGCGCCGCTCGCCTTCAACCAGGTGCGCGCCAAGGCGGCGCTCAAGGACGGCGATTGGGCCTTGGTCATGGGTGCCGCTGGCGGGCTCGGCAGCCTCATTGTCCAAGCGGCGGCGTTTTATGGCGCGCGAATCATCGCCGCCGCCGGGGCCGACAACCGTGTCGCCGTGGCGCGCGAGCTCGGCGCCGAATTCGGCATCAACTACCGCACGCAAGACCTCGCTGCCGAGGTGATGAAAATCACCGGCAATCGCGGCGTCGATGTCGTCTTCGAGAACATCGCCGATCCGGAGCTCTTCCCGCAGGCGATCAATTGTCTGCGCCGCGGCGGCAAGCTCCTGACCGCGGGCGCGCATGGCGGGCCGATCGTGCCGCTCAATGTCAGCACGCTTTACATGAACGCTCTCAGCATCATCGGCACGACCGAGCATACCGAGGACGATGTCGCCGCGGCGCTCGATGCCGCGACCCGGAACCGTCTCAAAGTGCTGATCGACCGCGTGCTGCCTCTCGCCGACGCCGTCGAGGCGCATCGCATCGTCAGCGCGCGCAGCGGCACGGGCAAGGTCCTGCTCGCGCCGGGATGAGCGCGATCCGCGCGGCTTTCGACCATCTCGTCGTCAATGCCGGCAAGCGGCTCGACGCGGCCGAGGCGTGCTATCGCCGCCTTGGCTTCGCGCTGACGCCGCGCGGCTATCACACGCTGGGCTCGATCAATCATTGCGCGGTCTTCGGGCGGGACTACCTCGAGCTTGTCGGCATCGACCCTCAGGCGAAGGAGGTGCGCGGCGAGCTGTTGCGCTATCCCGAGGGCCTCAACGGCATCGTGTTCGCGACCGACGACGCGGCGGCGCTCTATGCGCGTCTCGCCGCCGCCGGTGCGCCGGTCGAGCCGCCGGCGGATTTCTCGCGGCCCGTCGTTTTGGCGGACGGCGCGCATGAGGCGCGCTTCCGCACCGTGCGCGTCAAGGCCGACGCCGCACCCTATGGCCGCGTCTATTTCTGCCAGCATTTCACGCCCGAGCTGGTTTGGCGCGCGGAGTGGCGCCATCACGCCAACGGCGCGACAGGCATCGCCCGCGCGGTCATCCTCACCCCCGAGCCGGAGCGGACCGCCGCGCTCTACCGCAAACTTTTCGGCGACGAGGCCGTGCGCGCGACGGCGGACGGATTCAGTCTCGCCGTCGGCGAGGCGCGCCTCGACATGGTGACGC
>DATEKH010000192.1:0-22533 GCA_035277525.1 Allostellaceae bacterium
CGAGATGATGCTCGACGCGATGCGCCAATGGCAGGGCAGCGCCGATGCCTGGGTCAAGCCCGGCGAAGCGATCTTCAAGAACAGCGGCCTCAACGAGCAGCAGATGACGAAGGCTTGGGGCGAGTTCCGCGACGGCGGATATTTCTCGGTCAATGGCGGCATCAATCTCGCGGCGACGCAGAAGGTGATGGATCTGTTTTTCAAGCTGCGCAACGAAAAGCCCAACGAGTATCTGTCAAAACCGTCGGATGTGTTCGACACGGGCCCGCTTAAAAAAGCGCTCGACAAAATGGGCGTCGCCAAAGGAACGCCGGGTCTGCCCGACAATCCCGATTGGTATAAGCGCGCGGGGTGATGCGGAAAGCCCATCACCGCGCCGCGACGGCCTTGGCGGAGAAATCGGCGCGAGACCGCGGCCATGCGCGAGCTTGAATTCGTCAAGGTCAGGAAAAGCTATGCCAGCCCCTCGGGCGCCCCTCTCCTCGCGCTCGACGATTTCAGCCTGAAGATCGATGGCGGACGTTTCGTCTCGGTCGTCGGGCCGAGCGGCTGCGGCAAAACCACCTTGCTGCGGATGGCGGCCGGACTCATCCCGTCCGACTCCGGCGAAATCCGGCTCGACGGCATCGCGCTGCAAAACCCGAGCCCGAAAATGTCGATGGTGTTCCAAGGGATCGGGTTGATGCCGTGGAAAACCATCATCGACAACGTCGCGCTGGGCGTTCAGCTTCAAGCCCATCGCGCGAAGCTCACGGATGGGGAGCTCCAACGGGTCGAAGCGACGCTTGCGCTGGTCGGATTGAGCGGATTCGAGCGGTATTACCCCCATCAGCTTTCGGGCGGTATGCAGCAGCGCGTAGGGCTGGCGCGCGCCTTGGTGCGCCAGCCCGAGATTCTGCTGATGGATGAGCCTTTCGGCGCGCTCGACGCGCAAACCCGCACCGTGCTGCAGGACGAGCTTCTCACTCTGTGGGGGCGGGTCAAAAGTACGGTGCTTTTCATCACCCACGATCTCGACGAAGCCATTTATCTCTCCGACAAGGTCGTCGTCATGGGACGCCGCCCGGGACGGATCAAAGAGGTGCTGGAGGTGAATCTGCCGCAGCCGCGCTATGGCTACGACACGCGCGCGGAAAAGGAATTCGCGCGGCTGCGCAGCATCGCCTGGCAAAGCATCAAGGAGGAGCTATGACCCAATCGGCCCTGCCCCTCTCGAGCGAGCGCAAGAGCGGCCTGCAGTCGGTGCTCGCCATGATTGGCCGGAACTACTATCTGGTGGGAACGCTGTCGGTCGTCGTGTTTCTGGCGATCTGGCAAGGGATCAGCATGAACGTTCCGCCGGTCATCCTCCCGACGCCGACGAAGGTTTTTGCCGCTTTCCTTGAACTCACCGCCTCGGGCGAGCTCGTCAGAGCCACGGCCGAGACAATTTGGCCTCTTGCCGTGGGCTTGGTCATCGCCTTCATCGTCGGCACCGCGCTTGGGCTAGTGCTTGGCATCCTCCGCCCGATCGCCCGCTTTCTCGATCCCTATATCTTCGTGTTCTGGTCAATTCCGAACATCGCCTGGCTGCCGCTGTTCATCGCCTGGTTCGGCGTCGGCAACATCACCTTGATCATCTTTGTCTTCGTGTCGGCAGTGTTTCCTCAGCTCCTGACGGTCGAGGCGGGCGCCAAGGAAGCCGACAGTTTCCTGGTCGAGGTTGCGCGCTCGCTCGGCGGCACCAAGCGTGAAATCCTTTTCACCGTCGTGCTGCCTTCGGCGCTGCCCTATGTCATCGCCGGGCTGCGCGTTGCGGTCGGCCGCGCCCTGGTCGGCATCATCGTCGGGCAATTGCTGATCGTCGCAACCGGCATCGGCTATATGTTTCAGTTCTATGGCGAGACGCTGTCACTCGCCAAATATTTCGCCCCTCTGATCGTCATCGCCGCGCTGGCGGTCGCGCTCAATCGCGGCGTCAATTGGGCCGAGCGCGCTCTGATCCCGTGGAAAACCCGCGCTTTCACGTGAGCCCCTCGTTTAGCGTTCGGCCGGCGGGATGTGCCTCAAGCGCCGCGACAGCGCCGCGATCTCTTCGAGGCTGTAGGACAAATGCACCCGCTCCTTCGATGGCGGGCGCTTCGCCACCGAGAGTCCCGGCCGCCACTCGTTAGCCGGACGGATCGGCCGCGGCACAAATCCGCCGCCGCAATTCGGGCAGACATTTCCGAGCTTGGTCTCGACGCAATCCGCGCAGAAGGTGCACTCATAAGAGCAGATGCACGCATCCGCGGCATCGGGCGGTAAGTCCTTGTCGCAATATTCGCAATTGGGTCGAAGCTCGAGCGCCATCGCTCCTCCTTCTGGGCTCAGGCCGCCGGCCTTCCATGGGCCAGCTCGCCGCGGTCGAAGCTCATTTGCGCAAAGCAATCGCGATATTCCGCCGGCGTCATGCCGGTATGGCGCTTGAAGAGCTCGCGAAAGAAGGCGAGATCGTCGTACCCGACTTTCGACGCGACGAGCTGGATCGAGCGCGCTCCCTGTTCGAGCATCTCCTTGGCCGCGGCGATGCGCAGCGTCTGGAGGTAAGCGCCGGGCACCCGGCCGGTCGCAGCCTTGAATCGGCGGATGAAGTTGCGCGGCCCCATGCCGCCGCGCCGTGCGAGCGCCTCGATCGAGATATCGCGGTCGAAATGTTGGCGCAAATACTCCTCGGCTTGCTTGATCTTTTCGTCGAAATGCGGTCGTGACAAAGGCAACACCGAATAGCCCGATTGCCGGCTGCGCGGCATGCTGAGGAGCAGAGATTTGGCGCATTGGAGCGCGACCTCGTGGCCGCAAAATTTCTCGACCAGATAGAGGCTGAGATCGATCGAGGCGTAGATGCCGCCGCTGCAGAAAACTTGCCCATCCTCGGTGACGAATTGCTCCGGCCGCCACAGGACATTGGGATAGCGCCGGCGAAAGATATCGGCGACGCCCCAATGGGTGGTGGCCTCCTTTCCGTCGAGCAGCCCGGCTTCGGCGAGGAAGGCGACGCCCGTGCAAACGCCCGCGATATAGGCACCGCGCGCATGGCATTGGCGCAGCCAGGGCAGGAGCGGCGTTGTGGCGGCGATCCGGTCGATGACGTCCCAACCGGCGGCGGGAAGCACGACGATATCGGTCCGCTCGATCTCGCCGATCGCACATTCGGGGGTGAGGCCCAAAGAGCAAAGGCTCGTCACGCTTCGACCATCGATCGAGGCCGTGCGCACGCGGAAGCGCGGGTGAAGCGCGTTGCCGTGAAGCCAGTTCCACACCACGCCGGCGGAGTGAAACACTTCGATTGGCGCGATTGCGGTCGAGGCGTAACCCGCCTCCAGCAATACGACGGTGACATCGAGCACGCGGTCTTCGGAGCCGGGAGCCTCAGCCGCTGGAGAAACGGCACCTCGCCGACGCGCGGATTTCTTGGCCAAGGCTCACTCCTCCATGCTGCGCGATGCGACCAGCGCATCGGCAAACGGGCGTCGCCCAACAGGCGGGCGACGCCCCTTGCTCAAGAAATCGCGGTCATCGGATCGATGACCGTCTTAACTTCGCGGATGCGGGTTGCCGGAAACCCGCTCAACCGCGCATGGTCACGCACCGCCTCTTCGCTCTCCGCGAGATAGACGCAGAAGGTCTGATCGTCGACGACGAACGATTCGACCCACTGCACCTTGCCGGCGAGCTTCGCCAACGCGGCGTTGGACACGGCGGCGGCCTCTTTCAGCTGATCGGAACCGAAGCCGCCGATGCCGGGCAATTCACGCTCGATCACATACCGTTTCATGGATTTTCTCTCCGTTCAGGTTCGACGCAGCCAGAATGGTCGAGATCGCCGGCCCGAAACAGATAGCACTTCCGACAATGTAGCGGGGTGATTCTGACGAGCCAACCCGGATCAGGCCGGGCAGCCCTCGGCTTTCCCGCGATTGGCAGTGGGCGCGCCAGGTGCCTGAAAGCGCCAGAGCACGATATACCGTCCGATGCGCTCCTCGCTAACCGGCGCGCCGAGGGACGAAAGCGTGCCGAGAAAAGCCGCGGGGGTTGCCATTGGGCCCTGCCCGGTGCGGCCGAACACAACCCAGAGATCGTGGCCGGGCGCCGGCGGCGCGGCCTGCTTGGTGTTCCAGCTCAGTTTCACGCGCGTGAGGTCGAGGCCAGCGCGCGGCGCGAAGGCGCTCAAGACATAATCTGCATGGTAATCATTGAGCAGCACGAGATCGCCCGGATGCGTCTCTTGGGCGAGCCGTGCCGCGAGAAGATCCCAACGCGGCTTGGTCTCGTCCGCGTAATAAGGCAAGAGGTTGAGGAAGCAGGCGGCCGCGACGACCGCGTTCACGCCGGCGAAGCGCCAACTGCGCAGCCGGGCAAGGCCGGCGCCGGCAAGAACGAAGAACGGCGCGGCACCCCAGGCGAAATAACGCGGCGCGAGAACGGGTGTCGCGAGCGACACCGAAAATAGCAAGATCGGCAGGACGAGCGCGGCGCAGGCGATCACCGCAAGGACGCTCCTTGCGCGGCGCAAGCGCCACGCACCGTAAAGCGCCAGCGCGGCAATCAGGAAAGAGAGGCTCGGCAGCGCGGCCGGCATCAGGTCGAAAGTGATGAAGGCCGAGATGCGGTGGAGATAAACCGGCGCGATAATCGCCCAGATCGTCGCCAGACTCTCGGGCGGCGTCCAACCCTCGCCGCTCAGCACCCTGCCCTTGCTTGCGACATAGACGGCAATGAGCGAAGGCAGCCAAAGCGCGAGGACGACACCCTGGACCATTCCCCAGTTGCGCAGGAAGGCGCGCCGGCCCGCGGCGGCCTGCTTCGCGATGGCGATCGCCGCGAGATTGGCGGCAACGAGCCAAGGCACCGCCACGTTCAGGACGCTCAAAGCCGAGGCAGTGCCTGCACAATAGGCGAACCAAGCCCATCGCGGCGCCTGCGCGTCGCGCAACGGCAGCGCCGCGCGGTCGGGATCACGCGCGAGCCGCAAAAGCCCCAGCAGCGCGACGAGAATGAGGCAGGTGACGAGGGCGTAAGAGCGCGCCTCTTGCCCGAACTGCACGTCGAAGGGCGACAGCGCCAAAAGCAATCCGGCTGCCACTCCGGTCCGCGGACCGTTCGCCTCGCGGCCGATCGCGTAAGCCAGGACGGCGTTGGCGGCGCCGAAAATCGCCGAAGGCAGGCGCAGCAGGAATTGCGATGCGCCGAGCTTCGCGACCAGCCACAGCAAGAGGAAATAGCTCGGATAATGCTTGCTGCGCAGGGATTCCGCGACGAGGTCGTGCAGGTTGATGGTCGCGCGGTGAAGGCTTGCCAATTCGTCGAGCCAGAACGGCTTGTCGCCGAGCCCATGGAGCCGTAGCGCAAGAGCGAGAATTCCAATCGCTGCCGGCGCGATCCAAAGAGCGACCTCGGTGCGCGCCGCGCTTGAAAGGCACGAAGCCGCGCCTTGCCGCGAGGCGGTGTCCGGACCGCTCATCAAACCATCCATCGAGCCACATGCCTCCGCGCCGCCTTATCAACGGAGCCGCGCTATCGTTACTTAGGGCAGAAAATCCGTTACATCCCTTCAATTCCCGGCATGCGCCCGCGAAACGCTCTACCGACGCATCACTTGTCCGTGAGCCGAGCATCGCAGCTTCGCGATGCGGTCGCGCACCGATGCAGACAATAACAAGTGAGGATGTTCGCCGACGCCGACGGTAGGCATGAGGCGATGGTTGACTTGTTGAAATCGGTCGGCCCGCGAACGGAATTCCACCGCGCCGCCGGCATGATCCCTGATAACGGCGTTTGGCATTGAGCGGATTTCCGGCGCGCCGGCCTCCGCGCTAAGCTGACCGCAAGGGAGTCGGGAACATGCGCCACGGCAAGCTGGAGAAAGCCAAAACCTTTTCGCTGCATTGGGGGACGGGCGTGATCGCCGAGGAGGCTCAGACATCCACCGAGCATCATCGGCCGACCATCCAGCTTCTCGAATTCACCGCCGGCGCTGCCAAGGGCGCGCGCGAGATTCGCTTCTGCTTTTACGATCACCATGGCCGGTTCCAGCGTTCGCCGCTGATCATCGACGAGAGCGACATACCGGCGCTGCGCGACGCGCTCAAGGCGACCCCCAGGCTCAAGCGGCTGCTCGCAAAGCTCTGCGCCGATTAACCCCTCATGGGGGAAGCAAGCGAAGGCTGGGCTGCAGGCCCCCGCTCGCCGGTCGTTGGACTATTGTTTGCCGCGCAAGCGGCTCGACGCCAAAGCCCCCCGTGTCGGGGGAAAATCCCGGGACGCGCGCCAAAGGGTGTTTACAAAGGGGGCGATTCCGGTGTCCCCTGCGCAAACCGCCGGCCGTGACGGCCGCAAGAACCGAACCGGGAGGGTCGCACATGAAATCGCCCTTGCTCGCCGCATGCTTGCTCGCCCTTGCCGCGCATGGCGCCGCCGCCGACCCAACCGTTTTGCGCTTCGCCTCAGGCCAAGCCCCTCCGCTCTCGCCGACCGACGTGCCGAATTTCTATCGCATCTGGGCGGACCGTGTGACGGCCGACTCCAAGGGGGCGCTCAGCATCGATTTGCGTCAAGGCCCGGCGATCGCGAACGTCACTAATATGTACGATCGGGTGATGACCGATGTCGTGCAGATCGGCTTCGTGCTCTTCAACTATGTCGAGGGCAAGTTTCCGCTCGCCGAGGTCGCGGCGCTCCCCAACACGGCCGATAGCGCTGAAGAAGGCTCGCGGGCGCTGTGGCGAATCTATAAGAGCGGGGCGCTCAATTCAGAGTTCAACGAGGTGCGGCCGCTGATGCTGATCGCGCTGCCGCAATCGCTCGTTCATTTGCGTGCGGCGCCGAAGTCGCTCGAGGACCTGACCGGCGAGCGCATCATCGGCCCAACGCAGATGACCGGCCTCGCCGCGAAATACATGGGCGCGCAAACCATCAGCGTGCCATCGCCGGCGGCCTATGAGGCGATCAATCGCGGCACGGCCGACGGAACGATCCTCTCCTGGAACGTCTATTTCACGTTCAAGATCGGCGAGGTCGCGCACTATCATATTGACCAGTCGATGGGCACGGCTGCCGGCATGATCTTCATGACGCGGAAGGTGTATGACGGACTTTCGCCCGATGCGAAGGCGGCGATCGACAAGAATTCGGGCGAAGCCGCGAGCGCGGAATTCGCCGGATGGTGGGATCGCGACAACGCCAAGAACCGCGAGATCGCGAAGAAGGACCCGAAGCAGACGGTCGTCTATCTCTCTCCGGATTTGAAGGCGAAATGGGTCAAACGTCTCGATGACGCCGACGCCGATTGGATGCGGAGCCGCCCGGGCGTCGATAAGATTTTGGCGCAATACAAGCAATATCTCGCCGACATCAAAGCCGGACACTGAAGAACCGATGGCCGGAACGAACATAACCAGGAGAGGAAGACGATGAAAGCGGTCTTGCGCGCGCTCACCGCGTTGTTCGTCATAGGCGGCCTCGCCGCCATCGCTGCGCCAAGCCGCGCCACCGAGCACGTCAAGATCGGCGTCGTGCGATCGATGGGCGGCGCGCCGCTTTACGTCGCGAAAGATATGGGCTTCTACGACGCCGAAGGCTTGGACGCCGAGCTCGTCTGGTTCGATGCGGCGCAGCCGATCGCCGTCGCGGCCGCATCGGGCGACATCGATTTCGGCTCGACCGGCATGACCGCAGCGTTTTTCAACCTCGCGAGCCAGGGCACGCTCAAGATCATCGGCGCCGGCACCTGGGAGCACAAAGGCTTCCAAAGCATCGGCTTCATGGTCTCGAACCAGGCTTATGCCAATGGCGTCCACTCGCTCAAGGACATGGCCGGCCATTCCGTCGGCCTGACGCAAGTCGGCACGCCGCTGCATTACAACATCGCGCTGGCACTCCAGAAAAACGGCGTCGATTTGAAGACCGTGCGCATCGTGCCGCTGCAATCGAATCCGAATGTCGGATCGGCGATCAAAGGCGGCCAGGTGGACGCGGCGGTACAGACATCGGCCAACATCTATCCGCTGGTCGCGCGTGGCGATGCCAAGCTGCTCGGCTGGGCGAGCGACGTGATCGAAGGACAAAGCGAGGCCACCTTCGCCAACGCGAAATTCGTCAATGATCATCCCGACACCGTGAAGCGCTTCCTCGCCGCTTTCCGCAAAGCGGAATCGACTTGGGACGCGGCCTTCATCGATGAAAGCGGCAAGCGCGCCGATCAGCCCTCGGCAAAGCAAATGATGGCGATCGCGTCGAAGCATCTCGGCGCCCCGCCTGACGTCCTGGCGCGCGGCATTCCCTATTACGATCCGCAGGCGCGGGTCGCGTTAGCGGATGTCCAGCGCGCCATCGACTGGTATCTCAGCCAAGGCATGATCAAGGAGCGGCTGAAGGCTGAAGCCCTCGTCGACACGCGCTTCGCGATCATCGCCCAGCCCGCTGCGACGCAATGATGGCGCGCCTCGGAGCGCGCGCTCGTCTGGGCGCGGCGCTGGCGGCGGGAATGCTCGTCGGCTCGGGTGCGGCGGCAGAGGCCGCTACGCATATCAAGGTGTGCACCGTCCACTCGATGGGCGGCGGGCCGAGCTTCATCGCCAAGGAGAAAGGCTTCTTCGCACGCGAGGGGCTCGATGCCCAGATCGTGACCTTCACCTCGGCGCAGCCGATCGCGCTCGCGGTCGCCTCGGGCGATTGCGATTTCGCGGCGACGGCCATGACCGCGGCGTTCTTCAACCTCGCCGGTCAGGGCACGCTCAAGATCATTGGCGCCGGCACCTGGGAGCGCAGGGGCTTTCAGAGCGTCGGCATGTTGGTCTCGAACCAGGCTTATGCGAAGGGGTTGCATTCCTTCAAGGATCTCGGCGGCCATTCTGTCGCAATCACCCAGCTCGGCACGCCGCTCCAGCATTTCGTGCTCGAGATCGCCGAGGTTTATCATATCCCCGAGAACAGCCTGAAATTCCTGCCGCTGCAATCGAACGGCGTCGTCGCCTCGGCGATTGCCGGCGGCCAGGCTGACACCGCGGTCCAGACCCTGGCGCCGATCTCGGCGATCGTCGCCAAGGGCGATGCGCGCCTCCTCGGCTGGATCACCGACGTGCTGCCGCCGCATCAGGGCGAAGCGGTCTTCACCGCGACCAAGACCGCGAATGAACGGGCCAAGGAGGCGAAAGGCTTCATGGCGGCGCTGCGCGCGGGCGAGGCCTATTTCCACGATGCTTTCGTCGGCCCGGATGGTCAGCGTCATGACGGGCCGCATGCCGCGGAGATCATCGCTATCACGGCGAAGTACCTGCAGCAATCCGAGGAGACGCTCCGCCTCGGCGTTCCGTACTACGATCCGGAAGCCCGAATTTCGTCGCCGGATATCGAGCGGCTGAGCGAGTGGTACGCATCGCAGCACATGCTGAAAGCCCCGGTCCACGCCAAGGACATCATCGATCGGCGCTACGCGATCGAGATGCCGAAATGACGGCGTTGTAGGCGGCCGAGGGCCAAACCGGTCGCATGCGATTTGTCCGCTCGCAGGATCGACGAGATCGTCTTGGTGTTTGCTAGAATGGCGCGGCCGCTTTCGCAACGAGCCGGTTGGAACACAGAGTCGTAACGATGCGCACCCAGATTGCCATTATCGGCGCGGGACCCGCCGGTCTTGTGCTTGCCCACCTGCTGCATCAGGAGGGCATCGCCTCGGTCGTGCTCGAGAACAGGAGCAGGCAATACATCGAGCAGCGGTTGCGCGCCGGCCTGCTCGAACAGGAGAGCGCCGACCTGTTGATCTCGACCGGCGTGGGCGAGCGCCTCCTGCGCGAGCGCATGCTGCACAAAGGCCTCTACATCAAATTCAACGCCGAATTGCACCGGATCGATTTCGACGACCTCGTTCGCAAGTCTGTCATGATCTATGCGCAACAGGAGATCGTAAAGGATCTCGTTGCCGCGCGGCTTGGCTATCAGGAGCCGATATTCTTCGAGGTCGATGACGTGGTTCTGGAAGGATTGGAGGATAATCCGAAAGTCAGCTTCACGCATGAAGGCCAACGGCAAATTCTCGAATGCGACTTTGTCGCCGGCTGCGACGGGTTTTACGGCGTGAGCCGCCGCAGCATCCCCAAAGACAAGATCACGCTGTTCGAGCGCGACTACCCCTTCGCATGGCTGGGCATCCTCGCCGAAGCACCGCCGACCGAAGACGAGCTCGTCTACACCCATCACGAACGCGGCTTCGCGCTTCTGACGATGCGATCGCCGAAGCTAAGCCGGCTCTATTTCCAATGTCACCGCAACGACGATATCAAGAATTGGCCCGACGATCGCATTTGGGAGGAGTTTCGGCTTCGGACGGCGGGCGACGGGCGCAAGCTCTCGGAAGGTCCCATCCTTCAAAGAGGGATCACCGATATGCGAAGCTTCGTCGCCGAGCCGATGCAATACGGCAAGCTCTTTCTGGCCGGCGACGCGGCGCACATCGTTCCCCCGACCGGCGGCAAAGGCATGAACCTCGCCATCGCCGATGTGCGCGTGCTGAGCCGTGCGATGACGGGTTTCTACAAGGCGGGCCGCAGCGATTTATTGGAAGCCTATTCGCGCATTTGTCTGCGGCGCATCTGGAAAGTGCAGCGGTTTTCGTGGTGGGTGACGCAGCTTCTTCATCGCTTTGACGACGACAACGCCTTCGATCTTCGGCGGCAGCTCGCGGAGATCGATTACGTCACGAGCTCGCGCGCCGGCTCGATGACCTGGGCGGAAAATTACGTCGGCCTGCCGATGGAGTGGGATTGAGGACGAACCATAGGCCGCCACGCGGCCCGTCGTGCTATAGCTCCAGCGTCGATTCGTCGAAATACTCATCGAGGGTGAAAGGCCGGCCGCGGTCGATGTAACCGTCCTTCCAGCACAGCTCGAGCATGCGCGAGACCGCCGCCCGGTTCCCGCCCTTGAGCCCGGCCGGCAGAAACTCCGCTCCCACCGCGGCGGCAAGTTCGGCGGGGGTGATCTCGTAGCTCGCCGGATGCAGGTTCGATAGCTCCGACGGCAGCTTGGCCGCCGCGAGGAAGGCGCGGGTGAGGCGCGCGGGCACGCTCGGATCCTTGTCCACAATCTCGGATTTGACGATCACGCAATGGATCGGCTGTGGCCAGCCGATCTCCTTGGTGTAGGCGATCGCGGCGCCCTTGCGATCGCCGAACAGCCAGCGCACGCGCGGGTGCGCCGCGAGCTGGTTGATCGATATCGTCGAGCGGTCGCCCGGATGGCTCCCGGTCGCGTTCTCAGGCCGGCCGAAATACCGCGTCACGGCGTCGAGCTCGCCCGCGATCAGCATGTCGCAGAGGCGCTTCTCTTTGGGAATGATGTCGACCTTGACGCCGGCAGGCGGGGTGTAACCGAGCGGGCGGTAATGCGAGTAGTCGGCCGAGCGCTCTTCGAACCAGTGGATGTCCTCGCGCGCAACGCCGTATTTCCGCTCGAAGGCGTCGCGGATCCAGGCGATGGCGGTGACGGGGTATTCCGGCACGCCAACGCGCTTGCCCTTCAAATCTTCCGGTTTCTCGATTCCGGCGTCGCGGCGCACCAGGGTCTCGGTGTGGCAACCGAACACCCAGCCGGGGAATACCGGCAGCGCGGTCCAGCGCTTGCCGCGCTGCTTGCCCCAGATCGTGCCGGTCAAGGACAGCTCGGCCACGTCGATGTCGTTCTTGGTCGGGATGCGCCAGAACAGCTCGTCGATCTTGAGACGCGAGGTCTTGAGCGCGATGCCCTCGGGCTTGATCCTACCGTCGAAGATCGGCTGGAACTTGCCCGGATGGCCGCCGAAGACGAGATTGAGGCTGAGATCGGCCATTGGCTGCGGCTCGCGGAGAGCTGGCGTTCCGCGCTACTCGGCGGGCGCGTCCGCCATCGCTGGCGTGCGCGGGCTCTCGCGCACGCCAAAGCGGTAGGGACCGAGCGCGAGCAGGAGTGCGCACATCGCCAGGATAAAGCCGATGTTCACCATCATCATCGGCACGTAGCTGCCGAACTTGTCGTGCGAGAGGCCCATGAGGAACGGCCCCAATCCGACGCCCAGGCTGAACAGCGTGAACATCGTCGCGTAGATCGCACCGAAGCAGCGCAGCCCGAAATACCGGCTGACGAGGAAGGCCATGAGGTCCACCTCACCGCCGATGCCCGCGCCGCAGAGGATGACGCCGATGAACGGCAAATAGCCGGCCGCCAATAACGCGATCCCGATCCCGGACCCGGCGAAGAAGAACACCGCGACATAGGGACCGTGAATCTTGTCGAGGCAATAACCCGAGAGAATTCGTCCCGCCGTCAAGGCGATGCCCGAGGCCGAGAGAGCGCCGACGGCGACGGGGAGCGGCATGCCGCGATCGGTAAGCATCGCGACGACCTGCGTTATTGTGCCGTTGATCGCGACCGGTGCGAGGAAGAATGTGAGCGTCATGGCGGCGAAGCGCCAGTCTTTGAGCACTGCCTCGCTCCAAAGATAACCGGGCACCGAGGTATCGTTCTTGGGACGTGCACGCTCTGGCGGGATCGGCGGCTCGCGCTCGAACAGGAAAACCGGAATGAGCGCGAACACCAAGATCGCGGCGCCCATGCCGATAAAGCCGGCGCGCCAGCCGTAATGCACGATCAGATAATTATCGAAGGGTGGAACGATGGCGACCCCCAAGCCGACGCCGGCGATGGCGATGCCGAGGGCGAGCCCGCGGTCCTTGTCGAACCAGGCGGCGACGGCCTTGGTATAAGCGATCGGCGACTGGCCTGCGCCGAAGAGGTGCTGAAACGAGAACAGCAGCACCATGGCGTAAAAAGGCGGCCGCAGGAAAGCGAGGCACATGGTGCTGATTGCGTAGCCGGCGATCGTCAGCATATGCACGAGGCGCAGACCGTAGCGGTCGAGCGCCTTGCCGAAGAGCGGCATGGTGACGATAACGAAGACGACCGAGCCGACCAGCGGCGCTCCCAGGAATTCCCCGCGCGAGATGCCGAGATCCTGGGTGATCGGCACGATGAAGACGGCGAGCGCAAAGCTCTGCACGACACCGGTATTGAGGGTAAGCGCTACCAGCGCCGCGGCCACCATCCACCACTTGCTGCGAAAGACACCGGTTTGAAGCATCGATCGGCTCCCTCCCCTGTGGCTCGCCGTGTCGGTTCCCCGCACGATCTTTGTCATTTTTCACGGAGCCGAACCGGACCACCCGGAAAGGAGACCCGCGCGCACTCGCTGGCAGATTATTGCAACTCGATGTCTGTCGCAACATGATGTCCATGACCCAGGACGCGAAGCCCTGCCGCCCGTTGAAACTCCGACACGCTCGTTGCATGTTGCGGTGCCTAGGAAACAAGAATCGATGTCACGTTCGGAATCCCTCGACGAAGTTTTGACCTACCGGATCAGCATGCTGGAGTTGTTGCTGAGCCGGGCCGTTGGCGCGGTCTATTCGGACCATTTCGGCCTCAATACCCATGAATGGCGCGTGCTCGCCGCCATCTCCGTTTGGGGCCCGATCGAAGCGGTTCAGGTATCGCGCTGGGCCACCGTGGACAAAGCCGCCGTATCGCGTGCCGTGCGCGGGCTCCTCCGCAAAGACCTTGTTGAGCGCAGCCTTCATGAACGGGATGGGCGCAAAATCACGCTGGAGCTGACCCCGGAGGGGCGACGCACCGTCAAAGCGGTCGTGCAGCGGATCGGCGCCATTCAGGACCGCCTCTTCAAGGGTTATGACCGCCAGAAAGCGCGCGAGTTTTTCGCCATGTTGCGCAACCTCGAGGGCCGCTTGCGCGAGATGCAGGAAGAGCCGGCTCGGCGAAGGAACGAGCGGATCAGCTCCACAAAGCCGCATTCGGCACGCGCGTAACCTGGTGTGCCCGCAGCCGCGCCAGCACTTCGCAGCCGAACCGGCGAATTTGGGACTCTGCCGCTTTGCTTCCCGCCACCTTGGGCCGCGTTGCCGTTATATTGTTGATCATAACAACGATTTGACTGTAACAATTAGGCAAGGGTCATTGAGGGTGTCCGATGAGAATCGGAGTTTTCGATCACTTCGATAGCGACGGCGGTGCGCTTGGCGCGCAATACGAGTGGCGCCTCAAGCTCATCGAGGCGTATGACCGGTGCGGCATCGACATCTACCATCTCGCCGAGCACCATTCGACTGCGCTCGGCCTGGCGCCAAGCCCCAGCGTCTTCCTCTCGGCGGTGGCGCAACGGACGAAGCGGTTACGCTTTGGACCGTTGGTCTATACCCTGCCGCTTCATCACCCGCTGCGCGTGCTCGAAGAGATCTGCATGCTCGATCACATGAGCGGCGGACGCCTCGAAGTCGGAATCGGCCGCGGGATCTCTCCGTTCGAGAGCGCCTACTATGGCGTCGATCCGAAGCAGTCGCGCGAAAGATACGTCGAAGCATTCGACATCCTGACCAAGGCATTTGCAGGCGGCTCGCTCGACTACGACGGAAAATTCTATCGCTTCAAGGGAACGCCGATTGTGGTCACGCCGCTGCAGCGTCCCCATCCGCCATTCTGGTATGGGGTGGCCGGGCCCGAGAGCGTCGACTGGCCGGCCCGACATCGGATGAACATCGGTACCAATGCTGTGACCGCCGTCGTGCGAGAGATCGCCGACCGCTATCGCGCGCAATGGCGCGCGGCCGGCCGCGACCCCGGCGTGCTGCCCTTGATCGGCATGGGGCGCCACATCGTGATCGCCGACAGCGACGATGCCGCGGTTGCGATTGCCCGGCGTGCATACGCGCAATGGCACATGCGCTTTGTGCATCTTTGGCGCCTCAACGGCGTCCAGCCGATCGCGGCGGCCTATCCGGATACGATCGAACGGTCGATCGAGCTCGGAATGAGCTTCGTCGGTTCGCCTTCGACAGTCCGCACGAAATTGAACGCCGCCGTAAAAGAGGCCGGGGTCAATTATCTCATGCTGCGGTTTGCATTTGGCGATATCACGCTCGCCGAGGCGCTGCGCTCGCTCGAGCGCTTCACGACGGAGGTACGTCCCAGCCTTGTCGCACAAGGATAGCGATGCTCTAAGCGAGGCGAGGATCCATGCGCCTCGATTGGGCCGAGCGCAGGAATGGAAGGATAAGCCATGGCGACCGTCGCCGTTGGAAACGAGATAAGCGACGCCGAATACGTCGCGCGTGCGCAGGCGCTCGCGCCCAGGCTCCGCGAGCGATCGGAGGCGACGAACGCGCTCGGCCGCGTGCCGCGCGAGACCATCGAGGAGATGCTCGGAGACGGCCTCTTCACGCTGCTGCAGCCGAAGCGCTTTGGCGGCACCGAGCGCGGGCTTGTGCCGTTTCTCGATTGCGCGACGGCGCTTGCCTCCGGCTGCGGCTCGGCCGGCTGGGTGTTCTCGGTGGTGTCGATCCACCAATTTCATCTCGGCCTGTTCGGGCTCGAGGCGCAGGACGAAGTCTGGGGCCATGATCCGAACGCGCTCCTGGCCTCGAGCTACATGCCGGGCGGCAAGACGCGCGCGGTGCCGGGCGGATATCGCCTCTCCGGCCATTGGAAATTCTCCTCCGGCTGCGACAATGGCGCGTGGTTCATCCTCGGCGGCCTGGTCGATGGCGGCGACGGCAAGACGCCGGCGCCGCATTATTTCCTTCTGCCCAAAGAGGACGTGACGATCGATCACGAGTCCTGGAAAGTGATCGGGCTCGCCGGCACCGGCTCCAAGGACCTATCCGTCGAGGATGCTTTCGTGCCGTCGCATCGCCTGCTGCTGATGCAGGATGCATATGACGGCGTTTCGCCAGGCGCGAAGGTGAACCCCTATCCGCTCTATCACCTGCCGATGATGTCGGTGTTCCCGCTCTGCTTGTCGGCCCCCGGCGTCGGCGTCGCCAAGGGCGCGATCGCGCGTTACATCGAGATGATGAAGACCTTCACCACCAAGAGCCGCGGCCAGACCGTCGCGGATTTCCACAATTCGCAGATCCGCCTCGCCGAAGCCTCCGCGCTCGTCGATGGGGCCGAGCTGCTGCTGCAACGCGACGTGCGCGAGACCATGGCGATCCGCGCCTCGGGACGCCAACTCACCAACGAAGAGCGTGTGCGCAACCGCCGTGACCATGCCTGGGCCGCAGAGACAAGCGTGCGCGCGGTCGATCTCCTCTACAAAATGACGGGAGGCGCCGGGCTGCATGACGGCAACGCGCTGCTGCGGTCATTCCGCGACGCCCATGCCATCGGAATGCATTTGGGCAACAACTGGGATGTCGCCGGCCCGCTCTACGGCTCGGTCATGCTTGGCCGGCCGCCGACCGCTCCGACGTTCTAGCGCAAAGGCTGGAGCGGGGTCGCCTCGATCTCAGCGCGCGAGGCTTGGCATGATCGCGAGCGCGTTGTCGCGCTCGATGCCGCGCAGCTGCGCCGCCGACAGCTCCATCTCCGCCAGCTCATGGGTTGCTCGCTCGAAAGTCCCATAAGGGATGTCCGTGCCATAGAGGAGATGCGATGGGTCGACGAAGGTCGTGAGCGACGCCCAGGCGAATTTGTTGGTCACGCTGACGACGTCGAAGTAGAGATTGCGGAGCGCGGCCTGGATGCCATGAGGCATGTAGGCCGCGAAATCCCTGCGCGATCGCGCGGCACCGGCGATGCGGTTGGCGAGGAACGGGACGGTGCCGCCGCCATGCGCAAAGATGAATTTGATGTCCGGGTAGCGCGTGAAGGTTCCATGGAACAGCAGGCTTGAAATCGCGCGCGTCGTATCGAATGGGTACTCCATCAGCGCGACCGGGAGGTCCGGGACGAGTTTCATGCAGCCTTCCGGCACTACCGGGTGGATGAACACCGCGGCCTTGCGACGGTTGAGGTCGTCCCAGACCGGATCGAAGGCGGGATCGCCCAAGGATCGGCCGCTATAGCTCGTCTGCAGCTTGAAGCCGTCGGCTTTGAGCGGACCGGCCGCATACGCGATTTCATTCAGGCATTGATCGACATGCGGCAATGGCAGCATCGCGAAAGTGCCGATCAATCCCTTGTTATCCTGGGCGAGCCTGGCGCCGAACTCATTGCACTCGCGCGCGAAGTCCGCATCGAGCTGCGGCTCGTCGGGGTGGACCACCATGCTCGAGACGGAGGTCACGGTGACGGCGATGTCGTTCTTTCCCATGGCATCGATCGTCATCGACGGCGTCCACTTGGAGACGAAATCCCAGTTCGCCGCGGGAGCTACGTCGCCGCTGCGCCCCGACAGCCAATCCGGCGGCGATTCGAGCCAGCGCGGCGGCCAAATGTGATGGTGTATGTCGATGCGTTGGACGCCTGCCATGGCGTTCCTCCCGTCGCACGAGGTTGATTCGCTTATCGTACAGCATGGCGTGCCGCTCCGGCAGCGAAGCGGCATGGCACAGCCGATATATTATCCCCTCGCCAGATCGGCAACTCGTTGATATTATCTACCATCTCAATGGCGGTCGCCGTGGCGCTTCGACCCGCGGCCAATTCGATACGGAGCTCGCAATGCTCAGCGCGGAGGAAAATAAGCTTTTTACGAGCGTCGGTCCGGAGACGCCGATGGGCACGCTCTTGAGGCGCTACTGGCATCCCGTCGGCGTATCGCAGTTCGTCACCTCGAAGCCGCAGCGTTTGAAGGCGCTTGGCGAGGAGCTCGTGCTCTATCGCGGGACGAGCGGCGAGACCCATCTGATGCAGCTGCGCTGCGCGCATCGCTCGCTCGCCTTGGATTACGGGCGTGTCGAGGGAGACTCCATTCGTTGTCCCTATCATGGCTGGCTCTATGACGGATCGGGCCAGTGCCTCGAGCAGCCGGCCGAGCCCGAGGGCAGCGGCTTCAAGGATAAGGTCAGACTTCGCAACTACCGGACCCAGGAATTCAGCGGATTGGTGTTCGGCTATATGGGACCCGAGCCCGCGCCGCTCTTGCCGCATTACGACGTGCACCGCTGGGAGGATGGCGTCAAGGACATCACGGTCCAGAACGTCAACGCCAATTGGTTCAACCATGTCGAAAATATCGTCGACATCAGCCATCTCGCCTGGCTGCATGGCTATACCTTCCCGGCCTATGGCGGAAGAAAGATCACCTATCACTGGGAACGCACGCCCTATGGCGCCAACAATGTGATGCTGATCGAAGGCATCGATGATGTGCACATTTCCTGCTACGGCTACCCGACCGTCAATCGCTTCGCGCTGCCGCCGATCGACAAGAGCGGCGAGCTCGTGCGTTCTCTGATCTGGCGTGTGCCGGTCGATGATGCATCGACCCTGCTCTACTTCAGCCGCTTCTATCCCAGCGAGAAGAGGACACGGACGGCGTCGCACAACGAGCAAAAGCTTGGCGTGTACACGCCCCTCGAGAGCGACTGGTGGGGCATCAACGTCAACGACCAGGATCGCATGGCGGTCGAACAGCAGGGCGTGATCGCCGATCGTGTCAACGAGCATTTGGGCGTGTCGGATGGCGGCATCATCGAGATGCGCAGGATGATGCGCGAATCGCTCGCAGCGGTCGCCGAGGGGAAGGATCCCCTCTGCATCATCCGCGATCCCGCGAACCAGAACATCGACTTCCCGCAGAAGTCGACGATGATGCAGAAGAAGCAGCAAGATGTGGGCTACGCGCTGGGAATGAGCAAGGCTCTTCAGGACAGTCTAGCGTAGCCGGGCTCGCACCGCGCCGCGGCTCGAGTCTATAGTGTGCCTAAGGGAGGCGCAGCGAGCGGGGAGGCGGAATGCCGGTTTTCGTTTCGGACGAGCTGGTTCGCTCGCTCCTCACCTGGCCGGAGATGATCGCGCGGCTCAGGGCGGTGTACAGCGTGGAGCACCCGCCCTTCGCCGGCCCGCCCCGCACCTTGGCGCGCGGCAAGGGAATCTGGATGCGCACGCTCACCGGCGTGTTGCCGGACGGCCGCGTCATGGGAACGAAGCAGTTCTGCTTTCCGCGCGCGCGCAAGGTGCGCTATATGATCAGCCTCTTCGACCAGGAGAGCGGCGAGTTGTTGGCGCTGCTCGATGCCAACACCATCACCGCGTGGCGCACGGGGGCCACGACCGCGGTGGCCGTCGACCGCATGGCTCGGCCAGGGCCGCTCGCGGTCGCCGTTCTCGGCAGCGGCGCGGAAGCGCGCTCGCATGCCCGCGCCATCGCCGCGGCGCGTCCCGTGACGCAGATGAGCGTCTTCAGCCCCAATCCGGCACGGCGCGAGTCCTTCGCGCGGATGGTGACGGAGGCGCTTAAGATCCCGTGTCGCGCCGCCGCTTCCGCGCGGGATGCGGTCGCGGGTGCGGATCTCATCATCGGCGCAACCCGGACGCTCGACGGAAAGCCCGCCCTGGAAGGGGCGGCGATCGAGCCGGGCGTTCTCGTCGCCTCGATCGGCGCGACTTTGCCGGAGCATCTCGAGGTCGATCCCGAGGCCATTGCAAAGGCTGACCTCATCGTCGCCGACATACCCCACGAAGTGATGGCGGAAACCGGCTGCTTCATCGCCGCCAAGAAGGCTGGCGTGACATTTGCCGAGAAATTCGCGAGCCTCAACGATCTCATGACGGGCAAGGCGGATGCACGGCTGAAAGCGGCCCGCCAGCCGATGTTCCGCTCGGTCGGCCATTCCTTGCAGGACCTGGCCGTCGCGGAGCTTGCTTGGCGCGCGGCGGTGGCGCGCGGGGTCGCGGTGCCGCTGCCCGGACTCGATATCAAAGTGAAAGCCGACTGAGGAGGATCGAATGCCGAGTTATCGCAAGAGCGAAGCGCGCGCCTGGGCGTGGCAGCATCTGAAGGGCTGCGCCAATGTCATCATCCCGTCCTATACGGCGGACCTCAAGGGCTTGAACGAGCGCGGCATCCGCCACGACGTGCGCAAATCCTTGGAGCACGGCTTTGCCGGCACGCTGCTGGTGTCGGAGACCGCGGTGACGCTCGAGGAATACGGCCAGTTCTTCGAATGGTCGAACGATGAATCGAAAGGCCGGCTGAAGCTCATCCTGCATGCCTCGTTCAACACGCTCGCGGAGAATATCGCGGCGGCGAAGATCGCCGAGGCCAATGGCTGCGAGCTGGTGCTGCTGTCCTACCCGGCGAATTTCTATCCGGAGAGCCTTGACGAGGTTTACGCCTATACGAAAGCCTTCTGCGACGCGACCAATCTCGCGATCCTGCTGTTTCCCGTGCCGCTTTGGGGCTTCTCGCGGCTCCACGCCTCGGATATTCCCTCGGCCGTCATCCGCAAGCTGCTCGACAATTGCCCGAACATCGTCGCCATCAAGGCCGAGGGCGGCATGCCCTCGATCATGGGCTTTGTCGAATGCCATCGCCTCTTCGGCAAGGAGGTGATCGTCGAAACGCCGCTCTTTGGTGACCTGGTGCCGCTGGCCCAGCTCGTGCCGATCCAGTTCACCGGCACCTCCAACACGCATTTCTATGGCGCGACCGTGCCGAAGGTGATGCAGCTCCTGCAGGAGAAGAAATTCGACGAGGCGACGGAGATTTATTGGAAAACGGCGCCGGCGCGGCAGGCCAATGGCGCGGTGAATGCCGCTTCCTCCGGCGGCCATTTCCTCAACCGGATGGTGTGGGGCTATGAGGGCTGGCTGCAGGGCTACAATGGCGGCCCGCTGCGCCAGCCGACGATGAAGATTCACAGCCCGCAAATGACGATGCTGCGCACCGGGCTGACGCGCTCCGGCCTCAAGCCGACCGATTCGCCGGACAAGGATTTCTTTCTTGGGCGCAACCCGGCCGAGACGGTCGCGCCCCGCAGCCGCGCGGCGGCCGAGTAAGCGCCTCGATCGCCCAACGACGGTGTCGGAGACGACGCCACCCTCCGTGGTGCGCGCGTGCTCGAGCTGCGCCAGGTCGGTGGCGAGACCGCCGGGGCAAGGGAGGAATTTCAGATGGCGGCAATCGCTCCAAAGCGCAGCCTTGGCGCCGAGATGCTTTTGGCAGGCGCGCGCTCTCCTGCCGAGCCGTACCGTAGCTCGCGGCCCGCCTCCGCCTTTCGGGCTCCGGCGCGGCAGCCTTCGCTCGCTTCGCGTCACGTATAGAGGCTGGCTTGCCGAGCCGTAGCTCGCGAAGCGAGCGAAGGCTGGTGGGCCCGGCAGGATTCGAACCTGCGACAACGCCGTTATGAGCGGCGCGTTCTAACCAGCTGAACTACAGGCCCGGATTCAGAAGGACGGATGTCAGGTATCAGAGATCAGACGGACCGTGTCAATGCCGATATCCCCTCTGATACCTGATACCTGATCCCTGACCTCCGTCTCCGATCACGTATCGAGGAAGCTTCTGAGCTTGCGCGAGCGCGAGGGGTGCTTGAGCTTCCTGAGCGCCTTCGCCTCGATCTGGCGGATGCGCTCGCGCGTCACCGAGAATTGCTGGCCGACCTCTTCGAGCGTGTGGTCGGTGTTCATGCCGATGCCGAAGCGCATTCTCAAGACGCGCTCCTCGCGCGGCGTGAGCGAGGCGAGGACGCGCGTCGTGGTCTCGCGCAGATTGGCCTGGATCGCCGCATCGACCGGCAGGACCGCGTTCTTGTCCTCGATGAAATCGCCGAGATGAGAATCCTCTTCATCGCCGATCGGCGTTTCGAGGCTGATCGGCTCCTTGGCGATCTTCAGAACCTTGCGCACCTTTTCCAGCGGCATCGCAAGCTTTTCCGCCAGCTCCTCGGGCGTCGGCTCGCGGCCGATCTCGTGCAGCATCTGGCGCGAGGTGCGCACCAGCTTGTTGATCGTCTCGATCATGTGCACGGGGATGCGGATGGTGCGCGCCTGGTCGGCGATCGAGCGGGTGATCGCCTGGCGGATCCACCAGGTGGCGTAGGTCGAGAATTTATAGCCGCGGCGATACTCGAACTTATCGACCGCCTTCATCAGGCCGATATTGCCTTCTTGAATGAGGTCGAGGAATTGCAGGCCGCGATTGGTGTATTTCTTGGCGATCGAGATGACGAGACGGAGATTGGCCTCGACCATCTCCTTCTTGGCGCGGCCGGCTTCGCGCTCGCCGCGCTGCACGGTCTGAACGATGCGGCGGAACTCGACGGGCGGCACGGCCGCTTCGACGGCGACTTGCGCCAGCTCGGTGCGCAGCGCCCTCACCTCGTTCGTGTGCTTGCCGACGAGGCCGGACCAGCCCTTGCCGTGCAGCCGCTTCACCTGCTGCAGCCAGTCCGGCGCGAGCTCGAAGCCGATATGGTGGTTGAGGAAGTCCTGGCGCTTGACGCCGCAGGTCTCCGCAAGGCGCAGCAGCCTGCCCTCGGCCGCGACGAGGCGGCGGTTCAAGGCGTAAAGCTGGTCGACGAGCTGCTCGATGCGCGCGTTGTTGAGGCGCACGCTCTTCATCGCCTCGACGATCTGCGCCTTGAGCTTGTCATAGCTGCGCTCGGCCGTCTTGCCGAGCTCTTCGCCCTCGTTGAGCGATTTGAGGCGGTTGTCCTGGCGCTTCTGCAGCTTTTTATAAAGCGCCGCGATCTCGTCGAGGATCGCGAGCACGCCGGGCTTCAGCTCGGCTTCCATCGCGGCGAGCGA
>DATEKH010000193.1:0-52995 GCA_035277525.1 Allostellaceae bacterium
GTTTATATCGGCTTCGATCAGCCGCACAGCCTTGGCCGGCGTGAAACTGGCGCCTCGGTCGCGGCGCCCGCCTTCCGCGAGTTCATGACCGATGCGCTCAAGGACAAGCCCGCCATTCCGTTCCGCATCCCGCCCGGACTCGACATGGTGCGCATCGATCCGGATAGCGGCCGGCTCGCGCGCGCCGATGACCGCAAGGCGATCTACATGGCCTATAAGCCCGGCACCGAGCCGACCGCCGCCGGGCCGGGAATGGTGGTGAGCGGCCAGGAACTGGAAGGTGTCGCCCCGGCCGATGCGAGCGGCAGCACGCCGAGCCAGAACGCGACGCAGCCGGTTCCCGGCAGCGGCACCGGCGGGCTGTACTAGCTGTCAGCGATCAGCTATCAGCTATCAGAGAGTTTGATCGAGCTCTCCGCCGGCGGCCGATGCCGACGGCCGAGAGCTGACAGCTGAGAGCTTAAATATGCGCGCGGAAATTCAAGCACTCGTCGACGAGATCAGGGACTCGTTGGCGTTGCTGAGGAGGCATCTTTGACTGGGACAAGGCGACACGCCGTCTCGCCGAGCTGAACGCGCTCATCGAAGACCCCAAGCTCTGGGACGATTCATCGCGCGCTCAAGGGCTGATGCGCGAGCGCACGCGGCTCGATAAGGGCGTCAGCGGCTATCTGAAAATCGAGCGCGAAGTCGAGGACACGCTGGCGCTCGCCGAGCTCGCCGAGGCCGAGGGCGATCAGGCGATGCTCGACGACGCGCAGAAGACACTCGAACGGCTCCACGAGGACGTAAAGGCGCGCGAGCTCGAAAGCCTCTTATCGGGCGAGGCCGACGCCAATGATTGCTTCCTTGAGGTTCATGCCGGCTCGGGCGGCACCGAGGCGCAGGATTGGGCCGAGATGCTGCTGCGCATGTATATCCGCTGGGCCGAGGCGCATGGCTTCAAGGTCGAGTGGCTCGAGGAGAGCGCGGGCGAGGGCGCGGGGCTCAAATCCGCGACCATTCGCGTCGCCGGCGAGAACGCCTATGGCTGGCTGAAGACCGAGAGCGGCGTGCATCGCTTGGTGCGTATCTCGCCTTTCGACGCCAATGCGCGCCGGCATACGAGCTTCGCCTCGGTCTGGGTCTATCCGGTGGTCGATGACAAGATCGAGGTGGCGATCGAGGAGAAATATCTCCGCGTCGACACTTATCGCTCATCGGGCGCGGGCGGCCAGCATGTCAATAAGACCGACAGCGCGGTGCGCATGACCTATCAGCCGCCCGCCATGGAGCAGCCGGTCGTGGTCGCCTGCCAAAGCGAGCGCTCGCAGCATCAGAACCGCGCCAAGGCGATGGCGATGCTCAAGGCTCGGCTCTACGAGATCGAGCTGCAAAAGCGCGAGGCGGTGACCGAGGCGATGAACGCCACCAAGACCGATATCGGCTGGGGGCATCAGATCCGCTCTTACGTGCTGCAGCCCTATCAGATGGTGAAGGATCTGCGCACCGGGGTCGAGACGAGCCAGAGCGACAAAGTCCTCGACGGCGATATCGACGCATTCCTCCAGGCCTCGCTCGCGCAGCGCATCAAGGGCGCCGACGCCGCGGCCGAGGATGCGGGCGGGTAGGCATCCATCTTTGATGCCAAAAAACCTTTGCCTCATCCCGAGCGACGTCGAGGGACGCACGATGTTGCTGCAGCGGCAGCTCGACAAAGCGCGGTCTTGCCTCGCCTCCGGCTGCGACCTGCGCTCACGCGCTTGTCCGTTCTGGCGATCCTTGGTGCTTGACGTCGCTGCGTGGCCGGCGCCAAGTGAGGCGCGATGGATGATGATCTCGCCGGCCTCCCGCCCGAGGCCTTTAGCAAGGAGGATAGGAGCCCGGACGGGCTCTTCTATGCCTCGCCGCGCTTCGTCACCCATATCGACGAGCGCGCCATCGCCGTGGTGACGGCGCTTTACCGCGAGATCTTTCCGGCCGGCGGTACGATCCTCGATCTGATGGGAAGCTGGGTCGCGCATCTGCCGCCCGAGATCGCCTACAATGCCGTGATCGGCCATGGCATGAACGAGGAAGAGCTCGCGGCCAATCCGCGCTATACGCGCTGGTTCCTGCAGAACCTGAATGAGGAGCCGTCGCTGCCGCTCGCGGACGCCGCGCTCGACGGCGCCGCGATCTGCGTCTCGGTGCAATATCTGCAGCGCCCGGTCGCGGTGATGCGCGAGGTTGCGCGTTGCCTGAAGCCGGGCGCGCCGCTTGCCGTCACCTTCTCCAATCGCTGCTTTCCGACCAAGGCGGTGGCGATCTGGCTCGGCCTTCCCATGGGCCAGCATCAACGCCTGGTCGCCCTTTATATGGAGCGCGCGGGCTTCGCCGCGATCGAGGCGCGCACGCTCATCCCAGAGGGGCTCGATCACGATCCGCTCTGGGCGGTGATCGGGCGGAGATAGCGCCCGTCAGCCCAGCCGCTCGCTCTCCACCGCGCTGCCGACCGTGACGCCGAGATCGGTGATGAGGCCGTTGCCGAGCGCGTAGATCCAGCCATGGACCTGCACATCCTGGCCGCGCGCCCAGGCTTCCTGGACGAAGAGATCGGCGGCGACATTGCGCACCTGGCGGATCACGTTGAGCTCGCAGAGCCGGTCGAGCCGCGCGCGCCGATCGGCGATCGCATCGAGCGCGGCGCGGTGCTCGCGATAGAGCTCGCGCACCGGATGGAGCCAGTGATCGACCAGGCCGCGCCGGCCGCCATCGACGGCGGCGGCGATGCCGCCGCAGCCATAATGCCCGACCACGATGACGTGCTTCACCTTCAGCACGTCGATCGCGAATTGCAGCACCGAGAGATAATTGGCGTCCTGCGGCGGGGCGAGATTGGCGATGTTGCGATGGACGAAGATCTGCCCGGGATCGACATCGACGATCTGGTTCGCGGGCACGCGGCTGTCGGAGCAGCCGATCCAGAGATAGTCGGGCGCTTGCTGGCGCTCGAGCCGCTTGAAGAAATCGGGATCGGCCGCGACCATGCGCGCCGCCCAGGCACGGTTGTTGGATGTAAGCTTTCCGAGCATAACTGATCAATAGACTCCGCTGGGTCTTCCCGCAAGACCGGCATCGCTTCGCGGCGCCGGTGCGGATAGACTGACGGCAGCGGACAGCATCGACGGAGGGTGGATTCATGTTCACGCTCTCGGTTGCGCTCGAGGTCAACCCCGAAGGCGCGACGCCTCGGCTGACGGCCCGCCAAGTCTGGCGCGGCCTCGTGATGAAGGCCGAGAACGGCGCGCTCTTCGTGCCCAATATCCGCTCCTGCAGCGTGCTGGAGCGCGACGCGAACACCCTCTTGCGCGAGATCGCCATCGGCGACGACCGCTTCAAGGAAAAGATCACCTTTACCCCTGAGGTCGAGGTGCTGTTCGAGCGCGTCGGCACCAAGGCGAATGCCGGCTGGATCACGAATGTCATCAGCGAGGGCCCGCAGGGGCTCTTGCTGACCTTCACCTTCGCCGTGAACCTTCCGGGCGCGGCGCCGGGCTCGCCGCAGGAGCGCGAGCGCGGCTTGGCCATGCGCTCATCCTATGTCGGCGCGATCGGGGCAACCTTGAGGCGGGTCCGCGAGTTGGCGCGGGAAGGAAAGGTCTAGTGCCCAGCAGGCCTGCTCACCGAACGCCCGGGACGCGATCGTGCCGCGAGCGGCATCAAGCGGAAACGGGGCAAGCGGAGTCGGGCGGAGATTGAGCAAGGAAGGCCGCGTCGACAACTCGTTTTTCCGCCGCTGCGTCCGCGGGATGGATTTCGTTTCCCGCCAGCTTCTCGGCATCGCCGAGTTCGATGCGAGCGAGGAATGTCTCTTGCGGATCGGCTCGCTTCATCTCGATCGCGAGATCGCGCTCGCCGATGGCGTGATTCTCCGCCGCGGCGACCGCGCGCTCGAAGTGCATCTCTGGAACGAGCATCTGGCGATCCTGAAGGGCAGCGGCACGCTGCGCTGGGCGAATACCGCCCGGCGCCGCTTCGAGTATTCCTTCGCCCGCCTCGCCGCCTATATCGAGCAAAAGCCGGAGCTCGGGGATGTGCGCGCGCTGATGATGAAGCCCGCCTTCACCCGCCGCCAGCGGCGCCGGAATCTCCAGCGCTTGCCGCGTCTGATCCGCGGCGCCTGGACGGCGGTGCCGCGACGATTGAACGCGATCGAGCGCGTTCACGCCGTCATCGACGATGCCTGGCTCTGGCTCTTGAGCCGGGCGTTCAACCCGTTCGACGCGCCGAAGCTCGGCTTTCTTCGCCACCGTCAGGAATTCTGGATTTCGCGCGAGGGGTTCCTTGCGCGCTTCGGCGGGGGAGGGGCCGCAAGGCCCCGGCGCGAGGCGGTAACCGCGCTGCCGCCCCGAACTTAAGCGGCGGCAATACGCCGGCGCGCCACGAGCGTCGGCAGGATCGCGCCCGGCAGCGGGTCGAGCGCCTCGACCGTCAGCTCGCCGGTGGCCGCGTTTCCGGTCATGACCATCACGGTGTGGCTGTTGAGCACGGGCTCCATGAGATCGGCGCTGCCGCGGAACGGGTGGCGTTGCAGCTCGGTGACGATCGCGCGCCGCAGCGCGTTATTCGCCTCGGGCTTGAGCGCAGGCGCGACCGTGATCGACTCGTTGCGCGCTTTGCCTTTGAGATCGGGGCTGAGCCATTGATTGGCGATGCCGAGAACGCCGCCTTGTGCGTGGCCGGTGCGATGGACGCGGCGTTCCTTGCCGAAGGCTTCGATGACGCAGCCTTCGTCGGCCTCGACGCCCGAGAGCGTGAAGAGCGCGGGCGCGGCGAGCGACACGCTCGGGTCGGCCAGCATCGCGACCGCCGCCGCGTAATCGGGCGCGGTCTCGAACACGCGCCGCAGAAGATGGCTCGCGAGCGTGGTGTCGTTGGCGGCGAAGATGCGCAGCCGCGCGATCATGTCGTCGAGCGGCCCGAAGCCGAGGATGGGCATTCGCGGCGCCTGGTTGATCGCCGCGCAGAACCGTCCGGGCGCCATCGCGTTGACGATGCCGGCATAGCCCGGCCAGGTGGCGTTGTAGAACGCGCCATGGGGCGTCTCGTGGCGGGCGATGATCGCGTGCTTGCCCATTCCAGCAAGGCCCCAATCGAGCACCCGGATCATGCGCGCGCCGGGTGCGGCGAGGTCCGGACCGACGCTGGTCGAGCACGACCATTCATAGACGGCGTTGAGAAAGAACGCGCCTGGCCTGCCGAGAAGCGTGGCGACGTGGCAGATTTCTTCGAGATAGGAATCGATTTGCCGCGCGAGCCAGGCGCGCGAAATCTTGTCCACGATCTCGGCGACGAGAGGCAGCAGGAAATGGCTGCGCCGGCTGAGTGCCGAACGCACCAGCGCCTCCATCCGGTCGAGATCGTGCCGGCACATCGCGGCGCTCGCGTGAGCGTCGACCTGAACCAGGGGAATCTCGGCAATTCCGTGGGAAAGCGGCAGGAGTGTCATCGAGGGGGTGGCGCGATTCCGGCAGACCGATTGGAAAAACCGACCGTTGCGGGGAAAGCTCTCTGTCCTGCCGCTGGAAGGAAGCCGCGAATCTAGCGGACGACGCACCCCGCGGCAAGCCTTGGCAGGCGCGCCGCAGCATGAGCGAGGCCGCTTGCCAAAGCGTTAAATCGCCGCACCCGGCCTGCTGCAGCGCGACTTCGGACCCCGTGGCCGGTTCAGGCTTTCTCGAGCGCCTGATCGAGATCGGCGAGGATGTCGTCGATGTGCTCGATGCCGACCGAAAGCCGCACGTAATTGTCGGTGACGCCGGTCTGCGCCTGCTCCTCGGCCGAGAGTTGCGAATGCGTCGTCGAGGCGGGGTGGATCGCGAGCGAGCGCACGTCGCCGATATTGGCGACGTGATAGAACATCTTGAGCGCTTCGATGAAGCGCCGCCCCGCTTGCTTGCCGCCATTCAGCTCGAACCCCACCAGCGCTCCATTGCGGTCGCCGAGATAGGTCTCGGCGCGGCGCTTCGCCTCGCCCGACATCAATCCGGGATAAATCACCTTGACGATCTTCGGGTGCTTGACGAGATGAGCCACCACCGCGTCGGCGTTGCGGCAGTGCTCGCGCATCCGCAGCGGCAAGGTTTCGAGTCCCTGGAGGAACAGGAACGCGTTGAACGGCGACATGGCGGCGCCGATGTCGCGCAGCAGGGTGACGCGCGCCTTGATAATATAGGCGATCGGCCCCAAGGGCTTCACCGCCTGGGTCCAGATCGCGCCGTGATAACTGGGATCGGGCGTGTTTAGCATCGGGAAGCGGTCGGCATGCTTCTCCCAGTCGAAGTTTCCGCCATCGACGATCACGCCGCCGATCGAGGTGCCGTGGCCGCCGATGTATTTCGTGGTGGAATGCATGGTGATGGCGGCGCCGTGCTTGATCGGCTGGCACAGCGACGGCGCGGCGGTGTTGTCGACGATCAGGGGAACACCGAGCGCGCGGCCAATCTTGGCGATCTCGCCAATCGGGAAGACCGCGAGCTTCGGATTGGGCAGGGTCTCGCCGTAATAGCAGCGCGTCTTCGCATCCGTGGCGCGGCGGAAATTTTCCGGATCCTCAGGATCGACGAAGCGGCACTCAATGCCCATGGTCGAGAACGTGTTCTTGAAGAGATTCCACGTGCCGCCATAAATGTCGGTTGAGCAGACGAAATTGTCGCCCGCGTGGCAGATGTTCTGCACCGCGAAAAGCGAGGCGGCTTGGCCCGAAGCGAGCGCCAGCGCGGCGACGCCGCCTTCGAGCGCGGCCATGCGCTCCTCGAGCACGGCCTGAGTCGGATTCATGATTCGGGTGTAGATATTCCCGAATTCCTTGAGCGCAAAGAGATTGGACGCGTGCTCGGTCGAGTTGAACTGATAGGACGTCGTCTGATAGATGGGCACTGCTACCGAATTGGTGGCGGGATCGCTGCGATAGCCGGCGTGAAGCACGACGGTCTCGGCGTGTTGGCTCGTGGTCGGCATATGGCTTACCCCTGTTGGCTCGTTTGTTGGCGCAGTCGCTCGTCAGGCTGGCTTACGCCAGCGTCTCACAAAAGCGGAGGCGGGGGTTATCAAATTCGCGGCGGGCCCGCCAATGACATGATCGTGAGGGCCGGGCGTGCGGAGTGCAGCCGCAACTTTGCGGGGCGCGTCGAGAAGCGCTTAGAGCGACGCGCCCGCCATGCCGAGCGTGCGGCCGAACAATTCGATCCGCGGCAGGGGCGTGAAATGGCGGATGTCGCGCGAGGGCTTGCCGAAGAGGAATCCCTGGACAAAGTCGCAGCCGCAATCGCGGACGAACGTCAAAGTCTCTGGCGTGTCGATCATCTCGGCGATGGTGCCGATCTCCATGCTGCGGCAGAGGCCCGTCAGCGCCGAGAGAAAGGCGCGGCCCTTCGCCGCTCGCTGCGCGTTCTTCACCGCCGAGCCGTCGAGCTTGACGAGATCGACCTCGAGCACCGAGAGATATTGGAACGAGGCGGCACCCGCGCCGAAATCGTCGAGGCTCACGCTGTAGCCGAGGGTGCGCAGCGCCTGGATGAAATTGTTGGCCTGTTCGAGATTGCTCATGCGCGCGCTTTCGGTGATCTCGAACATGAGCTTGCCGCGCGTCCACGCGTTGGCCTTGAGCAACTTCATCAGCGCGTCGAGATAGGAGTCTTGGCCGATCGAGAAACCCGAGACATTCAACGCGACGTTGAAACGGTCGCTGTTGCGCGGCCGTTTGCTCAGCCAATCGACCACCTTCTTCGCCATCGCCAGGTCGAACTCGTGAATGAGCCCGGTCTCCTCGGCGAAGGTGATGGTCTTGAACGGCGAGTCGGCCGGATTCTTGTCGAACCGGCAGAGCGCTTCGTAATGATGGATCTCGCCGCTGGTCGCGTGGATGATCGGTTGCAACACGACGTGGAATTTCGACAGCGCGACGATCTGCCGGAAGCCGTTGACCTCGGCCGCCGCCTCATCGACGAGGCGCGACATATTGGCGGTGATCGCGTGTACGTCGGCCGCGCTGTCGTCGCTGAATTTGTGCATGAGGTAGAGCAGCCCCTTGGTAAGCTCCGCCCCGTCGAGGGCGGCGGCGTCGAGCGCGACCGTCGCGGCGTCGACGCGCGCGCCTCGGCCTGCGGGGTCGACGCTGCGGGTGATCTCCTCGATCTGGCCGGTCAGTTCGCCGAGCTTGGCGCCGGCCGCGTGCATGATCGAGAATTTGCCCTCGGCCACCCGCGCCGCAGAATCGCCGCCCACGGAATTCGCCTTGAGGAAATCGCCCAGCCGGTGCAGCAGCGAGGTGCTTTGCTCCCGGCCCAGCCGCTGCTGCAGCGCCTCGATCTCGGGCATCGAGAGAAGCGTCACCTCGGCGGCCTCGCCCGCGGCCTGGATCTTCTTGATGCGCTCGGCCGCGAGCTCGGCAAAGCTGCCGCTGTCATAGAGCCCGCTCGTCTCGTCGCGCGGATAGGACAGCGCCGTCGCCTTTGCCGCGGCGTCGGCCTTGCGCAGGCCGACGAAGATGTTTCCCTCGACCGGATCGAGGCAATAGGCCGACATCGACATCCACAGCGAATTGCCGTTGCGATCGACGATGCGGATTTGCTCGTCATGCGCCCGCCCGGTTTTCGGCAGACCCTTGAGCGCCTGGGCCGCGATCGGCCGGTCGGCGGGCGCGATCAGGTCGCGAAAGGAGGTCGATCTGAGCTGCGCGGCGCTCTTGCCGAAAAAAGGGCCGAGCGCGCCCGCGGCAAAGAGAACGTCGAAATTGCGGTCGAGCTCGAACAGCAGATCGGCGCAGCAAAAGGCCAGCGAAACATAGCGGTCGCGCTCGGCCCGGAGCGCGTCGAGGCTGCGTTTAGCGTTGGGCGCGGTCACGGCAAAACCGTTTTGCGCGCGGCGATGCGATCCGGGCGTCCTTCACGATCGGTTTCTCGATCCACAACGTTCTCGATCCCGGGCCGGACCGACCCGGGCAGCAGAGCCCCGCTCACTATAGAGGGGGCGACATTGACAAAGTGTAAGCTTCGCGCCCCTGAGACGATACCGAGGACCAGCCTAATGCCGTCCCTGACGGTCCATGCGGCCAAGGATCCGCCGCGACATCTGGCTCATGAGATGCTCCAGGTCCGCGGGGCAGGCCTCGTCATAGGCGTGCATCATGCGATCGAGGATCGCCTCGAGGCAGGCCGGGCTCCAGCCGTCCTGGCCGCCGATCTGCAATTCGGCGAGCACGTCGAGCGCGGCGCGAAACGCCCGGAAATATTCGGGCGGCAATCCGGCCTTTTCGTAAAGCGCCTTGAAGCCGAGCGGACCGCGATCGGCGATCAGCACCACCGAGCTCGGCACCGAAACGCCGGCGAGCATGGCCATCCCCGCCTCGAAGAAGCGCCGGTCGCCGAGGCAGAGCGCGCGCATCAGCAAGGTCGGAGTCAGCTGACCCTTGCCGCCGAGACGTGCGGCGAAGGCATCGACATCGAAGGCGCGCGGAACCGCGGCAATGCCGTGCATCAGGGCGCGCTCGCGCGCTTGATTGAGCAACTCGCCGGCGATTTCCGGAGGCAGGGCGTGTTTCTCGACGAGGCGTTCGCGCAGCACGTCGGATACCACCTCGATGAGCCGCTCGGCGACCGAGAAAGGCAGCGCAGCGCGCTCGGTCATCAGGCTCTGGACCGCTTTGTCGCCGCCGAACTCGTCCATGATCGCGTGATAGCCCATCTCGGAGATCGCCGCGCCCTCGTTGCGCAGCAGCGCGGAAACGACGCTCGCATTGCCGGCGCCGATCAAGACTTCGGTGACGCCGACGCTGACGCTTGGCCGCGCGGCGATCGCGACCTGCTTCGAGACGCTGCCCGCGCCGATGATGGCGACGAGATCCGCATCGGATAGCGCGGGCGAGACGCGCAGGAAGGGCAGCGAGACCCCGTCGACATCCTCGGCGATCTTGCGCGCCATCTCCGGCGGCAGCATGGCGCAGTGCGCGACATGGATCGCGAGCGCCTGACGAACCTCCTGCTCGACGTCCTGGACCAGCCTTTCGAGGATCGCCAGCGCCGTCTGGCGTTCCGCGGCGCTCAGCGCCGCCGACGAATACAGCATCCCGACACGCTTGGCCGTGTCGGCTCTGACCTGCGGATCCGGATGCGCGCGCAAGCGATCATAGACATCGACGAGCGCGGCTGGCGTATGGTGAGACATCTGCATATTGCACCCTCCGGCGCCCCCAACAGGCTGGGATGCGGCCGTTGATACAATTCGCCGAACCTTTGGCCTGCGAGTATTAACCTTTTTCCTTAGCGTCGCCTTAACGCCCGGGGCTCGGAGGCCGTTCCCCGGCAGGGTCCGCTTGCCGAGACGGTCGCGGCCGGCGCAGACTGGGCCCGAACGGACGCGACAAAATCGATAGGGGGAGGATCGCATGCAGCGCGGATATTGCCTGGCCGTTGCGGCTCTCGCGGTTGTTGTCGCGCTTCAATCGCCGCGCGTTTCGGCGGAGACAATCCGCTTCGGCGTGACCAAGATCGCGAATTGCTCGCCGATCGCCATCGCGCTCGCCAAGGGCTATTTCGAGAAGGAAGGACTTCAGCCGAATTTGACCGTGTTCGAGGCGCAGGCGCCGATCGCGGTCGCTTTGGCTTCGGGCGATCTCGATTTCGGCGACGCGGCCGAGACGGCCGCGCTCTACAATTTGGCCGCGGGCGGAAGGCTGCGCATCATTGCGAGCGGCGCTGCAGAGGCGCCGACCTTTCACGCGCTGGCCATCCTCGCCTCGAACCAGGCCTATGCCGCAGGGCTCAAGGCGCCGCGCGATCTCGCCGGCCATTCTTTTGCCCTGACGCAGATGGGCACGGGGCTGCAATACGGCCTCGGCAGAGTGGCGGCAAAGGAAGGCTTCGACATCAAGACTGTCAAGCTCCTGCCGCTGCAATCCAATCCCAACATCGCCTCGGCCATCGCCGGCGGTCGCGCCGATGCGGCGATCTTCGATTCGACCAACGCCTTGCCGCTCGTCGAGAAAGGCGAGGCGAAGATCATCGGCTGGGTCGGCGATTTGACCGGCTATACGCCGGCTTTTCTCATTTTCGCGTCACGCGACATGCTCGACCATCACGCGGACACGGTGAAACGCTTCCTCGCCGCCTATCGCCTGGCGGTGCGCGACTACTACGACGCCTTCACCGACGCAAAGGGCGTGCGCAAGGACGGGCCCACGGCGGATGCGACCCTTGCGGTGATCGCGGCCTGGGTCGGTGAGGATCCGGCGCGGGTGAAGCTCGGCTTGCCCTATTTCGATCCCGAGGCGCGCATCGATATCTCCGCGCTCCAGGATCAGATCGACTGGTATCGATCGATCGGTGCGATCAAGACCAGGGTGCGGGCGAGCGCTGTGGTCGATCGGCGCTACGCCGTCGCGCACCGTGAAAGCCGCTCCGCGTCGCATTGAGCGCCGCACGACGAGCCGCCGACCTGTTCCACCCTTTGGCCCTCGATTTTCATCAGCGCGGCGGCTCGCCCAGCTTGACGATCACCTTGCCGAAGGTCTCGGCCCTGAGCATCGCCTGAAGAGCGGCGGGCGCGTGCTCGAGCCCCTCGATGATCTCTTCGCGGTATTTGAGCTTGCCGTCGCGCACCCATGCGCCCGCCTCGGCGAGGAATTGGGGCATCTTTGCGAACCAGTCGCCGATGACGAAGCCGCGCAAGGTGAGGCGCTTGCCGAGGATCGCGAGCAGCAGGCCCGAAAGCTTGTCCGGCCCCATTGCACGCTCGACGATGTTGTATTCCGAGACCGTGCCGCAGACCGCAATGCGCGCGTTGCGGTTGAAGAGCGGCACGGCCGCATCGAAGGCCGCGCCGCCGACATTCTCGAAATAGACGTCGATGCCCTGCGGCAATGCCGCCTCGAGCGCGGCGGCGAAATCCGCGCGCTTGTAATCGACCGCGGCATCGAAGCCGAGCTCCTCCACGAGGAACGCGCATTTCTTCGGCCCGCCCGCGATGCCGACGGCGCGGCAGCCCTTGAGCTTGGCGATCTGTCCCGCCACCGAGCCGACCGCGCCCGAGGCGCCCGAGACCAGCACGGTCTCGCCCGGTTTTGGCTGGCCGATCTCCAAGAGGCCGGAATAGGCGGTGAAGCCGGTAATGCCGAGCACGTGGAGCGGCAGGGTAAGGGGCCCGCGCGCCGGATCGAGCTTCGGCAGCGGCCGGCCATCGATGCCTTTGCCGTTCGAGATCATGTAATTCGCCCAGATGCCGGCGGTGACGACGATATCGCCCGCGCGGTATTCGGCGATGTTCGACTTCGCCACGGCGCAGATCGCCCGCGCGCCCAAGGGCTGGCCGAGCTCGAAAGCCGGCCAATAGGAGCTCGCATTCATGCGCAGCCGGATCACCGGATCGAGGCTCAGATAGAGCACGCGCAACAGCATCTCGCGAGCGCCCGGCTCCGGCACCGGTGCCTCGACGATCTCGAAATCGCTGTCCTTGGGCGCGCCTTGCGGCCGTGCCGCTAGAAGGATTTGGATGTTCTTCTCGCCCGTCATGCTGGTCCTCCCGCCGCGGATAGTAGAGCGGGCGAGTGCGCGCTGCCATTGCCGCTGAAAGCGCGGCGCGGCAGAATGGAGGGCTCCGGATGCATGTGGAGGGAGGCGAAAATGGAATCGGCGCAAGCTTATACGGCGCGCGTCGATGCGGTCCTCGCGCAGCGCACGCGGCTGCGCGGCGCGCCGCCATCGGGCGATCTCTTCGGCGGCATTCGCCCCGATCACCCGTTGGTTGCGACCGATGCCCGGCGGCCGCTAGACGCCAATCTCGAGGCGCTCGCATCTTTGGTCGAGCGCGACGACGTGATCGTCGATATCGGCGGCGGCTCCGGCCGAATCTCGCTGCCGCTCGCTTTGCGCTGCCGCGAAATCGTCAATGTCGAGCCGTCGGCGGCGATGGGCCGAGGCTTTCATGCCAATGCGGCACGCGCCGGCATTGCCAATATCCGCCTGATCGAGAACGACTGGCTCGATGCCGCGCCGATTTCCGGCACGCTCGCCCTCGCCAGCCATGTGACCTACTTCGTCCGCGAGATCGTTCCGTTCATCGAAAAGATGGAGCGCGCCGGCCCGCGTCGCGCGATTATCATCGTCAACGAGCCGCCGCCGCCCTCGTGGAACCGCGTGCTGTTCGAGCTGGTGCATGGCGAGGCCGAGGCGATCGTACCGGGCCGGACAGAGCTCGTCGCGGTGCTGCGCGAGATGGGCATCGCGCCCGAGCTCCGCGCTTTGTCGATAAATCCGACGGCGCTCATCGCGCCGGCCGCGACACGCGAGGCCGCCATCGATGCCGCGGTCGCGCGCTTCAATGGCGATCAATGGAGCTTTTGGCCGCTGGGGCCCAAGCTCGATGCGCGCATGCGCGGCATTCTTGATGCGCGATTCGACGAGCTGTTCCTCAAAAGGCCCGACGGCTTCGTGCCGCGCTGGATCGAGCCCGGGAATGAAATCCTCATCACCTGGCGCCCTGCGCGCTGAGTGTCGCGCGCTCAAAGCCCCTCATAGAAGGCGGCGGCAAAGCCCGCCGCGTCCCGCGCGCGCCGGTTGAAGGGCGGCTTCAGCGTGCCGCGGAAATGCCGCCGCACCAGATCGCGATAGGCAGAGACCGGCTCGCGGCCGCGCCTTGAGCATTCCCATTCGAACCAGCGCCGCCCGCAGGCGACATGGCCGATTTCCTCGTCGTAGATGGTTTGGAGCGCATCCGCGCTCGCCGTATCGCCATAGCGCGCCAAGCGCTCGATCATGCCGGGCGTCACATCGAGGCCGCGCGCTTCGAGCACGAGCGGCACGATGGCGAGCCGCGCGAGGAGATCGTGTGCTGTCGCCTGCGCCGCTTCCCACAGCCCGTCATGTGCCGGCAGATCGCCATAAGCGGCGCCGAGTTCGGCAAGACGCGCGGCAATGAGCGCGTGGTGCGATGCCTCCTCGTCGGCAACCTCGACCCAGTCGTCGAAGAAAGCACGCGGCAGATCGAGAGCGGCGAAGCGCGCGATCAGATCCCAGGCGAGATCGACTGCGTTGAGCTCGATATGCGCCAAGGAATGGAGCAGCGCGATGCGGTTGCTAAGCGAGCCACCGCTGCGCCGGCGTGTCATGTCGCGTGGCGGTTTGAGGACGGGACGGTCGGGCCGCGCCGGACGCTCGGGCGGCAAGCCTGTGCCGATTTCCGCAAGCGCACCCTCGCGCCAAGCCCGGGCGAAGCGGTGGCTCAGCGCGACCTTCTCCGCCGGCTCCTCCGCAAGCAGCACCGCGCACGCCGCGGCGGCGAGCGCCGTCACTTGGCGTTGACCGCCTTCAGCACCTCGTCGGCATGGCCCGGCACCTTCACCTTGTGCCAAATCTGCTCGATCTTGCCTTTCTCGTCGATGAGGAAGGTCGCGCGCTCGATGCCCATGTATTTGCGGCCATACATGCTCTTCTCGACCCACACGCCGTAGCTCTCGGTGACCTTGCCCTTGTCGTCAGAAGCGAGCGTGAAGGGCAGCTCGTATTTCCTCTTGAACTTGTCGTGGCTCGCGACGCTGTCGCGCGAGATGCCGATCACCACCGCATCCATCTTCTTGAAGCGCGGCAACACGTCGCGAAACGCGCAAGCCTCGGCGGTGCAGCCCGAGGTGTCGTCCTTCGGGTAGAAGTAGAGCACGACCTTTTTTCCTTTGAGCTTGTCGAGCGACACCGACCCGTCGCCGTCGGTCGGCAATGTGAAGTCCGGCGCCTTGTCGCCGATCTCGAGAGCCATGTGCCGCTTACCTCCGCTGATTATCCGTGTCTTGGGTCTTGGCGGCCGCACGTTGCGCGCGCGCCGCCTCCGCCGGCGCGGCGATGATCGCTTCGTAGCGTCTATGCGCGCGCAAGGCGGCCGCCTCCATATCCTCTTTGAGCGCGCCGAAGTCAACCGAGCCGGCGCCCGCGGCAATGAGGGCCTTGAGCGCAGCCGGCGCCTTGTCGGCGTCGAACGGCTCTTCTCCGGTGAGCTTCAAGAGCGCCTGCACGTTGCGCCAGAGCGCGAGCGATCCGGCCAGCTCGCGCGCCGCTTGCGCATCAAGGACGCCGGCGCGCGCCGCCGCCTCGATCGCCGCAATCGTGTTGACCGCGAGTATTGTCGGATGCCGCGCGGCATGGGCGAGCTGCAGGAACTGTGCGATGAATTCGATATCGAGCATGCCGCCCGGCCGGTTCTTCACGTCCCAGAAGCCGGGGTTGCGGTGCTCGGCGGCAATGCGCTGGCGCATCTCGTCGACATCGAGCGCGAGCGGCGCCATCTCGCGGCTTCGAGTGAGAATTCCCGCGATCTCGTCCCGGATGAGCGTCGCGAGCCGCGCCGGTCCCGCCAGCACGCGCGCCCGGGTCAGCGCCATCTGCTCCCAGGTCCAGGCGAGCTCTTGATGATATTTGCGGAAGGCGGCGAGGGAGGAGGCGAGCGGTCCCGAGTTTCCCGAGGGCCGCAAGCGCATATCGACCTCGTAGAGCCCGCCCTCGGAGGTCGGCGCCGTCAGCGCATTGATGAAGCGCTGCGCGAGCCGCGCGTAATAAGTGGCGACGGGCAGCCCACGCACCCCGTCCGAGGCCTCGCTGTGCGCGGGCGCGTCATAGACGAGGATGAGATCGAGATCGGAGGTGACGGTCATCTCGCGGCTGCCGAGCTTGCCCAAGCCCAGCACCGCCATCTCGCCTCCCGGCACCTGGCCGTGGCTCTTGGCGAACTCCGCGGCGACGCGCGGCAGCAGGGCTTCGATCACGGTCCCGGCGATATCGGCGAATGCCGCGCCCGATGTCTCGCCGTCGAGCCAATGGCGCAAGAGTTGCACCCCGAGCTTGAACCTGCGCTCGCCGACCCAGCGCCGGACGATATCGAGCATCTCCTCGTAGTGCCGCGCCTCCTTGAGCGCCGCTTCAAGCTCGGCCGCGAGAGCCGCGCGCGGCGGCGACGGCTCGAAGAAGCTCACCGCGAGCACGGCGTCCAAGAGCATCGGCCGGCGCGCGACCGCCTCGGCGAGCCAGGTTCCGGCGCCCATGATCTCGGCGACGAGCGCAAGGATTTGCGGGTTGTTATAGAACAGCGAGAAGAACTGCACGCCCGCGGGCAGTCGCGCCAGAAACGCATCGAAGCGCAGAAACGCTGGATCGGGATGGGGCGAGGCGCCGAAAGCCTGGAGCAGCGCCGGCACCAGCTCGGTCAGGAGCTCGCGCGCGCGTTGGCTGCGTGTCGCGCGATAGCGGCCGTGATGCCAGCCGCGGATCACGGCGGCGATCTTGGGCGGATCGGCGAAGCCGAGGCCCGCGAGCGTCTTCAGCGTCTCGGGATCATCCTCGGCGCCGGTGAAGACGAGATTGCCGAGCGCGGAGAGGCTCGGTGCTTCCGCAAAGAGCCGCATGTAAATCGTCTCGACCGCACCGAGCCGTGCCGTGAGCGCCCGAGCGAATTGGCCTGCGTTGGCAAAGCCCATCAGGATTGCGACGCGATGGAGCGCAATCGGATCGCGCGGCACGCTATGCGTCTGCGCGTCGTCGATCATTTGCAGCCGGTGTTCGAGCTTGCGCAGGAAATGATAGCTCTCGGTCAAGGCGGCGAGATCATCGGCGTCGATCTGGCCCGCTGCCGCCAGCGCCGCCAGAGCATCGAGCGTGCCGGCTTGGCGCAGCTCGGGCTTTCTTCCGCCCCAGATCAGCTGCTGCGTTTGGGCGAAAAACTCGATCTCGCGGATGCCGCCGCGGCCGAGCTTGATGTCGTGGCCTTCGACCGCGATGGTCGTGCCGCCGCGATGCGCGTTGATCTGGCGCTTGATCGAGTGAATGTCCTGGATCGCGGCGAAATCCAAATTCTTGCGCCAAAGGAAGGGCCGCAGCTCGTCGAGGAAGGCCGCGCCCGCGGCGCGGTCGCCCGCGACCGGACGCGCCTTGATCATCGCCGCACGTTCCCAGTTCTGCCCGGCGCTCTCGTAGTAATTGAGCGCCGCCTCGAGCGAGACCGCGGGCGGGGTCGAGCCCGGGTCGGGCCGCAGGCGCAGATCCGTGCGGAAGACATAGCCCTCGGCGGTCCGCTCGGACATGACACGCACCAGCTCATGCGCGAGCCCGGTGAAGAAGGCCTGCACGCCGCGCTTGCCGCGATAGGCGGCGCGCTCGGGGTCGTAGAGCAGGATCAGGTCGATATCGCTCGAATAATTAAGCTCGCGCGCGCCGAGCTTGCCCATCCCCAAGACGATAAGCCCGCTGCGCTCGGCGTCCTCCGGCGCAATCTCGCCCGCTGTGATCGCTTCGCCGAGCAGCGCGCGCACGGCGCGATCGAGCGCGGTTTCGGCGAACTCGCTGAGGGCTCCCGTCACGCGGTCGAGCGGCCATTGCCCCGAAAGGTCGGCGAGCGCGATCAGCAGCGCCGCTCGCCGCTTTTCCCGACGCAGCGCCGCCATCAGCGCCGCGCGCTCGCGAAGATTTGCGACTTCGCTGTTGAGCCGGCCGATGAGTTCGGCGAAAGTAGCGTCATGCCCCTGCTCGACGAGCCGCAGGAGGAAGCCTGGCTCGGCGAGACAGCATTGGGTCAGATAGGGGCTTCCGCCGAAGATCGATGCGAGAATGCGCCTTCCTTCGGGCTCGGCGGCGAAGCCGCGCATGGCGGCCGCGAGCGAGCCATCCCGCGTCTCGCGCGCGGTCTCGCGCCAGCGCTCGAGCCCGGTGGTCGCGGCTTCCTCGTCGGCCGGCGGCGGCAGGTCGCGGTAAAGGGAGAGAAGCGATAACGCGCTTGGCATTGCTTCGGGCTCGGCAAAGGGCAGGCGAAGACTGCGCGCAAGCCCTCAAGGGGTCAAGCGCGTGACCGACACGCCACGCCCGGCCTGGCATCATATTCCGCGCATCGCGCTGCAGCTTGCCGCCGCCTTCGTCACCATGGTCGCGATCGCCGCCGGGTTCTTTCTGTGGCTGTTGTCGCGCGGACCGATCTCGCTCGACGCGGTGGCGCCGCTCGTCGCCCATGCGCTGTCGATCGGCAACGGGATTGAGGTCTCGATCGACCACACGCTGCTGACCCTTGGTCCGCGCGGCCATATCGAAGTGCTGGCGCGCGGGGTTCACTTTACCCAAGCGGGCAGCGGCACCCTGACGCTGGCCGATCTCGCCATCGAGTTCAGCCCGCGCGCCGCGCTCCATGGCGAGATCGCGCCGACGCGCATCGTCGTCAACCGGCCCGAGCTGCGCCTGGAGCGCAGCGCCGAGGGCCGCTTCCAAATCGCGATCGGCGGCGAATCGAGCGGGGGCGGCGCGGATTGGGGTCAGAAATTCATGGGCGACCTGCTGCGCCCGCCGAGCGGCAAGGGCACCCTCGGCTATCTCACCCAGTTGACCGTGCAAGGCGCAAGCTTCACCGTCGATGACAAGGCGCTGGGCGTCGTTTGGCACGCGGCCGATGCGAGCGCCGTTCTGACCCGCGCCGCCGACCGCGCGAACGGCAATTTTCAGATCGTCATGGGTGGCGCCCGCGCTGGCTCGAAGCTCAGCGGCGATTTCACCTATCTTCCGGCCTATCGCCAGGTGGTGATCCGACTCGGCTTCGCCGATCTCGATCCCGCCTCCTGGTCGAACGCCGCGCCCGCGCTCGCGCCGCTTGCCGCGATCGATCTCCCGGTCTCGGGCAGCTTCATCGCCGAGCTCGATCCGGCCTCGCTTACCTTGCGCGACAGCATCGTCGATTTCCACTTTGGCAAGGGCAGGGTGGCGAACGCCTTCCTGCCTGGCGGCGCCCTCAACCTGGCGGGCGGCATCCTCCAAGGCGGCTATGACCCGATCGCGGGCCGGATCAATCTCGGCCTGCTCTCGCTCGATCTCGCGCCCGGCACGGTCACCGCCGAGGGCACGATCGAAGGCGCCGGGAGCGATTTACTCTCCGGCGTCTTGCCGGCCGCGCTCGATTTCGATTTGACGCTTGGCGCGCGCGGCATCCGCGTTGACGATTTCCCGCGGCTTTGGCCGCCCGCCGCGTCGGCGCACACGCATGATTGGGTGGTCGAGCATCTTCATGATGGCGTTGTCGACGCGCTTTCCGCCCGGCTCGGGCTTCATCTCGATCTGACCCCCGGGGCGGAGCGGCCGGCGCAGCTGCGCCGGCTCGACGGCACAATGACATTCAGCAAGCTCGCGATCGAATATTTCCGGCCGCTCGAGCTCGTCCGGAATGTCGCCGGCACCGCGCGCTTCGGCCCGACCGAGATCACCTTCACCGCGACCGGCGGCGATCTCGGCAAGATCCGCGCGACCGGCGCGACCGCGCGGTTTTACCAGCTCGACACCCATGACGAGCAGGCGAAGATCGATGTGAGCGCCGAAGGTCCCTTGGCGAGCGCGCTCGCCATCCTCGACACGCCGCCCTTGGGCTATGCCAAGGAGATCGGGCTCGACGCCAAGCGCGCAGCCGGGAATTTCTCGGCGAAGCTCGATTTCGCCTTTCCGCTTGTCCACGATCTCGCATTGAAGGACATCGACTACAGCGCCGCCGCGACGCTCCAGGATGTGGCCCTCGCCGATATCGTCTTTGGCCGCGATTTAAGCGATGGCACGCTCGCGCTGAAGCTCGATCACAGCGCGGCGCAAGTCGACGGCACGGCAAAGCTCGCCGGCGTTCCAGTCAGCTTCGCCTGGCGACAGAGCCTCGATACGAAGGCCGACGTTCAAACTCATTATCAGGTGAAGGCCACGCTCGACGGCGCCGAGCGCGACGCGCTGGGCCTAGCCGCGCTCGATAATGTCGTGACCGGCTCCACCACCGTCGACGCATCCTACGATCTCAACCGGGCGAAGCGTGGCCGGGCGTTGGTGACGATCGATTTGAATGATGCGGCGCTCGACGTCAAACAGATCGGTCTCAAGAAGGCATCGGGCGTTCCCGCGACGGCACGGCTGACGCTCGCTCTCGCCGATGACAAGCTCACGGCGATCACCGAGGCCAGCTTGAAGGGCGAGGGGCTAGACGGCGAGGCTTCGGCCCGGTTCGATGCGCAAGGCTTGAGCAGCCTCGTCGTCGATCATCTCGCCGGCGGCGACAACGACTTTCACGGCAGCCTCGCGCGCGGACCGGATGGCGGCTGGCGCCTCGTCGCCTCTGGCAAGAGCCTCGATGCCTCGGGCCTCTTCGAGCAGCTCGATCGCGCCTCCGCCAAGCCCGAGCCCGAACCGCCCCTCGACATCGACGTTCGTCTCGACCGGCTGGTGCTCGGTCCCGACCGGGTGGCGCGCGACGTCTCCGCCGCGCTCGCCAGCGACAGCGAGCATTGGCAAAGGGCGAGCGTCGACGCGCAGCTTTCGAGCAACAGCTCGGCGCGGCTGCGCTATGGCGGCGAGGCGGGCGAGCGGCAATTCTCGCTCTCGACCGACAATTTCGGCGCGCTGCTCAAAGTTCTCGGCATCTATCCCAACATCGAAGGCGGCAAATTCACCCTGACCGGCGCGGCGGAGGACCGCAGCGGCGTGCGCGTCCTCGCCACCAAGGCAGTGGGCTCGGATTATCGCGTCGTCAAGGCGCCGACGCTGGCGCGGCTCCTGTCGCTCGCCTCGCTTTCGGGCATGGGCGCGCTGCTGAGCGGCCAGGGCATCCCCTTCAACCGGCTCGAAGGCGATGTCGATTTCGCCACCGGCAAAATCTCGCTCAAAAACATGCGCGCCTATGGCGGCGCCATTGGCATCAATGCGAGCGGCGACATCGACCGCATCGCCGGTCAGATGAACATCACCGGCACGCTCGTTCCGGCCTATACGCTCAACTCTGTGATCGGCGACATCCCGGTGATCGGCAGTCTGCTTCTGGGCGGCCAAGGTCAGGGCGTGTTCGCGTCGAATTTCCGCGTGTATGGACCGACCGAGGACCCGCAGGTCTCGGTCAATGTGCTCAGCACCTTGGCGCCCGGCTTTCTGCGCAATCTCTTCCTGTTTTCGCCGAGCGGGCCGTAACGCGTAGCACCGCGGGCGCCGTGCGAAGCCAGATTCAAAACCCGTAGCACAGCCGGCGCAGGGGCGCCGGCGTCGTGCGGCGTCTGGCCGTTTTTTTCAGGCCTCTCCGCGTTCGGCCCGGCGCTTCATCTTGAGTTCGGAGACGGCGGGCTCGAGGTTGAACACGCGCTTGGCGTTGCCGCCCAGAATGTTGCGCTTGGCGGTCTCGCTGAGGAAGGGCAGGTCATAGATCGTCGAGGGCAGATCCATATCCCAATGCGGATAATCCGAGGCGTAGAGCAGCTGCGTCTCGGCATTGATCATCTTGAAGGTCAGTTCCAAGGCTTGCTTGTTGTTGACCATCTCCATCGGCTGGGTCGAATAGTGCATCTCGCGCATGTAGTCGGAGGGCCGCTTCTTCAAAAGCGGCACTTCGGAGCTGCGCATCATCCATTCGTTGTCGAGCCGCTGCATCAGGAACGGGATCCAGGCGAGCCCGCTCTCGACCCAAACCACTTTGAGCTTGGGGAAGCGCTCGGGCATGCCGTTCACGAGCCAATTGGTGCAGTGAAGGATATTGAACCAGCTGAATCCCAGCGCATGCACGGCGATGAAGCGGTTGCACAAGGAGAAGCTCTTGTCCTGGCCCCAGGCATAGGCGCCGTGGAACACGAGCGGCAGCCCCGCCTCTTCGAGGAGCGCGTAGGTCTTCATGTAGGCGTTGTCATAGACGGCCTTGTAATGCGGCGAGCAGATCGTGAAGCCGATGACGCCCTTCTTGCCGGCAAAATCCTTCACCATCCGATAGGTGGCTTCGGGATCGTTCAGCGGCAGATAGAGCGACGATTTGATGCGCGGCTCCTCGGCCAGCACCACCTCGCACAGCCACCGGTTATAGGCGCGCGCCATCGCGACCTCGACCTCGGGTCGCGGCGTCAGACCGAGCCCCAGCATCGGCGTCGGAAAGAGACACAGCTGATCGATGCCGATCGCGTCCATCCAGCGCCGGGTGAGGGTCCGGTCGCGCTGCTGGCCCGGATCGATCTTTTCCGGCCTGCGCCCGTCGTGGCGCGTGATGCGGCCGACCAGCTCCTGATACCCGCCCGAGGGCGAGGCGATCCCGCCGCCGCCAAAGCCCTGATACTTCGCCTGATCGCGCATCACCGGATCCTCGATGAATTTGACGATCTCGGCGAAGGACAAGGTCTCGAAATGATGGCCGTCGATATCGGCGATGAAGAAATCCTCGTATCGCCGCTGCGCCGCCTGCGCGCTCGCATGGGTGAGCAAGGTGCGGGTGTCGAATTCCTCGACTGCCAGATCGCGAAAGCTGATCGTATCCATTCAAGCCCCCAGCCGTAATGCCGGCAGTTTAGCGCCGGTTGAGGTTGGAGGAAATTGCGCTCGGGCTTTGCCCAGCCGGCAGGACCGGCGTGAGGCGTTTCTGAGGGGTGCCCCGCGCCCGCCCCGGTGTTATGCTGTCCGGCGCCACCCGCAGATCGCATCGATGGGGAGAACAGCATGGACGAGGCGAAAACCGTTCCGATGACCGGCGACGCGAAAGAGGCGTTCCACCGGGCGGCAGAGGCGCGCATCGCGACCTTCAGCTACCGCAAGCCCGGCGAGGCCGGCAGGGTCAAGCAGATCGCCAACCTCGTGCGCAGCGACCTCGTGCGCCTCAACGTGCAGATCGTCAAGGAGGGCGGCGAGAACAATCTCCACTACCACACCGGCGGCGACAATTGCTGGATGGTCCTCAAAGGCGGCGCGCGCTTCTACGGCGTCGGCGACAAGCTCATTGCCGATCTCGGACCCAATGAGGGCATTCTTCTGCCGGGCGGCGCGCGCTATTGGTTCGAGAAGACCGGCGATGAGGATCTCGAGATCCTGCAGATCGTGTGCAAGGAACAGCGCGACGCGAAGACGGAGCGCATCAATCTCGACAAGCACAAGGAGTGGATGCAGGACGATTATCTGAAAGTCTACGAGAAATAGACGCGCGGTCGATCCGCGCCGCACAGTCGCAATCGCAGGGAGACCATACGTGACGACAAGCGCTTTACGCGGCCTCGTTTTGGCCGCTTGCCTCGTTTCTGCACCCGCCGGCGCCGCCGAAGTGCTGCATGTCGGCAAGGCGGCATCAACCTCGTCGGCGATCCTGCCGACCGATGTTGGCGTCAGGACCGGAATTTTCGCCAAGCACGGGCTCGACGTCGTGATCTCGGAGCTCGGCGGCGGCGGCAAGATGCATCAGGCGATGGCGGCCGGCAGCCTCGATATCGGCGTTGGCGCCGGGCCGGAGATGGCGCTCATCGCCAAGGGCTCGCCCGAGCTCGCCGTCTGCAACATGGCGCCCTCGGCCCCCTTCATCGGCATCGGCGTGCCGGCGGATTCAAAGGTCGACAACGTCGCCCAGCTCAAGGGCAAGCGTATCGGCGTCTCGAGCATCGGCGGCCTCACCTATTGGCTTGCGCTCGAATTGGCGCGCACCGAGGGCTGGGGCGAGCACGGCATCACGCCGGTCGCGATCGGCAACGGCTCGGCAAGCGTCATCGCCGCATTTCGCACCCATGCGGTCGACGCGATGGTCACCGGCACCTCGCTGATCTTCAACATGGAAGAGCAGAAGGTCGGGCGGCTGCTGATCCCGGTCTCGAAATACGAAGGCAATATCGGCGCCGGCATGATCTTCGCGACCGACACCCTCATCAAGACGCATCCCGACGCGATCCGGCGGTTCCTCGCCGGCTGGCTCGATACGATCGACTTCATGCGCCACAACCGCGCCGAGACCATCAAGATCGAGGCGGCGGTGACGAAATTCTCGCCCGCGGTCCAGTCGAAGGAGTTCGACCAGACCATCGGCATGTTCTCGAGCGATTGCAAATTCGACGCCGAATCGCTGCGAAACTTGAAGCGCTCGTTCAGCGATTTGAAGCTGGTCGAGACGCCGCCCGACATGGCGAAGCTCTATACCGAGAAATTCATTCCGCACCGGTGAGCGGCGCCTCGTCCTGCCCTGTGGTCGTAAATGAAACGTTGACGTATCGCTACGATACGGTTACGTTTCATTGTTTCCAGAGAAGGAGGACGGCATGGCCGCTTGCTTTCGCTACCTCGTCAACGACGTCAATGCCGCGATCGAGTTTTATACCAATCATCTCGGCTTCAAGCTCGAAATGCACCCCGCGCCGCCTTTCGCCGAGGTCTCGCGCGGCGACATGCATCTTTATCTGACGCAGCCGCAGGGCCAGGGCGCCGGCGGCGGAGCGCCGATGCCTTCGGGCGAGCAGCAGAAGCCGGGTGGCTGGAACCGGATTCATCTCCTGGTCGATGATCTCGATGCGACGATCGCCAAGCTCAAAGCCGCCGGCGCGCGTTTTCGCAACGCGGTCGTTCAAGGCACCGGCGGCAAGCAAATTCTGCTCGAAGATCCCTCGGGCAATCTGATCGAGCTGTTCCAGCCGAATACCCGAGCCTATCGCGCCCCGGGGTCAGGAAGCGCCTCGACCGGCAAGCCCTAGCCGCGATGCGATGGCGACAGCGCTGAAGCGGGCGCCCGATCCGCGGATCGAGCGTTCTCGGCGAGTGATTCTGGCGGCGGCGCTCGAGGAGCTCGCTGAAGCCGGCTTTGGCGCTTTTGCCATCGAGTCCGTGGCGGCGCGCGCCGGCGTCGGGAAGTCGACAATTTATCGCCATTGGCGCGACAAGCTCGCGCTCATCGGCGATGCCTTCAAGCAGCTGCAGGACGAGCGCGATCCCGAGCTCGTCTCCGGCACGCCGCGCGACAAGCTCGAGCGCATCTTGCGCCACGTCGCCGATATCCTGGCGGATTCGCCGTTTTCCGCATGCCTTCCGGCCCTCATCGATGCGGCCGAGCGCGACCGCAATGCGCGGACCTTCCATCACCGCTTTCAGATGGAAGCGCGCAAGCCCACCATCGCCCTTCTCGCCGCGGGCGTCGCGAGCGGGGATTTCCCGGCCCATCTCGACCCGGAGATCGCGGCCTTTGCCCTCCTCGGCGCGCTCTTCTTCTGCCGGTTGATGACCGGCACGCCCTTTCCGCCCGAGCGCGCAAGCGCGCTCGCCGCGACCGTGCTCGGCCTTGCCGGTGCCCAAAAATTGACGCCGGATGGTCACAACCAGCCCGAGCGGAAAGAGTGATTCTGGGCCGCCTGGGGCAACCGCTTCGCATTGCCGCCGGCCGAGAGCCAGGACGCACCAGAGAAGACGTCACGAGCTCTCGCCCCATAGAATGTGGAGGAGAAGGGATGGCCACAGCTCCAAGCGAATTGCGGGAGGAGTCGCGCCGCTACCGGCGGGCGGCGGAGCATGAAACCAATCTGCATTTGCGGCGCAAGCTCGTCAGCCACGCGCTCGCGTTGGATTATCTCGCCGAGAAGATTCAGCGCGAGGAAGCCGCGCGCGCGGAGCAGCTCGACTAAATCATCGGCAGCGCGCCACCGACGCCGCGTCGACCTCGGCGCGGTGCCGATTGTCATGCGCCCCGGAGCGGCCAGCGTGAGATCTACTCCGCGGCTCGCTGCCTGACGCGGAGTGCCACGCCGTTTAGTGCGGTTTCGGCTCGCGCGCGGGTTCGAGCGCTTCCAAACTCACGTCCGAGAGGTAGACGGGAATGCCGGGACAGGCGCGCCGCGCCGCTTGCATCGCCGCGCGCAGCGCCGGCTCGCTGCCATCGGCTTCATGAATTGCGTGATAGACCGCTTCGCCGCCGACTTTGATGGTGACGCGGAATTTCATCTCATTGGCCTGCAGCAAACATAAAATGAGCACCTCCCTAACAAAAACGGCGGTGCTTCTATCATTTCTCCGATCGTTCGCGTGTCACATTGTTTTGATGCCTCCTGTCCTTTCGCGTCCTTGTGCACCCGTTCGACCTCCGGGGCCTTTGCATCAGATCCTCTCCCAAAGCTCCTCTTCCTCCTCGATGCGGTCCAGCTCGAGACCGCGAAAATCGCCGCGAAAGACCAAGCCCAGAATCTTGCCGCCCTCGACGATCGGCAAATGACGGCAGCCGCAATCGTCCATGACGCGCAACGCGTCGATCACGGTCGCGTTCGGCGGGGCGGTATGGAGCACGGCTGTCATGACCTCGGCCAAGGTGGTTTTCGCGGGATTGCGCGCTTCGGCCAGGACGCGGTTGACCACGTCGCCCCGGGTGAAAATGCCTTCGAGCTGACCGTTCGCGGAGACGACCAGCACCGCGCCGGCGCGATCCGCGCGCATCCGCTGGCATGCGTGCTGCACGGTCGTTTTCGTCCGAAGGATGACGGGATTTCGCGACCGAACGAGATCGGAGAGTTTTCTCATCGCATCACCCATTGCCTGTGAATGTGCGACGCGTTCGGGCAAGCTCACATTATATTAATACATCCGTGCACGGCCGCCGGACTTGACATGGATCAATGCACCGCCCTCGGGCCGCGCGCATTCGTCGCGGCGAGTTTGCGCCGGTCATTCTCGCCCGCTCGCCGGCGGGGATGCACTTCGCGCTAAGGTGACGCCATGACGAAGGCTTTGCTCAGCGGCATCATCCTTGCGGCCGTGGCGGCCGCGCTTTGCGGCTGCGATTATCGCGGCGCGCCGGATTATTACGGCTATATCCGCGAGCCCTCCTACCCCGAATATGGCGGCTATCGCGCCTTTCCCGTCAATCGCGCCTATCCCGGCTATTCGACCTATTACGCCCCGCCGGTTCCGCCGGGCGCCTATGGCGGCACCTGGCGCGGCCCGCCTTGAGTCGCGCAGCCGCGCAACGCCTCGGCCGTGCTATACTCGCGCCCGACAAGGCGGAGGCGCGATGAAGGCCAGGATCGACATTTGGCGCGCCGCGAGCGCGCTCGTCGACGAGCATGGCGTCGATGCCGGGATCTTTGCCCGGCTGCGCGCCGAGGCGCTGCTCGCGCAATACGATGTCGACGGCCATCTGTTGTGGAAGCGGATCACGCGCGCGGTGAAGGAGTTGCAGCGCGACAAGCCGCTCGCGGGCGAGTGGCTGAATTAGCGATTGGTTCGCCTGATAGATAACAGATAAAGGCCCGCCGCGGCTGAGGAGCAGAAACGCGGCGGGCCGCGCGTCAACGGGGGACGGTCGCGCCCGCTGCTCCTTCGACAGCGCGACCTGCAAGCGGAATCCTATCGACGCGTGCGGTGAAGCGCTTGCGACATTCCTGGGGCAAAATGCGCCGCGGTTAATTTAACCCGCGCCAAAGGCGCGAGAACGGTGAGGCGATCCCCTAGGAGAACCGCCTCACCGCCCGCGTGTAACGCAAGGCGACCCGCCGGCCGGGGGAGACCGACGACCAATCGCCTCGCTCAAACGAGTAAGCGGTCGCATCGAGCCGGGCAAGGTGGAGAAAGCCGCAATTCGCGGGACGTTTTGCGAAAATTCGCGACGATTTGCGTGGCAGTCGCGATGCGGGTACCCCGCATGTGCCGAGCGCGCGCGGCCGCAGCGCCTTACGCGCGGCCTCACGCCATTGTGGCGTGACACGGGGCAGCGATTGGAGGGATGATCGGTGCCATGATCGTACGGACGATGCTCCTTCTTTGCGCAGGCCTCGCGCTTGTTGGCTGCGCGGGCTTTGGCCGGTGCCCCGGCGCCGGGCCCTGCACGGGGCGCGTGGCCGCAAGCCCTTACGACCAGGCCGATCTCTACGTCGATGCCAAGGGCTATCCGTTGCCCGGCTGGGCCCAGATGAAGTACGGCACTGAATCCGGCAGCAGCCGCTAGCCGCGCTGTCGGTTTTTATGGCGCAGCAGCCGGCGCGCTCACTTCCCCGGCGTCATCCCGCATTGCTTGAAGATCGCCGCGGCCTCGGCCGAGGCGAGGAAGCGGATGAGCGCCGACGCGGCTTCCCGCTCGCTGCTACGCGCATGGAGGAAGGCGACGAAGCCCGTCGGCGTTGAGACCGCGCGCGGCAAGGGCCCGAGCAATTGCACCCGCGGATCGGGATCTATCTCGCTCGCGAAGGTGATGCCGAGCTCGACCTCGCCGCGGCCGAGCATCTTGATCGACTCCCAGCCGGTCGGCGCGGCCGTCATCTTGGGCGCGACCTGATCCGCGATGCCGAGCTTGTCGAGCGTCGCAGCGAAGCTCACGCCGCAGGCCGCACCCCGCGCCGCGCTGGGGCAGGCGATCGAGCGCGTCTCGAGCAGCAGGCGCCTCAAGCCCTCGGGCGTTGCGATATCGGGTGCGGGCCTGGCTGCGGCGATGGCAGCGACGACGCTCACCGTCGCGAGCGGCGTCTCGCTCTCGCGCAAGACATTGCCCGAGGCGACGACGTTGTCATAGGGCGGCTGCACCACCGGCACATCGACCAGTTCGCCGGCGGCGATCTTCGCCTTGGCGGCGGCGCCCGACATGAAGGACGCCGCAACCTTGTGGCCGCTCGCCTGCTCGAAAAGCGGGATCAAGCGCTGCAACGCGGTGCGGATGCCGCCCGGCGCGGTGAGCGTGATCTCGGCGCCGCGCGGCGGCGCCGTGCTCAACAACGCGAAGGCCGCAACCGCCGGCCACAGCAGATCCTGCATGCGTTCCTCCCGACCTGGTGCTTTCGAGCATAGCGCGGCGCCGGCGTGCCGAGATAGGGACCGGCCTCGCTGTCACGCCGCTGTTACGCTAACCCCGATTTCCTGCTCGAACCTGCTTCGAGCGGTGTCTCGATCGAGACGCGCGCATTCTCGGGAAGGCGCAGATCGCGGACGGGGAAGGGGATCTCGATGCCCTCGCGCTTGAACGCATCCCAAAGCGCCAGGAGCACCGCGCCGCGCACGTTGGTTACGCCCTCGACGGGATCATCGATCCAGAAGCGCAGGATGAAATCCAACGAGAAATCGTTGAGCTTCGTCAGGTGGCAGACGGGCTCGGGGTGCTTCAAGACGCGCGCGACATTCGAGGCCGCGGCGATGGCGAGCGCGCGCACCTTGTGCGGGTCGCTCGCGTAGCTCACGCCGAACTCGACATCGAGGCGAACGCGCTCGTTCGAATGCGACCAGTTGGTGACGCGCTGCGTCACCAGATCCTCGTTCGGGATCAGCATCTCGCGCCCGTCGCGCATGACCACCGAGGTGTAGCGCGCGCCCATCCCATCGACCCAGCCGAAATTCTCGCCGACGGACAGCACGTCGCCCGGCTTGATCGATTTATCGGCCAGGAGAATGATCCCGCTGACGAGATTCGAGACGATCTTCTGCAGGCCAAAGCCGACGCCGACGCCGACCGCGCCCGAGAACAGCGCCAAGGCCGAGAGATCGATTCCGACCGAGCTCAAGACGATGAGGATCGAGAGGGTGATGAGCGTCAGCCGTACCAGCTTGCCGATCAGCACCTGAATCGAGCGCGTCAAATCGGCGCTGCGGCTCAATTGCCGATCGATGAAGTTACTCGCCGCGATCGCCGCCCAGAGCGTGATGAGAAGCAGCGCCGATGCCTTGACGAGGAGGAGGAGCGACAGCCGCAAGCCGCCAAGATTGATGGCCATGGCGTCGAGCCAGCGCGTCGTCGCGTCGAGCAGGCCGAGAATGCTCAAGGCCGCGATGGTCCAGAGCGAGACCGCGACCACGCGGTTGACGAAATGGTTGCGGATGAGCGCGGCGAGGATCGAGATCGCGACCCAGGCGCTGGCGAGGCTCGCCGAGACGCTCAAGAGATAGCTGCGCCCGGGCGGCACCAGCGCCAGCATCATCGCGCGCAGGATGCCGACGACGATCACGAAGGCGATGAGGCCGAGGTTGGCGGCGATCGCGTAGAACAGCTGGCGCATCACCGGCGGCCAGGCCTGGGTCCAGGCGATGGCCTGAACGCGCCGGCGCGCCAGCAGGAAAACGCCGATCCCGATTGCCGCGGCGAAGGCAATGAGGCCGAGTTGGAGCGGGAACCAGATCGAGGTGATCTCGGCGCGAATCGAGAACAGCGCGGCCTTCAGCGTGTCGAGCACGTGCTGGGCGTCGAGGTTGCCTTGCTGATTCATGGCGCCGTCATTGCCGCCGGTTTACCCCGGCGGCAAGGCAAAGTGCAATGCGATTGCCGAGTCGCGTCCGCCATTCTTCTCGTCGGCGCGGCGAAACGCGCTAGGCGGGCGCTTCAAGGCCGCGAGAGCGGCAAGCCAAGGACGCTGCCCTCTATGCCGCCCTGCCGGCGGGGAGGCGCCGCATCAGTTCCGGATTGCGCTCGATCGCGAGTAGCAGGGCGCGCGCCGGCGCATCGGGTTTGCTGCGATGTTGTTCCCAATCGCGCAAAGTGGAAATCGGCAGGTGAAAGGCGCGGGCGAAGGTTTCTTGGGTCATGCCAAGGCGTTGACGCACCGCTTTGACGCGCGATATGCGCTGCATGCGCGCCAATTGCCCCGCGCGGAGCGGCGGCGCATCGGGGTCGGACAATGCCGCGGCTGCAGCTTGACGGTCGCTCAACCTTCTGACGCGCGCCCAGTCGGTGCGGTCGCGCGGCGGGTCTTCAGTCGAGAAGCGGACCAGCTTCGAGATAGGTTTTCTGCTCACGCCGTGTTGCCTGTCTTGCGGGCGCGGCTCGGTCCTAGACCGGCCGGATCAGAGCGTGGCGCTTCCGGCCCGCCGAAAGCTTGATCACGCCCTCGGGGTTAAGGTCGCTGAGGCCCAAGAGCAATTTCTCGTCGCTGATCGGCTTGTCGTTGACGCGCGCGCCGCCGCCGCGCACGAGGCGGCGCGCCTCGGAGAGGCTCGCGGCAAGCCCGGCGGCGTGGAGATAATTGATCACCGGGTGACCCTTCTCGAGCAGCGCCCGCGAGGTCTCGGTCACCGGCAGCTCCTCGCCGATGCCGCCTTCGGCAAAGACGCGCCGCGCGGTCTCGGCCGCGGCTGCGGCCGCCGCCTCGCCATGGGCGAGCGCGGTCGCTTCGTTGGCGAGCACGATCTTGGCGTCGTTGATGGCGCTGCCTTCGAGCGTTTCGAGCCGCTCGATCTCGGCCATCGGCAGCTCGGTGAAGAGCTTGAGGAAGCGCCCGACATCCGCGTCCTCGGTGTTGCGCCAGAACTGCCAATAATCATAGGCGCTGAGGCGCTTCTCGTTGAGCCAGACGGCGCCTTGCGCGGTCTTGCCCATCTTCGCGCCCGAGGCGGTGGTGATGAGCGGCGAGGTGAGGCCATAGAGGGCGCGCTCCTCGATGCGCCGGCCAAGCTCGACGCCCGAGACGATGTTGCCCCATTGATCGGAGCCGCCCATCTGCACGATGCAACCGTGCCGCCGCGCGAGCTCCAAAAAGTCATAAGCCTGGAGCACCATGTAATTGAACTCGAGGAAGGAGAGCGGCTGCTCGCGCTCGAGACGCAGCTTCACCGAGTCGAAGCCCAGCATGCGGTTGACCGAGAAGTGCCGGCCATAGTCGCGCAGAAACTCGATGTAGTTGAGCTGGTCGAGCCAATCGGCGTTGTTGACCATGACCGCATCGGACGGGCCGCTGCCGAAGCGGAGGAAGCGGTCGAAGACGCGCCGGATTCCCGCCATGTTGCCCGCGATCTCGGCTTCGCTCAAGAGCTTGCGGCTTTCATCCTTGCCCGAGGGATCGCCGACCTTGGTGGTGCCGCCGCCCATCAGCACGATCGGCTTGTTGCCGGTCTTCTGCCACAGCCGCAGCAGCATGATCTGCAGCAGGCTTCCGACATGCAGACTGTCGGCAGTACAATCGAAACCAATATAGGCTGTAATCGATCCTTCGCTAAGGCGCGCGTCGAGCGCGTCGCGATCGGTCAATTGATGGACATAGCCGCGCTCTTCCGCGGCGGCGAGAAAGGTCGAGCGAGGTTTGGACATTTGCGGCGGGTTTAGCACAGGGCTGTGGGGCGAACAAATTCGTGCGCGGGGGGCGCGTGGCTTTGCCCCCCTCCTGCACGCGGCGTTCCGCCGCGTGCGTCCTCCCCCTCAAGGGGGGAGGAGTCTCATTTCACCTCCCCCCTTGAGGGGGAGGTCGGGAACGCGCCAGCGTTCCCGGGTGGGGGGGTTCGGCGCGCAGTGCCCGAAGAATTTCCTCGACCACGCCGTCGGTGTTGCCGAGCACATCGTTGTTCCAAAAGCGCAGCAAGCGATAGCCGCGGTCACGAAGCCAGTCGGCGCGCACGCTGCTTTCCTCGGCGTGCTGCCCGCCATCGACCTTGATGATGAGCTTTGCTTCGGGACAGAAGAAATCGACGACATAGCGTCCGATCGGATGCTGGCGACGGAAGCGAAATTCGTCGAGTTGCCTGCGCCGCAGACGGGACCACAAGCGAAGCTCGGCGTCGGTCAAGCTGGCGCGCAGGCGGCGCGCGATCGGCGAGGCCATGCGGCGATCGTGGCATTGCGCGCGACTTTGCGCCACCCCCCTCCTGTCCGATGCCTGCGCATCGGACTTCCTCCCCCTCAAGGGGGGAGGAGTCGGTCGTATCGCTCGCTCTTTTCACCTTCCCCCTCCCGGGGGAGGTCGACAATGCGCGAGCATTGCCGGGTGGGGAGTAGCCCATGACCCCGCTCGTTCGCATCATCGGGCTGATGAGCGGTACCTCGCTCGACGGCATCGATGCGGCCTTCATCGAGACGGATGGCGAGACGACGGTGAGGCCCGGCCCGTGGCTGACGCTCCCCTATGACCGCGCGCTGCGCGAGGATCTGCGCGCGGCCTTGGGCGGCAAAGGCCCGACGCAAGCGCTCGAGCGCCGCCTCACCGAGGCGCATGCCGAGGCGGCGAAGCGGCTGATCGAGCGTCATGCGCTCGAACCGATCGATCTCATCGGCTTTCACGGCCACACCATCCTGCACGCGCCCGAGCAGGGCCGTACCTGGCAACTCGGTGACGGCGCGCTCTTGGCGAAGCTCACCGGCGTCGAGGTGGTCGGCGATTTCCGCTCGGCCGATGTCGCTGCGGGCGGCGAGGGCGCGCCGCTCGTGCCGCTCTATCACGCGGCGCTCGCCAAGGGGCTCGAGCATCCGCTCGCTATCGTCAATATCGGCGGGGTTGCCAACGTGACCTGGATCGGCGCCGCCGACGAGATTCTCGCCTTCGACACCGGGCCTGGCAACGCGCTGATCGATGATTGGGTGCGGACGCAGACCGGCGATGCCGCCGATTTCGACGGCGCGCTCGCGGCGAAGGGCAAGATCGACGATTCGCGGGTGCAGCGTTTCCTGGCGCATCCCTATTTCCAGCGCCACCCGCCCAAATCGCTCGACCGCGACGCCTTCGCCGGCTTCATGCCGCAGGGGCTTTCGCGCGAGGATGGCGCCGCGACGCTCACCGCCATGACCGCGGCCGCGATTGCTTTGAGCGTCGCACATTTTCCATCGCCGGCGCGGCGCTTTCTCGTCACCGGCGGCGGGCGGCATAACCCGACGCTGATGGCGATGCTCGCGAGCCGGGTCAAAGCGCCGGTGGCGCCGGTCGAGGCGGTGGGCTGGGAGGGCGATGCGCTCGAGGCGCAGGCCTTCGCTTATCTCGCGCTGCGCGCGAAGAAGGCGCTGCCGTTAACCATGCCGGGAACCACCGGCGTCAAGACGCCGCAAAGCGGCGGGCGGATCTTCGCGCGCCCGGCTTAAGCCGCCCTTCACGGTTGAATCCTTAGGCTGTCGGACTGGATTGGCCCGAGCAGGTTCGACGTGGCGGCGAGCAATACGGTTTTCGGGCCGGGCTCGAAAGTGCGCCCCGGCAGTGCTTTCGAGATCCTGGCCGAGCAAAAACTCGACGAGTTGGGGCAGCCGCACGCGCCGGCTTTTGCCGCGATTTGCGCCGAGCGCCAGAACGAGAGCTTCTTCGCGCTTATCTCGGATCCGACCTTGCCGCCGCGCTACGAGCTGATCGAGAAGCTCGCGGCGCTGCGCATCGACAATGCGCTGACACCCGTGGGCTGGGGCGTCGTCGCCTTGCCGGGCCTGCCCGCCGGAAGCTTCGCCACCGTGTTCGAGCGTCCGAATGGCGGGCGGATCGCCCCCTCCGAGACCGAGGCGATCAAGCCCTTCTCCTCCGATGACATCCTGCGCGGCGTGCTGCCGTCGATGGCGCGCGTGCTGCGCGCCTTCGCCGATGCGCGCATCACCCACCGCGCCATCCGCCCGAGCAATCTCTTCTACAACGGCGCCAAGCGGGAAGTGATCCTGGGCGACGCGGTGAGCGCGCCGGCCGCGTTCGGCCAGCCCGATGGCTTCGAGACCATCGAGGGCGCGATGGCGCTGCCCTATTGCCGCGGCGCCGGCACGCCTGCCGACGATCTCTACGCGCTGGGCGTCACCGTCGTCTATCTCCTCTTGGGGCGCGACCCGGCCGCCGACCTGGATCCGCGCGAGCTCTTGCGCGCCAAGATCGAGCGCAGCTCGTTCATGACCTTGATCGGCCAGGCGCGGCTCCCGCCCGAGCTCATCGAGATCATTCGCGGCCTGCTGATCGACGAGGTGCGCGAGCGCTGGACGATCGAGGATGTCGAGAACTGGCTGCAGGGGCGGCGGCTGAAGCCGCGCCCGCAAAATGGCTCGGGCATCCTCGCCACCAGGCCGTTCGAGTTCGGCGGGCGTGGCTCCTACACGGCGCGCGCGGTCGCGCATGCCTTCGCGAGCGATCCCGCCGCGGCGGCGCGCACCATCCGCTCCAATGATTTCGAGATCTGGCTGCAGCGCAGCCTTGCCGATGAGAAGCGCTCGGTCGCGGTCGCCGCCGTGCGCGCCGATGGCGGCGAGGCGCGCGCCAGTGCCGGCCAGGATCTGCGGCTGACCGCGCGCACCTGCATCGCACTCGATCCGCTGGCGCCGATCCGTTATGGCGATTTCGCGGTCGCGGTCGATAGCATCGGCACCGCGCTGCTCAGCGCCTTCAGCGGCCGCGGCTCGCTCCAGGCGATCGGCGAAATCCTGAGCGCGCGCCTGCCGCAATTCTGGCTCTCGGCGCAAGGCAGCTTGCGGCCCGAGCTGCACGCCATGAATGCGTCAAAGCCCTTCGATCTGATCCGGCGCTACGCCGAGGATCCGCGGCTTGGCTTCGGCTTGGAGCGCGTGCTCTACGAGCTCAACCCGATGCTCCATTGCCTCTCGCCCCTGATCCAGGCGGATCGCGTCAGCGCGGCGCCGCAGCTCCTCGACGCGCTGGAGCGCGCGGCGGCGCGCGGCGGGGTCGGCGAAACCCTGCTCGACCGCCATTTGGCGGCCTTTGTCGCCGCGCGCTGCCCGCAGATCGCGCGCGACGCGCTCGAGTTCCTCAACGGCACGCCGCGCCAGCGCGCGCTTGGGACGCTCGCGGTGCTGGCAACGCTCCAGGCCAATCACGGACCGGCCAGCCTGCCGGCCCTCGGCAAAATGATCGCCGGCCAGGCCTCGACTCTCGTCGATATGTTCCACAGCCGCGAGCGGCGCCAGCGCCTCCTTGACGAGGTCTCGAAGCTCGCTTCGCGCGGTACGCTCAACGATCTGTTCTGGCTGGTGAACGGCTCAAGCGAGCGCAGCCGCGATCTGCAGGGCTTCATCGCCGCGCGCCAGGAATACGCGGTGATCGAGCGCACGCTCGCGGCGCTGCGCCGCGGCGAGGCGACGCGGCCGGCCGAGGCCGCTGCGCTCGGCGGCAGCGCCAGCGTGATCTCCGCCGCCTTCGCTGCTCTGACCGTCGCCTTCATCGCCGTCTACCGGGTGTGGTGAGATGGCCCATCCGGCAACCGCCCGCAAGCAAGCCGCGCGCCGCCCGCCACCGCCGCGCCCGGGAGCGCGCCCGGCGCGTCCCGGAGCGCGCAAGCGCCCGGGGACGACCATCGGCAGCACCGTCGCGCTCACGGTCATCGGGCTGCTCGTCGTTGCGGTGTTGCCGCTCTGCCTCGTGCTGGTCGTCGGCATGGGTCCGACCATCGGCGCCGCGATTTTCGACCGCCAGCCGCAGCGCCATCTTCTGCGCTCGGTGGCGATGCTCAACGTCGCCGGCATGGTGCAGCCGGTGGCGACGCTGCTCCATCTCGGCTTGAGCGTCTATGGCGCCGCGATGGTGCTGTTCGATCCCTATCAGTGGCTGTGGATGTATGGCTCTTCGGCGATGGGCTGGCTGTGCTTTCTCGGCATGCCGCCGGTGATGCACCACGTCATCGCCGGGCGTGCCGCGCGCGCCGCGCGCGAGCTCCAGGCGCGCGCGGAGTCGCTGGTCGCGGAATGGGGCGAGGAGGTCGATCCGAGGAAGGGCGAGGCAGGCTGAAGCGCCGCGCCGGCCGTCAACTGGGCAGGAGCTGGCGCTCGCTTGCCTTGGACTTGATCGCCTTCTGCAGCTTCTCGAAGGCGCGCACCTCGATCTGGCGGACGCGCTCGCGCGAGATGCGGTATTTGTCGGACAAGTCCTCGAGCGTGGTCGGCACTTCCTTGAGCCGCCGCTCGCTCAGAATGTCGCGCTCGCGCTCCGTCAGATGGCTCATGGCGTCGCGCAACAGGTCGCGGCGGATGCCGAGTTCCTGGCGCCCCGCGAGATGGGTCTCCTGGTTCTCGGTGTCGTCCACCAGCCAATCCTGCCACTCGCCCTCGCTATCGGCGCGTACCGGCGCGTTGAGCGAGTGATCGGGCGCGAGCAGGCGGCGATTCATGGAGACGACGTCGCCTTCGGGCACGTCGAGCTCCTTGGCGATCTTCGCGACATGCTCGGGCGAGAGATCGCCTTCCTCGATCGCCTGAATCTGGCCCTTCAAGCGGCGCAGATTGAAGAACAGCTTCTTTTGCGCGGCGGTGGTGCCGATCTTCACCAGCGACCAGGAATGAAGGATGTATTCCTGCATCGACGCGCGGATCCACCACATGGCATAGGTCGCGAGACGAAAGCCGCGATCGGGGTCGAAGCGCTTCACCGCCTGCATCATGCCAACATTGCCCTCCGAGATGAGCTCGGAGAGCGGCAGGCCGTAGCCGCGATAACCCATCGCGATCTTGGCGACGAGGCGGAGATGACTGGTGACGAGCCGGTGCGCGGCTTCGGGATCGCCATGCTCGCGCCAGCGCTTGGCGAGCATGTATTCCTCGTCGGCGGCGAGCATCGGAAACTTGCGGATTTCCTGGAGATAGCGCGCGAGTGCGCCTTCCGATGCGATGCTGGGAAGGGCAGGGGTGTTGGCCATCGCTCAAATGCTAAACGAAAGCGCTCTGGCTGTCCAATTTAGATCGATTCCAATGACGTCACCAAATCCGTCATATCTTTGGGTAAGGGTGAGGAGAACTCGAGATAATCGCCGTGCGTCGGATGGAGGAAGCCGAGCCGCGCGGCGTGCAGCGCCTGGCGCGGGAAATCGCGCGCGATGGCGGGCAGGGACGAGGCCCGCCCGCGCCCATAGACCTGATCGCCGATGAGGGGATGCCCTTTGGCGGCGAGATGGACGCGGATTTGATGCGTGCGGCCGGTCGCCAAGCGGCATTCGATCAGCGCCGCCGCGGTGCCGAAGCTGCGCAGGGTGCGATAACGCGTCAGCGCCGTTTTGCCGCCCGAAGCGAGCACGGCCATTTTCTTGCGGTTGGTTCGGCTGCGTCCAATGCGGGCCGCGATCTCGCCATCGCGGGGACTCGGCACGCCGCGCACCAGCGCCAGATAGGCGCGCGTCATGCGATGTGCGGCAAACGCCGCCGAGAGCTTGTGGTGAGCGAGCTCGGTCTTCGCGATCACCATCAAGCCGCTCGTGTCCTTGTCGAGACGGTGCACGATCCCGGGACGCCGGACGCCGCCGATGCCGGCGAGGCTTTCGCCGCAATGCGCCAGAAGCGCGTTGACGAGCGTGCGGTCGAGATTGCCCGGCGCCGGATGCACGACCAGGCCGGCCGGCTTGTCGAGGACGAGAACCTGGTCGTCCTCGAACGCGATGGCGAGCGCCATCGCCTGCGGCGTTGGCCGATCATCGGCCGGCGGCGGAACTTCGATGAGGAAGCTTTGCCCTGGTTTGACCCTCAAAGAGGGGTCCGTTATCGTCGCGCCCTCGAGCCTCACCTGTCCGGTCTCGACGAGACGCTTCAGCCGGGTGCGCGACAGAGCGGCAAGCCTTGCCGCCAAAACGCGGTCCAGCCGCTCGCCAGCCTCGGCACTCTCCACGGTGACGCGTTCCAGGGCCATCGGCTTAAAGTGGACCGAAACATGCGCGCTCTCAAGATCCTGGTCGTCGCGATGGGCTTGCTGCTCGTTGCCGGCACAGCGGTCTTGGTGGTCGCGGTCATCGCGCGAATCAACCGCCAGCCGACGCCCGCGAGCCCGCTGGCGGCGCACGCCACGACGATCGACTTGCCGCCTGGCGCGCATGTCGTCGGAACGCAAGCGAGCGGCGGACGACTCGTGATCCGGGTCGGCTTGGCCGATGGCGGCGAGGAGCTCCTCGTCCTCGATCTCGCCAGCGGCGCCCGCGTCGCCGCGATCACGCTGCAGACCAAGCCGGCGACGACGCGGCACGATTTGCCAGAAACGCCTGTGCCGCAGCGATAACTGCGACGCCGAAGGCGCCGCTTCCGCGGTCCGGCGCCGCGCGTCAATTCCGCCTTTACCAAGACGCGAGCGCGCCGCCGATCGCGGCGAGGCGTTCGAAATGTCACGCGGCGCAAAAAAACGCGCTGCCGTCCGTGATTTTTCCTTGCATCACCTGAATTTGCGATTATCTATCGACTTCACGACGCACCCGCACGTGCCTATGGCCCATCGTGGTTATGCAACGACGTAAGGCGTCCTTTTTGGCAGAGCCGGTCATCGTGGGCCGGTCCCGAGAGGGAGCTCGATATGGTTGCTATCCAACGCAGGGCCGCTGCGCCCTGTCCTGACGCCATTCCGAGGCAAATCAGGGAAGCACGCGGCGCCGGCGGCCGCGGTCTCTCCGAAGCCAGCAGTCAAATTTAAACCATTCTCCGGTAAGACGGGCGTTCGCCCGCGTGTACCGGAGCGTCTGTTCGCGCCGCCACTCCTCGCAAGAGGGCAACGGCACTCGGCGTCATGCCGAACCTGAGCCAAGGATACCGTGGTAATGAGCAAAAAGATCGCCAAGTTTCTCGCCGAGCGCCAACCCGAGACGCCGTGTCTCGTGATGGATCTCGACGTCGTCGCGGGCGCCTACAAGCTGCTGCGCCGCTACATGCCGCTGGCCAAGATCTTCTATGCCGTCAAGGCAAACCCGGCGCCCGAGATCGTCTCGCTGCTGCGCGACCTCGATTCGAGCTTCGATGTGGCGAGCCCCAACGAGATCGATCTCTGCCTTGAGCGCGGCGTCGGGCCCGAGCGCATCTCCTTCGGCAACACCATCAAGAAGGAGCGCGACATCGCCTACGCCTTCGGACGAGGCGTGAAGCTTTACGCCTTCGACAGCCTTGCCGAGCTCGAAAAGCTCGGCCGGGCGGCGCCGGGCTCGCGCGTCTTCTGCCGCATCCTGGTCGAATCGGTCGGCGCCGAATGGCCGCTGTCGCGCAAATTCGGCTGCAGCCCGGAAATGGCGATCGATCTTCTGCGTCAGGCCAAGACCCTGGGCCTCGATCCCTATGGCGTCTCCTTCCATGTCGGCTCGCAGCAGACGAAGCTCGATCAGTGGGATGGCGCGATCGAGCGCGCGGCCAAGATGTTCTGGGCGCTGGCCGAGACCGACATCAACCTGCGCATGGTCAATGTCGGCGGCGGATTTCCGGCGAAGTACCGCGGCGATGTTCCGGGCGTGGTGCAATACGCCAACGCCGTGATGGGGGCGATCACCCGCCATTTCGGCAACGACCTTCCCGAGATCATCGTCGAGCCCGGCCGCTCGATCGTCGGCGATGCCGGCGTGATCCAGAGCGAGGTCGTGCTCATTTCGCGCAAGGCTGCCAATGACGAGAAGCGCTGGGTCTATCTCGATGTCGGCAAGTTCAACGGTCTCGCCGAGACCATGGACGAGGCGATCAAGTACCGGATCAAGACGCCGGTCGATGGCGGTCCCGCTGGCGCGGTCGTGATCGCGGGTCCCACCTGCGACAGCGCCGACATTCTCTATGAGAAGACACGCTATCGCCTGCCGCTCGATCTCAAGGTTGGCGACAAGGTGGAGATTCAGGCGGCCGGCGCCTACACCTCGAGCTACGCCTCGGTCGGGTTCAACGGCTTCACGCCGATCAAGACCTACTGCATCTGAACGGCTGCCAAGCGCCTTTGAGGGCTCCTCGCCGCGATCTCGGCGAGGAGCTTTTGCTTGATCGCCGTGGCGAAGGATTGGAAATCCTTGACCTGGAGCAGGAACGCGCCTTTGCCGCCGACCACGTCCTGGTCGTAGTAGCTGTCGAGCCAAGGCTCGCTGGCGAGGATCGCCAAGCCGTTGATGGTGATCCCCCGCGCGACGAGCGCGTCGCGGATCGCGCCCGGCTGCGGTCCAACATTGGCCATCCCATCGCCCGAGACGTCGATCACGTGCCGCTCCGCCCGATCGGGCGCCCGGGCGAAGGCGGCACCGGCCGCGAGCAACGCGTTGCCGATCGCCGTCAAGCCATCCGAGCTGCGCTTGCCCGAGCGCAGCTTGGCGGCGAAGGCGCGGGCGCTCGGCTGGTCCGAAACGCGCGTCCAATCGACCGCCACCGCCTGTTTGTCGGGATCGGACCATTCGAGCACGAGAACGTCGATGGCGCCGTGTCGTCCGGCTTCGATCTCGCTGACGATTTGCGGGTTTTCGAACGCTTGGGCGATGCCCTCGTGCTGCAGCTCGTACTCCTCCGGCGTGACGCTCTCCGAGACGTCGACGGCGAGAACGAGCGCCATGTCGACGGTATCGGCGTGGGCCGGAAGGCGAGCGGCCGAGAGCAGCGCGAGGACGGCGAAGAGCGCGGTGCGAGCATGTGCCATGGTCACTCCGGATTGTGCATCATCGGCGCGAATGCGGCTTTATAAAGGCTCAAACGCCTTGCCGCCGTTTCGCCGTGCGATTAATAATCGCGCTGGATCGGCGCTTGCCACTATCGATAAGTCGAGGAGGGAATGCTCGAAAAGCCTGTTGTCGTCGGGGTTTTAGCCATCGGAGCAGCGCTGCTTGCTGTGCCGCCGAAGCCCGCTCACGCCGCGAAACAGCCGCCCAACTGCGCGGCGATCGCATTCAAGCCGATCCTGTCGCGGTCGGGCGACGGCCAGCAGGATGCCGGACTCTACAAATCGCGCTTCGGGCGCATCGAAGTGAAGGCGATGGTCAAGGATGGCGTCGCGCAGCGATATTTCGTGGAGATCAATGGCACGCCGCTCGCTCCGGTGCGCGGCGCCTTGCCCGAAAGCCTGGCCGCCTGCGCCAAGGCCAAGCGGCTCGCCGCGCCCGCGCCGTCCAATTCCGAATGCGTGGGCGATCAATTGACAGTTTTGATCGATCACAGCGGCGACAAGCGCTACGTCATGCTTTATGTCCATCACGCGGGCGCCTGGCGCTTTTGCAGTGCCGGGATTTCGTGAGCTGAGAGGCAGCCTCAAGAGCGAGGCGGCGCGTCCACCTCAGCGATTGGCGGCGACCCGCGTCCCGCCCAGGCTCGCCAGCACCGAGCGGTAGAGCGTCGCATTCTCCAAAAGCTGGGTCGCGACCAGGCGGTCGACGCCGCGCCCGTCATGACCCGCCGGGCAGCGCGCCCGCAGCTCCTGCCATCCCGCCTCGCTGAGCGCGGCGCGCGGCACGGCCAGCGTGGCCGATACCGGCGATGGCAGTTTCGCCATCATGGCGCGGACGCTGGGCGCGGAATCGTCGATCCCCGTCGTGCACAGCGTCGGGACGACGCCATGCTTGTTGAGGAAATAGCCGTTGGGCGTGACGATCTGCGCCCAGGTCACGGTCAGCTCGCCGTCATTTTCGGTCCGCAGCACGGTTTGCACCGTGCCCTTGCCGTAAGACGAGGTGCCGATGACCACGGCGCGGCCCGTATCCTGCAGCGCCGAAGCGACGATTTCGGAGGCCGAGGCCGAGCCGCCATTGACCAGAACGACGAGCGGCAGCTTTTCGGTTTCATGCCGTTTTATGATCGTGAAGTGCTGCATGCTTTGAGGGTTGCGCCCGATCGTCGAGGCGACATCGCCCGCGGCGCGGAAAAGGCTGACCACGTCGACCGATTGGTTAAGCAATCCGCCTGGATTGTCGCGCAAATCGAGAACGAGCCCGTGCAGGCGGGGCCCGAGGTCGCGATGTGCGCGCGCCAACGCGTCGGCCAAGCTTTGCGCGGTGCTCTGATTGAAGTAACGGATTTTGAGCCAGGCGACGCCGTCGTCTTCCGTCAGCGTCACGGTTTCGGGGACGATTTTCGAGCGCAGCACCGAGACTTCGAGCGGCTTGGGTCGGCCGCGCCGCGCCACGGCGAGCTGCACGCGCGTCTGCTCGGGTCCGCGAAGCTGGCTGCGCAGCGACTCGGCCGGAAGCTGCGCGACGGGAACCCCGTCGAGCGAAACGATGCGGTCGCCTGGCAGCAGGCCGGCTTGCGCCGCGGGCGTGTCGGGCAGCACCGAGGCGATGCGCACGCCCGTGGTCTCGATGTCGAGGGTCACGCCGATGCCATTGACGCCATCCCGGGCGGCGCGCCTTTCGCGCGCGACCTCAGGCCTGACATAGCGCGAGTAGCGGTCGAGCGCGGCCAGGCTGGCGTCGATAATCTTCTCCTCGAGCTGCTCGGCAGGAATCGCCGCGATCTCCGGCGACAGGGCCCGCGCGGCCGCCAGCGCCCGCGCGGTGAACGCGCCCCACTCGGCATTGCCGCCGCTCGCGGGCGCCGGCACGTGCTGCGTGCTGCCACCCTCCTTAAGAGTGAGCTGGCCGCCGTCATGCGCAACCGACAGGCCGGGATCGAGCGTCGCAAGGCGTGCCAAGCCGTCAAAGGCCAGCTGATCCGGCGACACTTTTTTGATGTGATACTTAATGATGTCCTTGGTCGTGTCCGCGAACAGCGCGCCTTCGCGTTCCACATCGACGGCCCGGTGCTGCGGTGCCACAGCGCAGGAAGAAACCGCCAAGGCTGCCAGGACCACCGCGCTACGCCTCGAAAACACGAAGGCACGACACGCGAATAGCAACGGAACTTTGGCCCAGCCTCCCATTATCCCCGACTTATCTTGTTTGAGACGTTGGCGCGATCTTGGCGCGCCAGCGTGGGCGCTGGCAAGCAAAAAGGTGAAGAATTTATTTAAGCGCTTCTGGGACTCCGAACGCCGCGGGCGCGGGAGCGGGCACCGGCCGAGGCCTCCTCGAGCAGAGCGAAACGCAGGCTCCCTGTGACAATATCGGCCTCGGCCAGCATGATCTCGACCTCGTCGCCGAGCGTGAAGCTGCGCCGCGTGCGCCGCCCGACGAGCCGGTGGCGCGCTTCGTCGTGGTCGTAGTAGTCGCCGGGAAGGCTGCGCATTGGCACGAGGCCATCCGCGCCCGTCTCGGACAAGGTGACGAAGAGACCGGCACGCGTCACGCCGTTGATGCGGCCGGCAAAGCGCGCGCCAACGCGTTCGGCAAGAAACGCGGCGGTATAGCGATCGGCCGCGCTGCGCTCCGCCGCGGCGGCGCGGCGCTCGGTCATCGAGACTTGCTCGCCGAGCCCGGCGAGATCTTTGCCGGTGACCGGCTCGGCTTCCGCGCCCGGCAGGCCCAGCGCTGCAATCAGCCCGCGATGCACGAGGAGATCGGCATAACGGCGGATGGGCGAGGTGAAATGCGCATACCGCCGCAACGCCAGGCCGAAATGTCCGATATTCATCGGGCTGTAGACCGCCTGGGCTTGGCTGCGCAGCACGAGCTGCGGCACCAGCATGGCATAAGGCGTGTCGGCGGCGCGGCGCAGCATCTCGCTGAAATGCCGCGGCTTCACCACCTGGCCCTTGGCGAGTCCGAGTCCCGGGATCTCGATGCCGTGGAGGAATTGGCGCAAGGCTTCGAGCTTGGCGGGATCCGGGGCATCATGCACGCGATAGAGGCAAGGGTGGCGCAGCCGCTCGAGCGTTTCCGCGGCGGCGACATTCGCGGCGATCATCAGCTCTTCGATCAGCCGGTGGCTGTCGAGTCGCCGGCGCGGCTCGATTCGCGTCACGCGGCCGGCCTCGTCGAGCACGATCTTGCGCTCGGGCAGGTCGAGCTCGAGCGTGCCGCGCTTGCGGCGCGCGCGCTCGAGCGCGGCAAAGGCGCCGTAAAGCGGCCGCAGGACGGTTTCCCGCAACGATGCGGTGATGGAATTGTGTCTGCCCTCGATCGCGTCCTGGGCCTCTTCATAGGTGAGGCGCGCGGCCGAGCGCATCAGCCCGCGGCGGAAGCGATGGCGGCGCACGCGACCTTCGCCGTCGAGCCATAAATCGACCGCCAGGCAGGCGCGATCGACGCCGGGCTTCAACGAGCAAAGCTCGTTCGACAGCGCCTCCGGCAACATCGCCACCACGCGATCCGGGAAATAGACGGAATTGCCGCGCTCCTCGGCGGCGCGGTCGAGCGCGTCCTCGGGCCGCACATACCAAGCGACATCGGCGATGGCGACGATCGCATGCCAGGCGCCTGGCTCATCGGGATCGGGCTCGGCCCAGACCGCATCGTCGAAATCGCGCGCATCGGCGCCGTCGATCGTCACCAGCGGTATCGCACGCAGATCGGCGCGTTGCCCCAGCATCACCGGCTTTGCACGCTCGGCGAGGGCCAGCGCTTCGGGCGAGAACGCCGTCGGGATGCCGTGGCTGTGGATCGCGATCAGGCTGAAGGAGCGGGGATCGCCGCTATCGCCGAGGCGCTCGAGAATGCGCGCGGCGGGAAGTCCCATCGCGGCTTGGGCATGCACCTCGGCGAGAACGATCTCGCCGTCGCCCGCATCGCCGGCATCGCCCGGTGCGACGCGAAACTCGCTGCGCAGCTTGCGGTCGGTTGGCTCGATGAAGGCACCTTCGCGCCGGCGGCGGTAGATGCCGAGAACGCGGTCGGGCGCGCCGCCGAGGGCGCGAATGATGCGCGCTTCCCAGCCGCCGCCCGCGCCTGGCGCGAAGCGCACCACCGCGCGCTCGCCGATGCCCAGCGCGGGCGCGCCGCGCTCGGCGGTGACGAGAATGTCGCGGGCGCGCCCGGCGAGCGGGCGCCCATGCATTTCGCCATCGATGTCGATTTCGGTGATTTCGACGACGCCGATCTCGGGCAGGCTGCCCGAGCCGCGTCGCTCGCGGTCTCTAGCCGGCCGCGGCTTTGCGCGGTGCTGGCTTTTTCTTGGAAGTTGTTTTCTTGCTGGTTTTTTGGCCAAGCTCGGCCGTTCCTTTCTTATTCGTTTTGGCGGCAGCGCCACGCGCGCGGCGCGCGGTCTTGCCGTTCTGGGGCCGGGCGGCGAGCAGCTCGACCGCCTGATCGAGCGTCAAACTCTCGGGCTCGATGTCACGCGGCACCGTGGCGTTGATGCCGCCATGGCTTACATAGGGCCCGTAGCGGCCGTTGAAAAGATTGACCGGCGCGCCGTCCGTCGGATGGCCGCCCAGGGCCTTGAGGGGCGTCGGCGCGCCGCGGCGCTGCGCTCGCGGCTCGGCGAGCAGGCTGACCGCCCGGTTGAGTCCGATCGTCAGGACATCGTCGTCCTTCGGGATCGAGCGATAATCCTTCCCATGCTTTATATAAGGACCGAAGCGGCCGATCGCCGCGACGATCATCTCGCCGTCGGCGGGATGGGGTCCGACGTCGCGCGGCAAGGCGAGGAGCTTCAGCGCGCGGTCGAGGTCGAGATCGGCCGGCGCGATCCCCTTGGGGAGGGAGGCGCGCTTGGGCTTCTCATCGGCGTCGCCTTCGCCGAGCTGGACGTAATACCCGTAGGGCCCCTTCTTCAGCGACACCGGCAATTTGGTCGCCGGATCGACGCCGACCTCGCGCGGCTGGGCGCCTTCGCCCTCCGCGCCTTCGATAGCGAGGGGTCGCGTGTGCTTGCAGTCGGGGTAATTGGAGCAGCCGATGAAGGCGCCGTAGCGGCCGAGCTTGATGTTCAAGCGGCCGGTGCCGCAGACCGGGCAAAGACGCGGGTCCTTGCCGTCGCCGCGGTCGGGAAAGAAATGCGGTCCCAGCACCTCGTCGAGCGCCGTGATGACGTCGCTGATCTTCAGATCCTTCGTGCCGGTCACGGCCGCCGAGAAATCGCGCCAGAAATCCTCGAGCACCTTCTTCCAGGCGATGTGCCCGTCGGCGATCTCGTCGAGCTGATTCTCGAGATCGGCGGTGAAATTGTACTCGACATAGCGCTCAAAGAAGCTCGTCAAAAACGCGGTCACGAGCCGGCCGCGGTCTTCCGGAATAAAGCGCTTCTTCTCCAGCCGCACATAGTTGCGGTCTTGCAGCACTTGAATGATCGACGCGTAGGTCGAAGGCCGCCCAATGCCCAGCTCCTCGAGCTTCTTGACGAGGCTCGCTTCGCTGTAGCGCGGCGGCGGCTGGGTGAAGTGCTGCTCGGGCTTGATCTCGCCGCGCTCGAGCGCCTCGCGCTCCTTCAAGGGCGGCAGACGCCGCCCTTCCTCGTCCTCCTCGGGATCGTCGAGGTCTTCGTGATAGAGCGCGAGATAGCCGTCGAAGGCGATGGTCGAGCCATTGGCGCGCAACACGATCTTGCCGTCCGGCGAGGCAATATCGACCGCGACCTGGTCGATGAGCGCCGTCGCCATCTGGCTCGCGACCGCGCGCTTCCAGATCAGCTCGTAAAGCCGGCGCTGCTCGTCGTCGAGATGACGCGCGACCGCGGCCGGACGCTGGAACATGTCGGTCGGGCGGATGGCCTCGTGCGCCTCCTGCGCGTTCTTCGTCTGGGTGCGATAGACGCGCGGCTCGTCGGGGCGATAATTCCTGCCGTAATCCTGCTCGATCAGGCGGCGGGCTGCGGCGATCGCCTCGCCCGACAGCGTCACGCCATCGGTGCGCATATAGGTGATGAGACCGACGGTATCGCCGCCGATATCGACGCCTTCGTAAAGACGCTGCGCGATCCGCATCGTGCGCGACGCGCCAAGACCGAGCTTGCGCGAGGCCTCCTGTTGCAATGTCGAGGTGGTGAAAGGCGGCGGCGGATTGCGGCGGATCTGCTTGCGCTCGATCTCGCTGACGGCAAAGCCGGTCTGGCGCGCGATGGCGTCGGCGGCCGCGCGCGCGGCTTTCTCGTTCGGCAGATCGTAACGCTCGAGCTTCTTGCCGTTCAAATGGGTGAGCCGTGCCACGAAGCGCTCGCCCGCCGCATTGGCGAACTCGACCTCGACCGACCAGTATTCGCGGGGCTTGAAGGCTTCGATCTCGGCTTCGCGCTCGCAGATGAGGCGCAGTGCGACCGATTGCACGCGGCCCGCCGAGCGGCTGCCCGGGAGCTTGCGCCATAGCACCGGCGACAAGGTGAAGCCGACGAGGTAATCGAGCGCGCGGCGCGCGAGATAGGCATCGACCAATTCGCGGTCGAGCGCGCGCGGATGCTTGAACGCGTCCTGCACCGCCGATTTCGTCACCTCGTTGAACACCACGCGCTTCACGTCGACGCCTTTGAGCGCCTTGCGCTGACGCAGCACTTCCTGCACATGCCACGAGATCGCCTCGCCCTCGCGATCCGGGTCGGTCGCGAGATAGAGGTTGGTCGCGCCCTTCACCGCCGCGGCGATGTCCTGCAAGCGCTTGTTGGCCTTGCCATCGACTTCCCAGGACATGGCGAAGTCGTGATCGGGAAGCACCGATCCGTCCTTCGACGGCAAATCGCGCACGTGGCCGTAGCTCGCCAGCACGGTGAAGCCTTTGCCCAGATATTTGTTGATTGTCTTCGCCTTGGCTGGCGATTCGACGACCACGACATCCATTGTTCTTAACTTCCTATTAACCCTTCCGGCAGGCTCAACACCGCAACAAATGGCGATTGGCTCGCCTCAAAGCAAGGACACACGATTGCCGGGGTGGCGCTCGATGCGTCCGGCCAGCTCGAGTTCCAGCAACACCGTGACCACGAGCGCGGGCGACAATTGGCATTGTCGCACGAGTTCGTCAACCGGCGCTGAATTGGGCGACAACAATTCGGTAATCTTTTGGCGCGCGAGCGTCAGGTCGGCGTCGGCCGGAACGGCGCTCGCGAGAACGGACGCGTCGGCACTTCGCTCGGCCAGGGAAGGCCGCAAGGCGGGCGCCAATTCGCGCAAAATGTCGTCGGCCGATTCGGCCAGCGTCGCGCCGTTGCGGATGAGGTCGTTGGTGCCGCGACAACGCGGATCGAGCGGCGAGCCGGGAACGGCGAAGACCTCGCGTCCCTGCTCGAGCGCGTAACGCGCGGTGATGAGCGAGCCCGAGCGCGCCGCCGCTTCGACCACGAGAACGCCGAGGCTCGCGCCGGAGATGATGCGATTGCGCCGGGGAAAATGCCGCGCCTGCGGCTCGGTTCCAACCGGCATCTCGGCGAGCAGCACGCCGCGCTCGGCGATCTCTTCGTGCAGCGCGCGGTTCTCGGGCGGATAGACCTTGTCGATGCCGCCGGCGAGCACCGCCGCCGTGCCGCTTGCGAGCGCGCCCTCATGCGCCGCCGCGTCGATGCCGCGGGCGAGACCCGAGACGATCAGCAATCCCTGCTGACCGAGCTGCACGGCGATGTCGCGGGCGAAGCGTCGGCCGTTCGCCGACGCGTTGCGCGCGCCGACAATCGCGACGGCGGTGCGCTCGAAGAGACGCGCGACGCCCTTCATCGCGATCAGCGGCGGCGCGTCATCGACCGCGGCGAGCGCCGGTGGATACTCGGGCTCGCCCCAGGCGACGAGCCGCGCGCCGGCGGCATGCAGCAAGGCGAACTCGCGCTCGGCGGCGGCGCGGCTGCATATGGCGAGCGGCTTCGCGCGGCCGCCGCTGCGCGCGATTCGCGGCAGCACCTCGAGCGCCGCTTCCGCCGAGCCGAAGCGCGCCAGTAGTTGGTAGAAGGTGATCGGCCCGACATTCTCGCTGCGAATGAGGCGCAGCCAATCGAGCCGCTCGGCCGGGTTCAAGCTGCGCGGACTCATCGGCGCGGCAAGAGAACCGGCGAGCGGCGTCGCGTCGGCATCAGCGTCGGGTCGCTCACGCGCTCTTTTTCCTCAGCTCGATCTTGCTTTCCTTGCCACGCAGCAGCCGCGCAAAATTCTCGCGGTGGCGCGCAAGCACGACAATTGCGATGAAGAGGACGATCTCTGTCGGGCCGAGCTGTCGCAAAAAAAGCCAAGTATAGAGCGGGGCGCTCGCCGCGGCGGCGAGCGCGGCGAGCGAGGAGTAACGGAAGACGAGCGCGACCGCGATCCAGGTTGCGGCGGCAGCAAGCGCGGCCGGCCACGCATAGGCGAGGAGCGCGCCGCCCGCGGTGGCGACACCCTTGCCGCCCTTGAAACCGAGCCAGACCGGGAAGATATGACCCAGCGGCGCGAAGATCGCCGCGGCCGCGGCCGCCGGCGGGCCGAACTGCCGCGCGATCAGCACCGGCACCACGCCCTTCGCGATGTCGCAGATGAGCGTCAGCAGCGCCAAGCCCTTGTCGCCGGTGCGCAGCACGTTGGTCGCGCCGATATTGCCGGAGCCGAGCGCGCGGATGTCGCCGTGACCGCGCGCCCTGGTGAGGAGCAAGCCGAACGGGATCGAGCCCGCGAGATAGGCGACAAGCGCGCACGCCGCCGGGATGCTCAAATTCGATGGCATCGGCGGCGCTCTCGGGTCAGGCCGCCGCGTCGGCGTGGATGGTGCGCCCGGCGACGACCGTGCGCAGCACGCGGCCTTGGGTCGGGCGGCCGTCGAAGGGCGAGTTGCGGCATTTCGAGTGGAACGCGTCAACGTCGATCCGCCACGGACGATCGAGATCGAAGATCACGAAATCGGCTGGCAGCCCGATGGCGAGCTTGCCGGCCGGCAGCCGCAGGATCTCGGCCGGCCGCTGCGAAAGCGCCGAGAGTACGCGCAACAGCGGCACTCCGGCGCTGTGATGAAGCTCGAGCGCGAGCGGCAGCAAGGTTTCGAGCCCGACCATTCCGCTCGCGGCGGAAGCGAAGGGCAGGCGCTTCGACTCCCGATCTTGCGGGGCGTGATCGCTCGCGATCGCATCGATCGTGCCGTCGCGCACGCCTTCGACCACGGCGCGGCGATCCTCCTCGCTGCGCAAGGGCGGCGACACCTTGGCGAAGGTGCGGTACTCGCCGACCGCGGTCTCGTTCAGCGCGAAGTAGGGCGGCGCCGTGTCGCAGGTGACGGACAGACCGCGCGCCTTGGCGCGGCGGATCGCCTCGATCGCCTCGGCGGTCGAGACATGGCCGACGTGATAGCGTCCGCCAGTGACCTCGACGAGGCGCAAATCGCGTTCGATCATCATCACCTCGGCGGCGGGATTGATGCCAGGCAGGCCGAGGCGCGTCGCGATCTCGCCTTCGGTCATCGTCCCGCCTTCGGCGAGGCGCGGCTCCTCGGGATGCTGCATGATCAGGAGATCGAAATTCGTCGCATAGGTGAGGGCGCGGCGCATCACCACGGCGTCGGCGATGGCCGTGATGCCGTCGGTGAAGCCGAGCGCACCCGCGGCGGCGAGCAGCCCCATCTCGGTCAGCTCCTTGCCGCGCAGGCCCTTGGTCGCGGCGGCGTAGGTGCGAATGCGCGAAAGACCGACATCGCGCGATCGCCTTGCGACGAACTCGACGAGCGCGAATTCGTCGATGACCGGGTCGGTGTTGGGCAGCGCCACCACGGTGGTTACTCCGCCCGCGGCCGCCGCCCTTCCCGCCGTCGCCATCGTCTCCTGGTGCTCGTCGCCGGGCTCGCGCAGCTGAACGCGCATATCGACGATGCCGGGGGCGAGGCAATGCCCGCCGCAATCGACGATCTCGGCGCCGTCGCGCGGGAGATTCTCGCCGATCGCGGCGATGGCGCCATCGCTCGCCAACACCTCGCCCCTGCGGTCGAGGCGCGATGCCGGATCGAGCAGCCGCGCATGGGTGAAGAGCGTGCGGGTCATTTCGCCGGCGCGATGTTGCGCGGTGTCTGGCTCAAGGCTTCGAGGCAGGCCATGCGCACCGCGACGCCCATCTCAACCTGCTGGCGGATGACGCTGCGGTCGATGTCGTCGGCGACTTCCGTATCGATCTCGACGCCGCGATTGATCGGCCCGGGATGCATGATCAGCGCATCGGGCTTCGCCGCTTCGAGCTTCTTCGAATCGAGGCCGAAGAAGTGGAAATACTCGCGCAGGGACGGAACGAAGCTGCCCTGCATGCGCTCCAGCTGCAGGCGCAGCATCATCACGATGTCGACGCCTTTCAAGCCCTCGGCCATGTCGTGAAACACCTCGACACCGAGGCGCTCGATCGCAGCAGGCAGCAAGGTGCGGGGCGCCACCACCCGAACCCGCGCGCCCATGGTGTTGAGGAGCTGGATGTTCGAGCGCGCGACGCGGCTATGCGCCACATCGCCGCAAATCGCGACGATCAATCCCTGCAGCCGGCCCTTGCGCAGCCGGATAGTGAGCGCATCGAGCAGCGCCTGCGTCGGGTGCTCGTGCATGCCGTCGCCGGCGTTGATCACCGCGCAATCGACCTTCTCCGACAGAAGCTGCACCGCGCCCGATTCCGGATGGCGCACGATCAGCACGTCGGGATGCATCGCATTCAACGTCACGGCGGTGTCGATCAGGGTCTCGCCCTTCTTGATCGAGCTCCATTGCGCCGACATGTTGATGACGTCGCCGCCCAGCCTCTTGCCCGCGAGCTCGAACGAGGTGCGCGTGCGGGTCGAGCTTTCGAAGAAGAGATTGATGATGGTGCGGCCGCGCAGCAGTGATTGCTTTTTGTCTGCTTGGCGGTTGTGCTCGATATAGCTCTCGGAGCGGTCGAGCAACGCCGTGATGTCGTCGGGCGAAAGTCCCTCGATGCCCAACAAGTGGCGGTGCGGAAACGCGAAGCTCGCTGGATCGGCCGTCATTAAAGCCGGCACTATAGGGAGGCGGCGAGGTTCCGGCAAGGGAAGGGGAGGCTCCCAGGGGTATTCCTTATCGCTGGAAAGCGGCCGTGCGTCCCTCGACTTCGCTCGGGATGAGGTGCTTTTCTCAATGCCATCAATTATTTTTCCTCACCCTGAGCGCGCGCGAAGCGCGCAGTCGAAGGGCGCAGGATGCTCTTGCAGTGAGCATATGCGATTGCCTGAGCGTCACCGGCGGACAGGCGTTGCTGCCGCGTTGGCAAGACGCTCGTCGGGTGGCGCGATCTCGGTCGCGAGATCGCGGATGAGCGCCTTGTTGGCGAGCGGCTCGAGCCTCATCTCGCGCTCGTCGAGCCGCGCCGTGCAGGCGTAGACGGTCTTGCCGTCGACGAGGATCACGCATTCCTTGCACGCATTGGCGTTGATGCAGGAAAAGCGGAAGGCGAGGCTCGGATCATGCTCGGCGCGGATGCGCCGCAGCGCGTCGAGCACGGATTGCCCGGGCTCGAACGGCATTGCATAGCGCGTCCAGCGCGGCGCTTCGCCCGGCTGGCCGCGGCGGATCACGAGAGTTGCGATGCGGCTCATCGCGCGTCCGCCAGCGCGTCGCGCTGCGCGCCAATTCGCTCGACGAAGAGCCGCGCCCCGTCGAGCGAGAGCGCCTGGTTGACGCGCCAGGCCTCGTCCGTCGCCGGGAAATCCTCGCGCTGATGCGCGCCACGGGATTCGCGCCGCGACAGTGCGGCGCGCGTCACCGCCTCGGCGACGAGCAGCATGTTGCGCGCATCGAACCAGTCGAGGCGCTCGGGATCGAAGCGGCCGGGCGCGCCGGGCGGGAGCTTGCCTAAACTTTCCGCGAGCGCGGCGATCTCGTCGAGCGCGGCCTCGAGCCCCGGGCCCGAGCGGAAGGGGCCGACATGGCGTTGCATGACCTGCTGCAGTTCCACGATGAGCGCGGCGAGGTTGGTCTTGGGCTTGCCGCCCATCGCGGCGACCAGGTCCAAGGACGCACGCGCTGCCCGCTCGTGCCATCGGGGCGCGGCGCCTTCCTTCGCGCGCGAAGCTGCGGCGAGGCCGGCGCGGCGGCCGAAGACCAGCGCCTCGCTGATGGCGTTGCCCGACAGCCGGTTGGCGCCGTTGGCGCCGCCGATCGCCTCGCCCGCAGCGAAGAGATTGCGCGCGCCGGTTTCAAGATCGGGGCCGACGCGGATGCCGCCCATATGGTAATGCG
>DATEKH010000194.1:0-2843 GCA_035277525.1 Allostellaceae bacterium
GGGGCTCTGGCAGATCTGGAAAAAGCATACGCGCAGCAGTCAAATATCATGACGACGCTGAGAGTCGAGCCGGCGTTCGATCCGATACGTGGCGATCCTCGCTTCCAGGACCTGCTGCGGCGGGTGCATCTCGCGCGGTAGACGGCCGAACATCCGATGCGTGGTGACATGGGTGAAGGCATACGCTGATACGTGGCGCGGAGCCAATGCCTCACCTCTGAAAGAGGTGGGCTAGATTACGAGCAAAGCCGAGGTCTTGCGGTTGGCGGATGCGGCGATGGTTTTGGATCGGCGGTGTGGCTTCTGTTCTCTTTGTTTTTGGGGGACCGCACGAAAGCGCCAATCGGGGGATTGGCGGTCCCAGACCGGTACAAGGGCGAGGTCGACTGGGTGCCATTACGAGCCATGCCGAGGCAAAACGAGAGGCGCCCGCCTGAAAAGCGAGGCGGCCGCTACAAGGGCCAGCTACAACGACAAAAGGCTGCCGGGCTGAAGACCCGGCGCTACATTCAAACCTAAAAGCAAAAGCCGGCGAGACGCCGACGTTCTATTTCCGGGCGGATTCGATTTCGTTGACGATGCGGGTGAGGTGGTAGACCTGGCTCAGGCCGGTGAGCAGGGCGCGGCTGTCCACGGCGACGGCGCGATTTTTGGCCGCGTCATAGGCGTAATCACCGCCAATCGAGAAGATGTTGCCGTCGAAGATCAGGCCGACGATTTCGCCGTCTTTGTTGATGAGCGGGCTGCCCGAATTGCCGCCGATGATGTCGTTGGTGGTGCAGAGGTTCATGGGCGTCTCGAGATTCAACCGGGACTTGGCGGATAGCCAGCTTTCCGGAAGATCGAAGGGCGGCGCACCGGTAGCGCGGTCAAAGAGCCCGCCGATGGTCGTGTACGGCTCAACGGATTTTCCGCGCGCGTCGGTAAAACCCTTCACGACGCCGTAGCTCAGGCGCAGGGTGAACGTCGCGTCGGGATAAACGCTGGCGCCGTAGATGGCGAAGCGCGCCTTCGCTATCTTTTCGGCTGCCGCGCGGGTGGGCGCTTCGACGCGAGCCTCGTACTCCTTGCGCTGCGCGAGGAGATCGGGATCAATCGAGCGAACGAAAACGATCAAGGGATCGGTGGAACCTTCGACGGCCGTTTCGCCACCCTTGTAGAGGGCTTCGCGGACGCTGGGGTCATCCAGGTGCGTTCCACTCACGAGGCGTTGCGCCAACTGCTCGGGCGACTCCTTTCCGAGCATTTTGCGCACGAACGGGTCGTCCACGCCAAGATTGCGCCGCGTCAGTGAAAACGCCCAGGCGAGTTGAAGTTCTTCGAGGTCTTTGTAAACGGGGACCGGCGCGGAAATTTGCTGTTGAATGCCAGCCAGGGCCTGGTCGGTGTACTCGGGCAAACGCTGATTGTTGGGCTTGGTGCGCTCTTCGGCGGCGCGCACGAGGGCAACGGCGTAAGAGAACAGATCGGAGCGGCGAAACAAGGCGGTGCTGTACTGCTGATCGAAGAGTTGGGCGCGCGTTGTCTGGATCCGGGCGATGTCGTCCCACGCCGATTTGTCGGCGGCGAGCTTTGGATCGGCCGCAGCGGCCTGCGCGAGCTTTTGCTCTTCGCGGACTTTGATGTCGAAAAATTGCGGATCGAGCAGTGCCTGCTCCCGGCCGAAGAACACCTTGTAACTGTTCGCGTCGAAATCGAGATCGGCAGCCGCTTCGCGCGCCCGTTCGGGGCTTTCGGTGATGAACTGTTCGAGCAGGCCGCGGTACTCGGAAATCGCGGGAATCGCGCTGGGAAGCGCCGTATCGCGCTCGAAGGCCAATTGCGCAGTGGTGAGTTCGCGGCTGGTGCCTCCAGGGTTGCCGGAGACAAACACCAAATCGCCGGGCTTCGAGCCGCCGGCGCTCCACTTCAAGTAGTCGGGTGTGGCCGCGGGATGCCCGTCTTCGTAGACGCGCAAAAGGCCCATATCGAAATCGTAGCGGGGGAAATTGAAGTTGTCGGGATCGCCGCCAAACTGCGCGACGGACATTTCGGGAGCGAACACGAGGCGCACGTCGGTGTACTTCTTATAGCGGTAGAGGTCGTAAATGCCGCCGTCGTAAAGCGAGACGACCTGGCACAACTGGGCGGGGTCGGAGGCGCAGCTTTGTTGAAGCTCAGCCTCTTGCGCGTGCAAGGCGGAATTGGCGGCAGCGCCCGTTTTGCCGGCGAGGGCTTTCCGTATTTCGGGGGTGACGTCGCGGACCTGGATTAACTGATCCAGTTCGAACGCGGGACACGTCCGCTCGTCGGCGGGCGCGCCGGCCATGAAACCCTTGTCGACGAAATTCTGCTGCGCGGTGGAAAGCTGCTGCACGCAGTCGAGGACGCAGTGGTGGTTGGTCATCACCAGGCCATGCGGAGAAATGAAGGACGCGGAACATCCGGCAGCAATTCGCAGCGAGGAGAGGCGAACATGGTCGAGCCACTCCTGGGATGGGGCGAAGCCGTACTTTGCACCGAGGGTGCGGGAGGGGAAATTGTCGAAGGTCCACATGCCTTCGTCGGCGCGCAGCAAAAGCGGCGACGCGACACATATCAGCAGCGAGACAGCAAGGAGCGTCGAGAGCCGGATGCGGCGATTCATTTTCATTCGGAATTGTCCTTTTGTGAGCGGCGGCGATGGTCCTTTGAGGTAGTCCTTCGCGAAGCGACGGAAGATTCTACACCGCAGATGCCTATTGCGCGCGGCGATCCTTCAATGGCGGATGAACGACTGGAGAGCGACCTCTTCGGCGGAATAGATTTGAAAGACCTTGGTGAGCCGGGAGATCTCGAGCACTTCGAGCACGCGGCGGTTGACG